>NZ_OY762267.1:4210000-4510000 GCF_963665245.1 uncultured Paludibaculum sp.
ATAAGAGGCTCCCCGCATCACGGAACGAATCCGAGTCTTTTGAGACATGGATTGCGGTGCGGGATTGGCGGTCGCCCTGTTCCTCTTTTATCCCCTGAATTGACACACACTTATGCGGTTCAGTAGAGTCGAATGAGGATCCGGCGCAGTTTGGCCGGCCTCGCGATCGATTTCTGCGTGACCGTGACACCGCCGTGAGCCTGATCCAATTCCAGGCCGTCTCCAAGAGTTACCCCATCTATAGCTCTCCGAGCGACCGACTCAAAGAGCTGCTCACGTTCAATCGCCGCAAGTTCCACGAGGACTTCTGGGCGTTGCGTGACGTGTCCTTCGAGGTTCCGCGCGGCGAGACGTTCTGCATTGTCGGCGAAAATGGCTCCGGCAAAAGTACCCTCCTCCAGATTGTTGCTGGCATTCTCACACCAACTTCCGGCTCCGCCGCCGTGAATGGGCGGGTTTCCGCTCTGCTGGAACTAGGCTCCGGCTTCAATCCCGAATTCTCCGGACGCGACAACGTCTACCTCAATGCCGCCATCCTAGGCTTCTCCTCCGCTCAAATCGATCGTGTCTACCGCCAGATCGAGGAGTTCGCCGAAATCGGCGACTTCATCAATCAGCCGGTCAAGACCTATTCCAGTGGCATGGTGGTCCGCTTGGCGTTTGCTGTCGCCATCCATGTCGACCCCGAGATTCTCATCGTCGACGAAGCCCTGGCGGTGGGGGACATCTACTTCCGGCAACGCTGCCTGCGGAAAGTCCATGAATTGCGCGCCAAGGGCACCACCATCCTCTTTGTGTCCCACGCCGCCGGCGACGTCAAGGCGCTCGGCGACCGCACCATGTGGCTGGACAAGGGCCGCGTGCGCGAGCTCGGCGACACCGATATGGTCGTCGCTAAGTATCTGGCCGCTATGGTGGAGAAAGATTCCGGCTACCTGGAAGTCAAACACCGCGAACGCCAGGAGCGCGACGGACCGGTCCAGGCGCCCGAAATCGTTACGACTATTCCGAACATCGACTTCCGGTACGGCGATGGACGCGCCGAAATCATCGGTATCGCCGTGCTCGACCTCTACGGCCGTAAACTGCCACTCCTGGAGCCCCGCACCGAGACAGTAGTCCGCATCAGCGTGCGCGCCAACACCACTCTTGAGATGCCGAACGTCGGTTTCATGCTTCGCAACCATCTGGGCGTCGACTTTGCCGGCACAAACACCACGCGCGAGGACATCGAACTGCCCCCCATGGAGCCCGGCGACGTCTACACCGTCGATTTCCACCTTGATATCCCCGATCTCTACCCTTCATCGTTTTCCTTCTCGCCGGCCATCGCCGACGGCAGCCTGATGAATTACCAGATGTGCGACTGGATCGACAACGCGGTTTCGCTGCAGATGAGCCCTGGCGAGGGGCAGGTCTATGGCTACCTGCACCTGCCCTGTAAGGTGGAAGTGAACTCCCGTCTCGACGGGAAGAGCAAGATGGCGGAGGCGCAACTTGGTTGAGTTTACCGGAGAGCGGTTGGTGCCGGGCCAGGTCGATCAGGACCTGCTGAATGAACATTTGTCGCGTTATGCCTTCGCCGCCCGCCTGGCGCGGCACAAACGCGTACTCGACATCGCCTGCGGCATGGGCTACGGGTCGTTTGAACTGTCGAAACATGCCGCCAAGGTCGTCGGCCTGGACGTATCCGACGAAGCCGTGGTGGCCGCGAGCGAGCGCTATCAGGCGTCGAATCTTCAGTTTCTTACGGCGCCCGCCCAGCACATCCCGCTCGACGATCAATCGTTCGACCTCATCGTCGCCTTCGAGGTGATCGAGCATCTCAGCGATTGGGATGCCTTGCTGGCGGAGGCACGGCGGCTGCTGGCGCCCGGAGGCCAGTTCATCGTCTCGACGCCGAACAAGGAATACTACGCCGAGACCCGCCGGGAAGTGGGACCTAATCCCTTTCACGTCCATGAGTTCGAATACGGCGAGTTTCACGCCGAGTTGAGCCGGTTCTTCCCCTCGGTGACGATGTTCCTCCAAAATCACGTCCAGGCCATCGCCTTTCACCCGACGCCCGGAGGTGCGGGGCTGGTCGCCGAAGTGGAAAGCGGCAGCATCCCGGCCGAACCGCAAACCAGCCACTTTTTCCTGGCCGTTTGCGCCTTGGCGCCCCAGACCGGATCTCCGGTCTATCTCTACCTGCCCAGTTCCTCCAACGTCCTGAGGGAGCGCGAACAGCACATCGCCAAGCTGGAAGCCGAACTGGCGCAGAAGGATTCGTGGATGGCGGAACTTCAGCAGGACCACAGCCGGCTGCACGCCGCGCATGAGGAGCAGCGTGCGGAATCACTGAAGACCACCAACTGGGCGCTGGACCTTGAAAAGGATTTGAACGAGGCCCGGCAGCGCGTGGTGCAGCTTCAGGACGAGATGGAGACCGAGCAGCGGGCCGCTCGCGAAGTTGTCGCCGCATATGAGGCGAAAATCACCGAACTGCACGACGAGTTCAAAGCGCACATCGAGGCGCGGCGCGATCTCGATGAACAGATCGAGGCAAAGGCCGCCGAACTCGCGAAGTGCGTCGAGTTGCTCGATGCCGCGGAAGCCAGCGTGACCGAACGCACGCTCTGGGCGCAGGGCCTGCAACAACGTGTCGAACTCCTGGAGAAGTTGGTCGCCGCCGCCCAGTCCTCTCGTTGGGTTCGCTTGGGCCGCCGCATCGGTATTGGTCCGGATCTTCAGAATTCCTAAATGGCTGCCACCTTGGTTCGAATCGCCCGACAGCTCCCTCTGGCTATTCTGTCGCCGCTTTTTGTTCTCCTCGCACTGCCCGCTTTATGGCTGACCGATGTTTGCTGGAAGCTCTTCGGCACCCGCAGGACTCCACAAGACACCCTCCCGGACACCACTGCCGCCAGCGTCGTCATTCCTAACTGGAACGGCAAGCATCTGCTGGAGAAATACCTGCCCAGCGTGGTGACCGCCATGAACGGGCATCCGCGCAACGAGGTGATCGTAGTCGACAACGGTTCGACTGACGGCAGCGCCGACTTCCTGCGTGATTTCTTCCCCACGGTTCGCTGCATCGCACTGCCGCGAAACCTGGGTTTCGGTGGCGGTTCGAATACCGGCTTTCGCGAAGCCACGAACGACATTGTCGTCCTGTTGAACAGCGACATGCGCGTGGATGCTGGCTTCCTCCAACCCCTGCTCGACGGCTTCACTAACGAGAAGGTCTTCGCAGTCTCCTGCCAGATCTTCTTCAGCGATCCGCATAAGCGCCGGGAGGAGACCGGACTCACCCAGGCATGGTGGAGCCAGGGTGCCCTGCGCGTCCGTCACTATGACGATCCCAACATCGACCGGCCCTTTCCGTGCTTCTATGGCGGCGGCGGGTCGTGCGCCTTCGATCGCCGTAAGTTTCTGGAACTGGGTGGCTTCGACCATGTGATGAAGCCCTTTTACCTGGAAGACACGGACCTCGGCTTCATGGCTTGGAAACGCGGCTGGCAGGTCCTGTACCAACCCCATAGCAAGGTCTGGCACGAGCACCAGGGCACCATCGGCAAGAAGTTCTCCCGCAACTACATTGAAAGCGTCGTCGCCAAGAACTTCCTTCTGTTTGCCTGGAAGAACATTCACGAGCCCGCGCGCCTGGCCAATCATTTTCTCTACGCCTGGTCTGGAGCATTGCTCAGCCTGCTGGCTGGCGAATCCCGCGAACGAGCGAGCCTCTCCGGCTTGGGCCGTGCGCTTCTCCAACTGCCCGGCGCCATGGCCACCCGCTGGCGGGCCCGTTCGCTGGCGGTGGTTGGTGACTCCGAAGCACTCCGGCGTCCCATGGGTGGCTACTTCCGTGACCGTTTCCAGGAGGTCCAAACCAACCCGGAGAGGTTGAACGTTCTCTTCCTGTCTCCCTATTCCATCTGTCCACCCATTCACGGCGGCGGCGTATTCATGTACGAAGCCGTCAAGCAGTTGGGCCAGATCTCTAATCTGCACGTCCTAGCGTTGATTGACGACCCTAAGGAGCGGCAAGCCCATGCCTCCATCGTGCCGTACACCAAGTCGGTGGAGTTCGTCGTCCGGCTGGAAGGCCAGCCCAAGGGGATCGGCGCCCTTACTCCCTTCGCCGTCCGCGAGTTTTTCGATCGTGAGGTGGAATGGCTGCTCCACCGTCAGATCTTCCTGCGCGAGATCGATGTGGTCCAGGTGGAGTACACCAATATGGGTCAATATGCCGGCCCGTACAACCGGATCGTCTGGGCGCTATTCGAACACGACGTTTATTTTCAGTCGATTGGCCGAACCATGAAAAGCTTCAGTCCTTCGGGCCGGGTGAAAGCCTTCATGGAGTATCTGCGCGCCATGCGCTATGAACTACAACTGCTGCCGCGCATGGACGAGATCCAGACTTGCACGCAGGAGAACACAAACTACCTCCTGTCGTTCCTGCCGCAGTTGAAAGACCGCATCCATCACCATCTGCGTGCTGGAATCGATACCAGTGGCTATGAGTTCAGCCCGCGGCCGCGCCGGCCAAAGACGATGCTGTTCATGGGCAGCTTCCGCCACCTGCCGAATCAGGCGGCATTGCGTTGGTTTCTGCGCGAGGTCATGCCCCACGTTCTCGAACAGGAGCCCGAAGCCCGGCTGATGGTAATCGGGTCCGATCCACCGGCCGCGCACACCGTGCCCGCCTTCAACGGGGCGGTGCAACTGGTCGGGTTTGTGGAGAACATTCGGCAGCCGCTGGCCGAGTACGCGGTGTTCATCTGCCCCATCCTGAGCGGATCGGGCGTGCGCGTGAAACTCCTTGAGGCCTTTGCCGCGGGAATCCCGACGGTCTCAACAAGAATTGGGGCTGAGGGGTTGGGCGAGGAAGACGGACTGCATTGCGCACTGGCTGACGACCCTCGCGAGTTCGCGGCCAAGATCATCCAGCTATTCCAGGATCCAGAAGGCGCCGCCGCCATGGCCGAACGGGCCCGGCAGTTTGTGTCCGAACATCGGGACATCGGACGGATGACCCAGGCGCTCGAGGCCACCTACAGGTCGGTCCTGGCAGCCAAACAACAGCGTTAGCCCTGGGTTACCAGGGACGCCAGCCCTTCTTGCCGTTCACAGCCTTGCTTTCGCTCTTCGCCGCGGCCTCCAACCGCGCCACCACGTCCTTGGCGGTGTCGTTGAGATCGTCGGCCCGGCTAGTCCGGCTGCGCTCATAGGTCGACCACACTACGTTGCGGGTGCTGCGGTTGACCAGGAAGTAAGTACCCTTCCCGCGGCCGCCGCCGCCCAGACGCTCCTGCGGAGCGATCGGGATCTTAACGGACTCCCGCCGCTGCGGATCGTCGGCATCGTCGGGCTGAGGGGGAGGATCCGCCATCACTTCCTCTTCGTGTTTCGGGCTTGGATAGAGCTCCTCCAGCTTCGACTCAAAGCTCCTTCCCAACCGATCGGTGAAGATCGCGTCGGCCTTGGCCGGGTCGGTCACCACCTGATATAAGCCGCTGCGGGTCAGATGGTTGGCCAGAAACTGGTCGAACGAGTAACTCATCGGTAGCAGGTAGACATGCCGGATCTGCAGCAGTTCGCCGGCCGGAGCAGCCACTGCGGGCGGCGCGGGCGCTGGCGGTGCGTCTGGAGGCTGAGGCGCCGCCGGCGCCTGCAACAATAGAAAAAGAAAAGCAGAAGTCAGCATGTCGACACCTCAATGATATCCCTGCGCACATACAATAGACGTTTTGGGCCGCTCGAAAGACGAACCGCCTCGTGTACAAGAATCTGAGCATCACAGTTGTCATCCCGTGCCTGAATGAAGAGCAGGGTATCGAGAAAGTATTGAGCCGAATGCCGGAATTCGTCGACGAGGTGATCGTTGTCGACAACGGATCCACCGACCGCACAGCCGACGTGGCCCGCGGTTTCGGCGCCCAGGTGATCAGGGAAGACGTCCGCGGGTATGGCCGCAGCTATAAAAAGGGCTTCTCGCTGGCCACCAGCGACGTCATCGTGACTCTCGACGGGGATCACAGCTACCCGCCCGACGCCATCAGCTACCTTCTCGAGGCCTACCTGCACCTCGAGGCCGACTTCCTGAACGCTTCGCGCTTCCCGGTGCGCGACCGTCATGCAATGAGCTTCAAGCATAAGTTCGGCAACCTCGTGCTCACCCTCACGATGTCGCTGTTGTTTTTCCGCTGGATTCACGATTCACAGAGCGGTATGTGGGTCTTCAGCCGTAAGATTCTAAAGGACATGGTTCTCGAGTCGGACGGCATGGCATTCTCCGAGGAGATCAAGATTGAAGCTCTGCTGCACCCCACCGCGCGGTTTGAGGAGATCTCCATCATGTATACCTCCCGGCTGGGCGAGATCAAATTGAACCCCTGGCGGGACGGATTCCAGAATCTGATCTTTCTCCTCAAGAAACGGTTCGCCAGACGGTGACCTTGGATCATGCAATGTGACGCGACGGTAGTGATTCCCAACTGGAACGGGGCGGGCCGCCTGACCCGCGCCATCCGTTCGGTGCAGTCTCAGACCTGCGCCCCGAAGGAAATACTGGTGGTGGACGACGGCTCGACGGACGGCTCCTATCAGGAAGCAACCGCAGCCGGGACCCTGGTTCTTCGGTTTGACAAGAACAGCGGGTTTAGCCGGGCCGTGAATGCCGGGGTGGGTGAGTGCTCCACCCATTGGGTGGCGATCGTCAACAACGACGTCGAACTGGCGCCGACGTGGCTGGAGAATCTGATGGCGGGCTGCGGACCGGATGTGGCCTACGCCTCCGGTAAAATTCTGAAAGCAAACGACCGGACCGTGATTGACGGCACCTACGACCTGCTTTCGTGGTCCGGTTGCGCCTGGCGCGCCGGTCATGGAGCACCGGAAAACCGATTCAATCAGGCCAGGGATGTCCACTTCGTGCCGCTGACCGCCGCCCTGGTCCGGCGCGATGTCTTCCTGCGCATGGGCGGCTTGGACGTACGATTCGAATCGTACCTGGAGGACATCGACTTCTGCCTCACCTGTGCCTTGGCCGGTTTGCGGGGCCGTTACGTGCCGCAGGCCGTTGCCTACCACGAGGGCAGCGCGTCATTGGGGGCTTGGAGTCCGCGCATGGTGGAACTGCTGGCTCGAAACCAGGTCTTCCTGGTCGCCAAACACTTCCCCAACCCAGTCACCCGCGCCGTGTTGGTGGGCCAACTGTTGTGGGGCCTACTGGCCCGGAAGCGTGGGACGGGTCGAGCCTGGTTTAGCGGCAAGCGTAGGGGACTGGCTTCGTTTCGCGCGATGCGCGCCTCGAAGATGGACGCAGCCCGCCTTGCCATCATCCTTCAGGAATCGGAGGAAGAGATCCGGAGACTCCAAACCAACCAACCTGACACTTTCTGGGAACAGTATTTTCGCTGGAGAGGCCGATGAGACTTGGGGCGGTCGTTATCGCCTACAACTCGGCAGAACATATCGGAGACTGTCTGGATTCGTCCCTGAGATTCGCGTCCGATTTTGAGGCCGGAATCCTCGTCATAGACAACGCATCCACTGATGGAACCGTCGAGAGATCGCGGTCGCACTCCGGTGTCCAGACGGTGGAAAACCGAGAAAATCGCGGATTCGCCGGCGCCGTGAACCAGGGCTTCCAGATTCTGAATGATGCCGAAGCGATTCTCATCCTGAACCCGGATGTGATCCTGCTGGATTCACCCTCGAAGTTGGCAGCCGAGCTCACGGTCTCCAATGTTGCGGCTGTGGGTGGAAAACTTCTCGACCGTGAAGGCCGCGCTCAGGCCGGTTTTCAAGTGAGACGATTCCCAACGGCTGCGACACTTGTCTTCGAGAACCTGGGTTTGAACAGGTTGTGCAAGTGGAATCCCGTGAACCGGCGTTACCGCTGCTTCGATCTGGACCCGGCGTTACCAGCCAACGTAGAGCAGCCCGCTGGAGCCTGTCTGTTGGTGCGGCGTGCAGCCTGGCAGGCTGTGGGCGGCATGGATGAAGGTTTCTTTCCCGTCTGGTTTGAGGACGTGGATTTCCTCAAGCGGCTGGCTGCAGCAGGCTGGAAATCGCGCTATGTAGCTGCATTCTCAGCACGGCACGCCGGTGGTCATTCCGTCCAATCGGTCGAGTGGGGTCAACGGCAGCTATACTGGTGTGGTAGCCTGCTGAGGTATGCAGCAATCCACTGTTCCACGATTGGGTTGTGGGCGGTGGGTATTTCCATGTTGCTGGGTTGGGTTCCGCGAGCAGTGACGGGGATGTTTCTGCAGCGGTCACTCCGGTGTTTGACGGAATATGAAAAAATGTTTAGGCTTGTAGGTGCCTATCTTTGGCAAGGACGCTCGGAGGCGCGCCTGCCCTAGAAGGACTTACCAGCCGGATCCGGGGATTGTGGGCCTATCGGTTCTTGAAAGGGAACCCAGAGGCAGGATGCCAAAACTGCATGGCAAGTAACGATTTAGTTTCGGTCACGATAGTGACCTACAACAGCGGCCGATACATCAAACGGTGTTTGGAATCCGTACTGGCCCAAAAAGGTCCACAGATCGAGATTGTCGTGATAGACAACAACTCGACCGATGGAACACGCGACATCCTGGAACGATACGAGGACCGCTGCCTCGTTCTGTACAATTCCATTAATTCTGGATTCGCTGCCGCACAGAATCAGGCCATTCAACTTTCCCGCGGGAATTGGGTGCTGACGCTCAATCCTGACGTATTGCTGATGCCGTATTTCATCCAGGCCCTGCTCGAAGCCGGACGCCTCGATAATCGTATCGGCACAGTGTGCGGAAAACTGTTGACAATGAGCCCCGATTTCGACATCGACGCCAAGCCTCGTGTCGATTCCACAGGCATCTATTTCACGCCGAACCTGCGGCATCTCGACCGGGGCAGTCTGGAGATCGACAACGGCCATTACCTGAAGCGTGAATACGTGTTCGGCGCGACGGCCGCGGCCGCCCTCTACCGACGCTCTATGATCGAGGACATCGCGATCGACGGTGAGTTCTTCGATACGGATTTTTTCGTCTACCGCGAAGACGCCGACGTCGCCTGGCGGGCACAACTCCTAGGGTGGCGCTGCCTGTATACACCTTACGCCCGCGGATACCACGTCCGGGCCGTTCTACCGGGCAATCGCCGGGCTCTGCCGAAGCAGATCAACATGCACTCAGTGAAGAATCGCTTCCTGATGCGCATCAAGAACATGACCGGCGATCTGTATCGGAAGCACTGGCTGTCGATTACGGCGCGCGACCTCGTCGTGGTCGGCTGTTGCCTGGTGTACGAGTATTACTCTCTGCAGGCGTTCGCCAAGGTCATCGCATCGTGGCGGCGCGTCTGGTTCAAGCGAAATGAGATCATGGCGCGGCGGCGGGTGACCGACGAGTACATGGCGGGTTGGTTCCACTACAACCCGGTGAGCCGTCCGGCTCCCAAGAAGAGTTCCGCAGCCTTGGCGTCTGCGCGCTCAAGCACGCAAGTGGCGGAGAGTTGATTGCGGGACCGGTGGACAGTACTTCCCAACCCGCACCACTCCGCATCGCACTTCTAGGAACGCGAGGCATTCCCGCCCGCTACGGCGGCTTTGAGACTTTTGCCGAGGAACTCTCCACACGGCTGGTGCTGCGTGGCCACGACGTGACGGTCTACTGCCGCGATGAGCATCCGGAACCAGAGTACCGCGGCGTGCATCTGTGGCACATCCCGCCAGTGCGCCACAAGTACCTGGAAACACTGGTCCACACCTTCGCCTCAACTCTCCACCTGATGCGCCACCCGCAGCAGGTGGCCTTGTACTGCAACGGCGCCAACGCCATCTTTACGCCTTTAGCCAGAATAGCCGGCATGCCCGTCGCTCTCAACGTAGACGGCCTCGAGCGGAAGCGGAAGAAATGGAACGTACTGGCGCGCGCGTGGTATTTAATGTCCGAAGCGCTGGCCACCTTCTGCCCGACTGAGATCGTGACGGACGCTGTCCAGATTCGAGAGTATTACCACACGCACTACGGTGCCGATTCCACATTTATCTCGTATGGCGCACCCATGGGGACAGTGGAGACCGACGGCGCGCTCAGGCAGCTCCACTTGGAGCGGCGCCGCTATTTCCTCTACGTCACTCGATTCGAACCGGAAAACAACCCGTTGATGGTGCGTCGCGCCTTTGAGCGGGTGGAAACAGACCTGAAACTGGCGCTGATCGGCGATGCCCCCTATGCGGCCGACTACATCCGGGCGGTCCGGGACACGAGCGACCCTCGAGTGGTCCTGCCCGGAACCGTGTTTGGTGACGGCTATCACGAGCTGCAATCGCACAGCTTTGCCTACATCCATGCGACGGAGGTGGGCGGCACGCACCCGGCGCTGATCGAAGCCATGGGACGCGGCGCCCTGGTTCTCTACCTAATGACGCCGGAAAACCATGAAGTTGCCGGCGGCGCCGGCCTGCCCTTTCACAATGAAGCCGAACTGTCGGAGTTAATCCGCAAAGTGCTAAGGATGCCTGAGGAGGAACGTGAGCGGTTGCGAGCCGCCTCGCTTCAGCGGGTGCGCGAGCGCTACAGTTGGGATGCGGTGACCGATGCCTATGAGAGCCTCTTCCGGCGTCTGCTGGCGCGCTAGTCATGTACCGAATCTGGGTTGAAATCTCTTTGGACCGGATCGCAGCCAACTATCACGCCGTGAAGGCGGTGGTTGGTCAGGGTGTGTTGGTGGCCCCGGTCTTGAAAGCCGATGCGTACCGTCACGGGTCTGTAGAGGTCGCGCACCGTCTGCAGGAAGAAGCCGCGGAATGGGTAGCGGTGAGCAACGCTGAAGAGGGCGTTGTGTTGCGGGAGTCGGGCATCCGGCTGCGCATCCTGGTGATGGGCGACTTCCTACCCTATGAACGCGACGCCCTGGTGGAGTATTCGCTCACGCCAGTGATTCACTCCCTCGACCGGCTGCGCGACTACGACCGGTTGGCACAGTCCATCGGCCGGACGCTGGGGTGCCATCTCAAGATCGACACCGGCATGGGCCGCTTGGGCATCCGGGCCGCGCACGAAGAAACTGTGGCGGCCGTCACTGCCGCTCGGCACCTGCGGGTGGAAGGACTGATGACGCACTTCGCGTCGGCCGCGGATTTCACCACGACGCAGACGGCCGATCAGTTAATGGCCTTTGAAGCCATGGCGCAGGCTCTGCGGACCGCCGGCGTCGAGCCTCCACTGCTCCATCTGGGCAGCAGTGCGGTGGTGGCTTACGGGCTCCAGCGTTCGTTCGGCACGATGGTCCGGCCAGGTCTGGCACTCTACGGCTATGTCGCTCCATCCAAAGGAGATGCTTCACCCGTCACTCTCGATGTGCAGCCCGCGCTGACCTGGAAGAGCAGAATCGTCGAGATCAAGGAGATTCTGCCCGGTGCGACTGTCGGTTATGGGGCGCTGTGGCAGGCGCGGCGCAAGACACGACTGGGTGTTGTGGCCGCAGGCTATGCCGATGGCATACCTCACGCCTTGTCGAATCGCGGCTATGTCATCGCGGGCGGGCATCTCGCTCCGATCGTCGGTGCGGTTTCGATGGACCTCATTACGGTGGATTTGACCGAGGCTCCTCCAGCGCAGGTGGGCGACACAGTCACGTTGCTGGGGCGGGACGGGGCAGTGAAGTGGGATGCGGACGACATTGCCGCAGCCGCGGGTACGATCAGCTACACGGTGCTGTGCGGAATTGGAAACAGGGTCAAGCGGGTCTACACGTAACCGCGGACCTCACGCCTTGCGACTGCGGGCGGGAACCCAGCGCTCCAGCACAGCCGCCAGGCTCGCCATTTGGATCGGCTTCGCCAGATAGTCGGACATACCAGCCTGCAGGCATTGGTCCCGGTCGCCCTGCATGGCATTGGCCGTGAGAGCGACAATGGGTATCTTCTGGTCGGGTCCCCAGAGAGCCCGCAAACGTCGGGTCGTTTCCAGACCATCCATACCCGGCAGGCGCCAATCCATCAGGATCAGATCGTAGGATGGCGAGTTGGCCTTTCTCAACGCCTCATGGCCGTCGCCGGCGATTTCCACTTCACAACCCAGACGCTCCAGCATGCGGCGCACAAGCCGTTGGTTCACCATGTTGTCTTCAACGACAAGAACTCGAGCGTTGGAGTAGCTGAGAGGCCTGGACACAGCCGGGGGCGCTTCCTCCTCGCCCGCATTCTCCGCGGCGCGCAGGGGTAGGGTGAGAGTGAACTTCGAGCCCTTGCCGGTGAGAGACTCCACCTCAAGTCCACCACCCATCAACACCGCCAGTTTCCGGGAGATGACAAGGCCCAGGCCGGTGCCGTCGTGCCGGCGGGAGGGCGTGGGATCCAGTTGGACGAAGCTCTGAAAGAGCAACGGCAGCTTGGAAGAGGAGATGCCGCCGCCGGTATCCGAGACCTCGATACGGAGGTCGACGAGATCGCGGGCCTTCGAAACGACGAGAACCCGGATGGCGATGCCACCGCGTTCGGTGAACTTCACGGCATTCCCGACGAGATTGGCGACGATCTGGCGGATCCGTAGAGCATCGCCCAAGAGGACAGGCAGACGGTCGGGCCTGACGACCTCGATCGTAATGCCCTTGTTGGCTGCCTTGGCGCGAAACAACCGGGCGACTTCCTCGCACAAATCCGCTGCCCGGAATGGAGCTGCGTGTACACGCATCTTTCCGGATTCAACCTTGGCGAGATCGAGGATGTCGTTGATGAGCTCCAACAGACGGCGCCCGGAGATATCGATGGTTTCCGCGTATTCCCGTTGTTCGTCGCTCAGTTGGGTGCGAAGCAGCAGTTCCGTCATGCCCAGTACGCCATTCATCGGGGTGCGGATCTCGTGGCTCATGTTGGCCAGGAACGCTGATTTGGCGCGGCTGGCCTCTTCGGCCGCCCCCTTGGCGGCAAACAGACGGCGCTCCTCCCACACAAGGACCAGGATCGTGCAGAGCAGAATGCCAAGACACCACTTCAGAAGGCTGGTCTGCGCGCGCAAATCCTGCAGGGTGAACAGGGCCGTGCTCTGGCCGGTGGCGAAAGCGTTCCAATTGAGGACGATGGAGGCAAACGTACCATCCATCACCATCTTTCCTATTTCGCTGTGAAATGCGTCGGCGACCTGGGCTGCTGCCCGATCGCCTTTGAAAGAGCCAACACTGTAGTATCTCGTCGACTGTTCCAGGTGATGGAGGCGGATCCGGGTAGAACCGCAGGCATCGCGCTTCAGGTCCAGCAGGGACTCTCCCATGCCGTCACCCACCAGGGCAATGTCGGCGTCGCCGCGGCACATGGCCTCCATGGCCGCCATCTGATTGGGCAATCGGACGATCGTTGCTCGAGGCGCCAGCCCGTCCACCACGGCGTCAAGAATCGACCCCACACGAGCGGTCACGCGTTTTCCCGCGAAGCCGCCATCAAAGTCGGACGATTCCCGAGTGATGGCCCAGAAGGCGATCTTCATGTAGGGATCGCTGAGATAGTAGTGACTCTCGGACTCGGGCGTGTTTCCGACCAAGGGCCAGAGATCCAGTCGATGTGGGTTGCCCGATTCGCGGGGGCCTTCCGGCGCATATACCCATTCGAGGCGGATGCCGCGGCGCTGGGCCGCCGCATTGACCGTCTCGACGATCGCGCCTTGTGGCTTGCCGTCAGCACCCACCCGGGCGGCGGGGGGCCAGTTTCCGAACCCGATGCGGAAGGTCCGGCTTTGGGTCTGGTCGCGGCGATACCACAGGGCGGCCATGCCCAGTAGGGCCAAAACCACCACGGAGACGCGCCAGTACCGCCGTGCTAAATTCACTTTGCGATTCTATCTGGACAAGGTATCTAATCCTACGCTGACGGGCAGAAATAGCCTAAACGTCGAGGTTACGAACGTCCAACGCGTTGTCTTCAATGAACTTACGGCGCGCCTCGACATTCTCGCCCATCAGGGTCGTGAAGATCTCCTCGCACTCGACAGCGTCCTCCAGCTTCACTTCCAGCAGAGTGCGGGAGTCCGCGTTCATCGTCGTGCCCCAGAGCTGGTCGGGATTCATCTCGCCCAGACCCTTGTAACGCTGGACGGCGCAGTCGCGCGTGCCCTCGTTCTTGAGGTAGGCGATGAGCTCACGCCAGTTCGCGATCGTTTCGCGCCGGGCGTCCTTAACGACAATGAACGGGGGCTGGTTGAACTTCTGGGTTTGTTTTGCCAGAACACGGAGACGCTTGTACTCGGGCATGGAGGCCAGCTCGATGCCAACGGTCCGATCACCATGCGAATCGTCGTGATAGATGATCTTGAACGCGGAATGTTCTTCGTCGGGCTCCACGCGGGCCTTCAGGCGCGGGCCTTCCAGAACGGCCGCCACCTTGCGCAACTCATCTTCGTTGGCGAAGTCGACCTTGGTGTCGAGAGCAAATTCAGGATTGGCGAGCGCCTCCACCACCACGGTCTCACGCATGCGGCGTTCGAGACGGGTGAAGAGCAACTGGAATTCGTCCAATGACATCAGGAAGCTACGGAGCTCGCCGCCTTCCAGGCGCAGGTCGCCGTTGGCACCGCTAAGGACGTGGACGTTCTCTGTAGCGCGGCGCAGGATTTCGCGGACGAACTCCTCGTCGTTCTTGATGTACTTTTCGCTCTTGCCCTTCTTGATGCGGTACAACGGCGGCTGGGCGACGTAAACGTGACCCCTGGTAATCAGCTCCTGCATGTGGCGGAAGAAGAACGTGAGCAACAGCGTGCGGATATGGCTGCCATCGACGTCGGCGTCCGTCATCAGGATGATCTTGTGATAGCGGAGCTTGCTGGCATCGAAGTCTTCCTTGCCGATGCCCGTACCGATAGCCGTGATCATGGCCCGGATTTCGTCATGGCCCAGCATCTTGTCGTAGCGCGCCTTTTCGACGTTTAGAATCTTACCCTTGAGGGGCAGGATGGCCTGATACTTACGATCGCGGCCGGTTTTGGCGGTGCCGCCGGCCGACTCGCCCTCGACAAGGAACAGTTCGCAGCGGGCCGGGTCTTTCTCCTGACAATCGGCCAACTTCCCGGGCAGACCACCGGAGTCGAGCGCGCCTTTGCGGCGGGTGAGTTCCCTGGCTTTGCGAGCCGCCTCACGGGCGCGGGCTGCTTCCACGGCCTTACCGATGATCTTCTTCATCACCGCGGGGTTCTTGTCGAAGAACTCGGTGAGCTTCTCGTTCACGATGGCCTGCACCAGGCCACCAATGTCGGAGTTGAGCTTGCCCTTGGTCTGGCCTTCAAACTGGGGTTGAGGTAGTTTGACGCTGACAACGGCCGTGATACCTTCCAGAACGTCGTCGCCGGAGAGGTTGGCGTCTTTCACTTCCTTGAACAGGCCAGCCTGCCGGGCACTGGCATTCAGGGTCCGTGTGAGGGCCGTGCGGAACCCGGTCAGATGCGAGCCGCCGTCCTTGGTGTTGATGTTGTTGGCGTACGAAAAGATCTGGTCGGAGTAGCTGTCGTTCCACTGCATCGCGATGTCGATGACGAGGGTGCCGCCGTTAGGCATCTCCCGCTCGCCCTCGATGCTGATGGGCTTTTCGTGAAGAACGTTCTTGCCGCGGTTCAGGTGTTTGATGAACTCGGCGATTCCGCCCGAGTAGAAGAACTCATGGGCTTTGACAGGCTCGACGCGTTCATCGGTGAGAGTGATCTTGAGACCGCGGTTCAGAAAGGCGGTCTCCCGCAGACGGGTGGCCAGCGTGTCGAAGTTGAACTTCGTCGCCTCCATGATGGTACCGTCGGCCTTGAATGTGATCTTCGTGCCTGTTTTGTTAGCTTTACCCGTGCGGGTAAGGGGCCCTTTGGGCAGACCGCGCTCGTAGTCCTGCTCCCAGGCTGCCTTTTCGCGCCAGATCTCGAGATGAAGCGTCTCTGAGAGTGCATTGACGCAACTGACGCCGACACCATGAAGACCGCCTGACACTTTGTAGGTGTTGGCGTCAAACTTGCCGCCAGCGTGGAGTTTCGTCATTACGATCTCCGCGGCCGACACGCCAAACTCTTCCTTGATGCCAACCGGGATCCCACGGCCATTGTCGACGATGGTGATGGAATCGTCGATATGGATGGCCACCTGGATCTCGGAGCAATAGCCGGCCATAGCCTCGTCGACGGAGTTGTCCACAACCTCGTAGACCAGGTGGTGTAGCCCCATCTCACTGGTGGAGCCAATGTACATGGCGGGGCGGAGGCGCACGGCCTCCAGACCCTCCAGAACCTTAATGCTGCTGGAATCGTAAGTGCCAGGAGTGCTCAAAACTATCTAATCCTTGTTTCCACCGCTCGCATCACGGTCAGATGCGCATGGGCATCACGACATAGCGGTACTTGTAGTCAACGCCTTCGCCGGACGGAGTCAACTCGCCGGCACTTTGCGCGTCCTTGAAGTGGAAGGCCACCTTGGCCTCGGGCACGGCGCGCAGGAACTCAAGCAGATACTGGGCATTGAAACCGATCTCGACCGTGGGGCCGCCGTATTCCACTGCCAGACTCTCTTCCGACTCGCCGCTTTCCGAGAGCGAGGAATGAATGGTGGCTTCGTTGTCGGCGAAGCGCACCTTGATGGCGCGCGAGCGCTCATCGGAAAACTGGGCAACACGCTCAATGGAGGCGCGGAGTTCATCCCGTTCGATGGCGACGGTATGACTGTGCGACTTGGGCAGAACGCGTTCAAAGTCGGGAAAATTACCGGTGAGCTTACGGCTGATCAGCAGGCGGGCACCCACCTGGAAGAACAGGTGGTTGTCATCTCCGGAAAAGTCGACGGCGGCGTCCTTGGTTTCGGAATCCGACGCCAGTTTGAGGATCTCGGCCATCGCCTTCCGGGGCAGCAGCGCCTTGTAGTTCGTTTCGCTCTGCATTGGGTTCTCGCACTCGACGAGGGCGAGGCGATGGCCATCTGTGGCAACCATCGTAATCGTCTTACCCTTCACCTGCAGTAGAGCGCCATTCAGGGTGAAACGGGATTCCTCGGCGGAAATAGCGAAGATCGTCTTCGAGATCATACCGGCCAGCAGCGAGAGCGGGAGCTGCGCCAGCGCCTCGGGCATCTCGGGCAGTTCAGGATAGCTCTCCCGCGACATACCGGCGATACGGGTCTTCGAGCGGCCGCAGGTGAGACTGGCCCAATGGTTGTCGCTGAACTTCACCACGACATCGGCGTCGGGCAGCAGACGGACATAGTCCAGCAGCTTTTTGGCGGGGATGGTGCCGGCACCTGCGGACTTCACCTTGGCGGGTGTGGAACAGCGGATGCCCAGTTCGAGGTCGGTGGCCGTTACCGTCAGCCTTTCGCCGGAAAGCTCCAGCAACACATTCGACAGGATTGGAATGGTGGTCTTCCGCTCGACAACACCTTGCGACAGGTTGAGCTCGCGAACGAGATCGGCCTTGCTGACGGTGAACTCCATGGAACCGCTCCCCCTTCTGATCGGACCGTAACGCCTACTGCTATCTCTCTCTCAATGAACAGATCCTCTTCCTTCTAGGATTCGTAGGACCTGTGGAAATGTAGATTTCTCTCTAAATTATACAAAACTCTGAGCCTTGACGGATCCGCCAAGTGTGAAAACTAACGTTGGGACCGGCGGGTCTTCCGGCTGCCCCACAGATCCTCACAGGTGTGCAGAGGGTCTGTGGGGTAGCCCCTGTGGAAAACTTTAGAAGGCTAATTGAATGAATCGGATACGCTGTGGATCAGCCTGTTCAAATCGGGGTCTGCCTGGCGCAGCTCCTCCACTTTCCGGATGGAGTGCAGGACTGTGGTGTGGTGCTTACCGCCGAAGTGGCGTCCGATCTCGGGGAGGGAGGCCGAGGTGAGGTCCTTGCAGATGTACATGGCGACCTGGCGTGGCCGGGCGATTTCGTGGGCGTTCGTCTTCTGTTTGAGCTGGGAGGGCTGTAGGTTGTAGCGCTCCGCCACAGCCCGGACGACGGCATCGATGGTGACACGTCGCTCAGGTCCCGGCAGCAGTTGCTTCAAGGCCTGCTGGGCCATTGGCAGGTTGATGGGGATATTCGTCACTGAAGAATACGCCAGCAGCTTCGTCCAGGCGCCTTCCAGCTCGCGCACACTAGATTTCGTCTTGGTGGCGATGTAGATGCGAACGTCCTCTGGCAGCCGGATGCCCTCCATCTCGGCCTTCTTGTCCAGAATTGCCATCTTGGTCTCGAGGTCAGGCGGTTGTACGTCGACCATGAGGCCCCACTCGAAGCGGGTCCTGAGGCGTTCGACCAAGCCAGGAGTGTTCTTCGGCATCTGGTCGCTGCTGATGACAATCTGCTTCTGGTGATCGTAGAGCTCGTTGAACGTGTGGAAGAACTCTTCCTGGGTGCGTTCCTTGCCGGCGAGGGAGTGGATGTCATCGATCAGCAGAGCATCGGCGGTGCGATAGTGCTGATGGAAGGCAGCCATGCGATCGGTCCGGATGCAGTGGATCATCTCGTTCATGAACCGCTCGCCCGAGGTGTAGACGAGGCGTAAGGCGCCATGATGGTCGATGAGAGCTCGGCCGATTGCGTGGATGAGATGGGTTTTCCCCATTCCACTGCCACCGTAGATGAAAAGCGGGTTGTAGCTCTTTGAGGGCGAGTCGGCGACGGCCAGTGCGGCGGCGTGCGCGAACTGATTGCAGGAACCCACAACAAATGAAGAAAACGTAAGACGGGGGTTCAACTGGCTGTTGACAGCCGGGAACTCCGGCGCCGGAGCAGCGGAGGCTCCGTTGATGGGACGGGAAGAGCGGTGATCCAGAGGCATCGCCGATAGCGGAGCGAGCTCATAGTGGATTTCCGCGATCGAAAGCTGCAGATCACGGATTGCCGTGGCTACCTTCGGCGCATATTCACTCTCCAGCCAGATCTTGGTGACTTCGTCCGGTACAGCCACTCGCAACCTTGCCCCATCCAACTCCAGGAACTCTGTGCGAGAAACCCAGTTCTGGTAGGCCTCCGAGGTTAACTTGTGGTGTAGCTGTTCTTTGATAGCTTCCCATGTATTTTTTTCCAACATCGAGTCACAATACTCCCACGTAATTTCCACAGCGTGGAAAGGTCGACAGAAACAGATTTGAGGATTGGCGAAAGGCGACCGTTCTGTCTGGCGTCGTTGATCGGGAGTGCCCTCCCGCAGCGTACGCCGCCGCCCAAGCGAAGATCAGAATAGCACAATTCACAGGGCATCAAGCGGCCTCGATAACATATTTGTAACCTAATAAAAACAAAGGATTATCTACGTTTGCAGGGGTTGTGGAAATCGCTCGCATTTCCGTCGGATTTTGTTCTGGGAATGCTGCAAGAGGCTGAACGGATTGGTACTACCCGAGGCGTGAGAGAGCGCCGCCGGGGGGCCGGATTTGACAGATCGAGCCCACCCGAGCAACAATTAAAAAGTACCGGCGAGCGGGAGTAACTCAGCTGGTAGAGTGCGACCTTGCCAAGGTCGATGTCGCCGGTTCGAATCCGGTCTCCCGCTCCAGATCGCCCTCCTCCCTCGGTCGCCTTTCACACCATCTACACGCCATCGTTACATCTGCGCGTCAACTTCCTTGTCATCCTGAACTTCACATTTCTCGTCAGTATCGGTGTATGCGGCAGGTTCTATTTCTACTCGCCATCCCACTGGTTGCGGCGGCTCCGCAACTGACGGAAGAACAGCGCATGGAGCATCTGCTGGCACGGGCGACCTTCGGAGCACGGCCGGGGGATGTGGAACAGGTCCGAACGATAGGGTGGAAGAGGTGGCTCGACCAACAACTGCACCCGGAGAAGATTCAGGAGAGTGTAGTGCTGGAGGAGCGGCTGAAGCCGCTGGAGTCGCTCCAGATGTCGAGCGAAGAGCTGGCGCGGGTCTATCCGCGGCCCAAGCCCCAGAAAAATTTGCCGCCGGCGGACGCGTTGCGTCCGCCCCGGCCTCAACGGCCGGGCTTCCGCATGGCGGAAGCAACCACACAGCAGCGTCGCGACTTCCTCATGGAAACGGCACCTCCTCGGGTGATCGCCTACGACCTGAGTGAGTCCAAGGTTCTGCACGCCGTCTACTCCAACCGGCAGTTGGAAGAGGTCCTCACAGATTTTTGGTTTAACCACTTTAATGTGTTCTTCGACAAGGGTGCTGACCGGTACCTAGTCACGTCCTATGAACGCGACGCAATCCGCCCCCACGTTCTAGGCAAGTTCCGAGATCTTTTGCTTGCCACAGCCAAGCACCCGGCGATGCTCTTTTATCTGGACAACTGGCAGTCCGTTGCGCCGGGCTCGCAGCCGCGTCAAAAGCAACGCGGATTGAATGAGAATTATGCCCGCGAACTCCTGGAGTTGCACACTCTCGGGGTGGACGGGGGCTATTCCCAGAAGGACATTGTCGAAGTGGCGCGCTGTTTCACGGGGTGGACGATCCGGCAACCGCAACAAGGCGGCGGATTCTACTTCGCGCCGCGACTCCACGATCGGGGCGAGAAAACCGTGTTGGGCATCAAGATCCCGGCCGGCGGTGGGGAAGACGACGGTCTGAAGGTCCTGGAGATCCTGGCTAAACACCCGGCCACTGCCCGATTTCTCAGCCGGGAGCTCGCGGTGCGCTTCGTCAGCGACGACCCACCGGCGGCACTCGTCGACCGGATGGCCAAGGAGTACTTGAAAACCGGTGGCGATCTCAGAGAGGTCATCAGATTGATGTTTGAGTCGAAGGAGTTCTGGTCACCCGCGGCCTATCAGTGCAAGATCAAATCTCCGCTGGAGTTCGTTGCCAGCGTTGTCCGCTCCGGCGAAGCAGACGTCCAGTTTGGCTTCGGGTTGGCGCAGGTCATTGACCGCCTGGGCCAGCCGCTGTACCGAAAGGCAGAGCCGACGGGCTATTCGAACAGGTCGGAAGAATGGGTGAACTCCTCGGGGCTGGTAGCCCGGCTGAACTTCGCGAGCACACTGGCGGCCAACCGTGTGCCGGGCACTCGCGTGGATGCTGAGAAGTACAAGGACGCCGGAGCGATTTGGGGATCGCCGGAGTTTCAGAAGCGTTGAAAGGGGCATGGCGATGGCGACACGCAGGGTGTTTCTCAGGAATTCCGCGCTGGCGCTGTTCGGCGTGGGAGCGGCTCCGCAATGGCTGGCACGGGCGTCGTCGGGCGGGGCGCGAAAGAAGATTCTCGTGGCCGTGCTACAGCGCGGTGCGGCCGATGGCCTGAATATTGTGGTTCCGCACGGCGATAAGCGGTATGCGGAGCTGCGGCCAACGATCGGAGTCGCCCGGAATGCGGTGATCGATCTCGACGGCTTCTTCGGCCTGCATCCACAACTGGAACCACTGAAGCCACTGTATGACGCGAAGCAGCTCGCGATCGTACATGCCACAGGGTCGCCGGATGCGACACGCTCGCACTTCGACGCGCAGGACTACATGGAGAGCGGAACACCCGGACTGAAGTCGACGCGTGATGGCTGGATGAATCGCGCGCTGCCGCGCGAAACGAACCCATCTCCGCTACGCGCGGTGAGCGCCAGCGGGAATCTCGCGAAGACACTGAGAGGCCCGCAGCCGGCGGTGGCCATCGGAAATCTGAACGACTTCCAGGTGCGGGATCAGCGCATGGCCGGGGCATTCCAATCGATGTACGCGGAGTCGCCCGACACGCGGCTCAAGACCGAAGGCCGAGAGACGTTCGAGGCGATGCGGATGCTGGAGTCGGTGCGCCGGGCGAATCCTTCGCCGGAGAATGGAGCCGACTATCCCCGTGGCCGGTTGGGCCAGAGTCTGCGGCAAGTGGCGCAACTAGTAAAGGGCGACGTCGGGCTGGAAGCGGCCTTCGCCGACATGGGCGGCTGGGATCATCACATCAACGAAGTTCCGCAAATGGAGAATCGTCTGCGCGAGTTCGGGCAGGCGTTGGCGGCGTTCCATCGCGATCTGGACGACCGCATGGCGGATGTCGTCGTTGTGACGATGTCCGAGTTCGGCCGCACCGCGCGGGAAAACGGCTCGCGCGGAACCGATCACGGCCATGCCAATGTGATGTTCGCGATGGGCGGCGGCATCCACGGGGGCCGCGTGGCGGGGCGGTGGCCCGGGCTTGAGACAGAACAACTCCACGAAGGCCGCGATCTCGCCGTCACTACCGACTTTCGCGATGTGCTGGGCGAGATTGTGGCCACGCACGTCGGCCTCACGGATCTCAATGCCGTGTTCCCCGGCTTTCGTTCGGGGCCAACGCCAGGGCTGTTTCGGAGCTGAAGGAAATTACGCGGCCCGGCCAAGCGGCGGTGGTCCGGCCGGCTGAGCAGCGACACGAACAGGCTGCGGCCCGGCGACGCGGACGGACTTGGGCTGTTGTTCCCACGGCACCGGGAAGGTGCGGAGACATTGAGGACAGCGATATTGACCGTTGACCGGCCACATGGGTGCGGGATGCATCGCCCGGCACCACGTTGCGGCTGCTGTTTCCCAGAGATTTGGCGACCGTTTGTCCCAGGAGTGGAACATGAAAGCCCCTCCTTCACCGCTTTGGATGTGCATGCTGTCTTCGAAGTTTCATCGTCTGTCCACGACCCGCCGCCGGACGTAGCGGCATATGATAGACGCATGCGACGCCGAAGCCTGTTTGCCTTGCCCGCCCTGCTGCCTGCCGCGCTGGCGGCCCCGAAGACACCACCCATGGCCGAGAAGATCAGTGCGTTCGGGTTGGAGTGGGACGTGATCGCCGCCGCCGATTGGAAGGTCAGCGCCTCTGAACTGGAACTGGTGGTACCGCGTCCGCAGGAAGCGAACCCGCGCCGCCCGGTACAGTTCGCGCTGGCGCAGACAGAGCCGATCGGGAAGTTCACGTTGGAGGTCGAAGTGAAGCGCAAGCCCGGCAAGGGCTCGTTGGTGCTGCTGTACGCCTGGCATAAGGACGGCTACTTCAACTACGTCCATCTATCGAACGACTCACCCGAGAAGGTGGAAGTCCACAACGGCATTTTCCATTGCTTCAACGGTGACCGCGTGCGCATCAGCCCCACCAAGGGCCCAGGGACCTTGATGACGGATGACTGGCAGAAGGTGAAGATTACCTACGACGCGTCGAAAGGCCTGGTGGAGTGCTGGGTGAACGGCCAGACGTCGCCCGCGCTGAAGGGTGTGGACCTGAGCCTGGGCGCGGGGCGGATTGGCCTGGGCAGCTTCTTCGACACCGGTTCGTTCCGCAATTTTAAACTGACCAAGGCCTGAGGCCGGCTACCACGTCACCTGCTCGCCGCCGGTGAAGACGAACATCATCAGGCCATCGCCAGCCTTGCTCAGATCCACGGGGACAAGCTTGCCCTCATACGGCTTGCTGATTTTCAGTGCCGGCAGCACCTTCTTGGGCTCGCGAATACCGGCGGCGCGAAACAGGTCGCCGAGACTGCCGCCTACCGGCACGTAGAGGCTGCGGCCGTTGGTCTGCACGAGCAGTTCGGGGCCGATCACCGTATCTTTGGGGACGCCAACGCAGGCTACACCGCGAGTGGACGCGGTGGCGCAGAATGCCTCAGGATTCTCGTCGAACCCAGCGGTGGCGGATTCGAGCGCGGCTTGCGATCCAGCCGCGAGTACGGCGATGCGGCGATCCGCCTGGATACTCCATGACCGGAAGAACAGCCGCAGATAGGTCGCGCCGGCGGGCAAGTGGAGCAGTTCGGAATCAACGGCGGTGCCCACGGTGATTGTGCCGGCCGTATTGCTCTCCGAGGCTCCAGCGGACACCTGGACGCCTCCATGGGCGGCGGGCTTCAGCGGATAGTAAGAGGTTTGGTAGCCCGTGACCTGCCCGTTCGTCCGGATAGGTTCGACGCCCGTCAGACGGAACTTCGCATCCACGTCGATGTAGCCGTTCATGGCGAATTCGCCATAGCGCAGACGATACGCGGTGGATGTGGGCAGGGCCAGATTGTCGATGACACGCTGTGCGAGTTGCTGGATCTCATTCGGCGTGAGGCAGCCCTCCGACTGCTGTTTCGCCAGACCTGGCAGAAAGTCTTCGCGGAACCAGTTTCGGGCGAGTACAGTCTCTCCCGACAACCCCTGCGGTCCCTTGCTGCCCTCCGCGGCGACCAACGAACCCGGTGTGGCTACCAGGGAATCTGGGATGGCCCGCACCTTGGCGCTACGGCCTTTCCAGCGGAAGGAGACGTCGGATGTCTCCAGGCGGCAGGCGGGACCTTTGGGGCTGGCGGCCCGCGCATTCCTGAGGGTGAACTCCGGCCCGGGCGGCCGAGGAGGATTCAGCGTCAGGGTCCGGCCCGTGCCGACGAGACGCCACGTCTTCGCGCCAGGTTGCCGAGCGGAGCAGCCGGCCAGGAAGAGCGCGCCCATTGTGGCGCTTGACGCAAGAATCAGACCTGATAATCTGCAATAAATCATGCGGAGGAACCCATGTTGAAGTGTTGGACACCGCTGGTGGTGTTTTCGGTTTCCATCTGTCTCGCTCAGCCGAAGGCAGTGTACTTCAAACGCGTGGCGGAACCGAAGGAAGGCGCTTTCAGCTTTCTGCTGCCATCCGATTGGCGGGTGACGGGTGGCATTGTGCGAGTGAACCCGATGACATCAGGCGGCGCACTGAATGCGATCTCGGCCAAGCTCGAGATGACGGCGTCCAGCCCCGACGGGCGGATCATGCTGCGCTGGCTGCCCGAGACAATGTACATCGACTCGCGCCGCATGCCGGCCGCCGGCATGTTTCCGCCTGGCAGCAACTACAACGGAGCGCTGGTCTGGCCGGTGCTGGACGCGTTCGGCTACCTGGATCAAGGGGTGTTCCGGCGCCAGCACTCGCGCGCATCGGGACTGCAGGTGAAGGGCCGGTATCCGCTGCCCAAAGTGGCGGAGTCGTACCGGCAACTTCTGCGGCTATCCGGCGTGCCGATCGACATGCAGTACTCAGCGGGGCTGCTGGTGGTGAATTACCGAGAAGGCTCGGGCACGTGGGAAGAGGCACTGTATACGGCGGTGCAGGACTTCGGTTCCGCGGGTGCCGGCCTGTGGAGCAACAAGGACACGTTCACCGTGCGTGCTCCGACCGGTGAACTCGAGAAGACAGGCCCGATTGTTGCCACAATCCTGAACTCCATAGAGCTGAATCCGCGCTGGGTGGAAGGCGAGATCCGCAGCCAGATGCAGCGGAACGAAATTGCCATTCGAACCCAACAGGACATCGCCCGGCTCGATCGCGAGATTGTGGAGCACCGGCGGCGCACGAACGCCGAGATCAACAATCAGATGTATCACACGCTGATGGGCACGGAGGAGTATGTGAATCCCATCACGAAGAAGGTGGAGACGGGTTCGAATGCATGGAGCCATCGTTGGGTGAACGAGCGCGGCGAAGCCGTCTACAGCAACGACTCGAACTACGATCCCAAGCAGAGCGGATTGGACGGATTCCAGCGGAGCCCGGTGCGCAAACGATTTCCCGATCGGTGAGGCACTGCTATCCTGGTGTTTTCCCTTGCATGTTTCTCAAAATACTGTCGCACCCAGTCTTTGTCCAACTGAACTTCCATATGCCGATCGTGGTGGATCTGACTCATCCGCTCGTTCTGCTGACTGGGGAGAACGGCTGCGGCAAGTCAACCTTGTTGCATTCCATCTATTACGCGCTGCAGGAAAAGCAGATCGACGGCTACATCTATCGCTTCGAGAAGAAGGTGGAGACGCCCAAGGTTTTCCTGTTCGATGCGGAGCAGCACAACCCGCGGATGCACCCGGAACTGTTCGAGGGCAACCCGCAGATGCAGGAGTTCATCCATTCGGCGAGCCACGGACAGGTGATGTTGTCGATGTTCCGCGAGACGTTCCCGGCGCTGCCCGAAGGCACCATTCTGCTGCTGGACGAACCGGAAATGGCCTTGTCGGTTTCGAACCAACGCCGCATTCTGAAGATGCTGATGGAACTGGTGCAGGAGAAGAAATTCCGCATCATCTGCGCGACCCATTCACCGACGTTGATCGACGCTCCGGAAACCTACGTGATCAACCTGGACAACCACATCAACAAGAATGTGGCGCAGACGGACATGGGGATTCAGGGTTCCAGCACGATCCAGTAAGGTTGGCAGTGCATGGTGCGTGAAACGCTGCTGGACTACTTCCGCACGGTGGCGGAACTGGACGGCGAATACCTCGTATACGACGACGGCTTCCGGCCGCGCGCGTACAGCTACCCGGGGCTGGCCAGAGCGGCCCGCAACTTCGCGGCGAAACTGCAGGCGCACGGCATCGGGAGCGGCGACCGGATCATTCTCTGGAGCGAGAACCGGCCCGCGTGGGTAGCCGCCTTCTGGGGCTGTGTACTGCGCGGCGTGGCTGTTGCGCCAATCGACGAACATCATTCGGCGGAGTTCCTGGAGCGTGTGCTGCGCATCACGTCGGCGAAGGTGATCGCGGCCGGCGACGAGGTGAAACTGCCGGGGCTGGAGGGCCTGCCACCCGTGTGGCGGCTCTCCGATCTGGATTGGAAGACACCGGATGCGCGGTTCGATGAAGTCGAGGCTAAGCCTGACGACATTGCCGAGATCCTCTTCACGTCCGGCGCTACGGCCGAGCCCAAGGGCGTGATCATCACACATCGCAACATCCTGGCCAACATTGTGCCGGTGGAGCGGGAGGTTCTGAAGTATCGCAAGTACGCCGGGCCGTTCTCACCGATCCGCTTTCTGAACCTACTTCCGCTCAGTCACATGTTTGGCCAGGCGATGGCGATCTTCATTCCGCCGATGATCTCGGGCACCGTGATCTTTCAGCGCAGCCAGGATCCGCGGGAGATCGTGCGGCAGATCAAGTCGCGCAAGATCTCGGTGTTGGTATCCGTGCCGAAGATCCTCGACGTGCTGAAAGAGTATCTGAAGGGCGTTGTGCCGGAGACGGCGGAGAATGCTCCAGCCGGCGAGAAGTTCTGGTGGCGCTGGTGGCGCTACCGCAGGGCACACCGGATGTTCGGCTACAAGTTCTGGAGTTTTGTGGTGGGCGGCGCGGCGCTCGATCCGGGGCTGGAAGAGTTCTGGGGCAACCTGGGCTGGGCTGTCATCCAGGGATACGGGCTAACCGAAGCCGCGCCCATCGTTACGCTCAATCATCCATTTCATTCGCGACGCGGCACTGTGGGCAAGCCGATTGCAGGGGTCCAGATCCGCATCGCGGACGATGGTGAGGTGCTGGTGCGCGGAGGCAATGTCACATCCGGCTACTTCAACAATCCGGAGGCGACCGCCGAAGCGTTTGAGAATGGCTGGTTTCACACTGGCGATGTCGGTGAACTGGACGAGTCCGGCCGTCTGATGATCAAAGGCCGCAAGAAGGAGATGATCGTCCTGCCGGATGGGCGAAACGTCTTCCCAGAGGATGTCGAACGGGTCTTGAACGGAATCGCCGGTGTGAGCGAGAGTGCGGTGATCGGGCTGAAAGCGGACGGCGGCGAGCGGGTGCATGCGGCGATTGTGCTGCAGCCCACCGCGCGCGCCGAGCAGGTGATCGCGCAGGTCAATGCCATTCTGGAAGAACACCAGAAGGTGCGCAGCTATACGGTCTGGAGCGAACCCGAGCTGCCGCGTACGGAAGGCACGCGAAAGTTGCGCCGGCGCGAGATTCGGGCACGCCTCAGCGGCGAGGCCCACCAGGCCGGTCCGGCACGGGCCGCAGGTGGAATGGAAACGCTGTTGGGTAAGTGGACGGCGGGCCGGACGGTGAGCGTCGGGACATCACTGGACGATCTGGGGTTGTCGTCCCTGGATCGCGTCGAACTGCTGGTTGCGCTGGAGCGCGAATTGGGTGCGCCGGTGGACGAGAACGCGTTCTCGAATGCGAAGACCATCGCGGATCTGGAGGCGCTGAAATCGGCGCCATCCGGAACGGCGCGTCCGGCGGAGGTGATGGATTTCCCCGCCTGGAATCGCTCGAAGTGGGCCTTGTGGTCGCGGATCTTCCACCTGAACGTCTGGCTGCTGAATCTGGCGCGCATCTTTGCGTGGGTTCGAGTGGAAGGACGGGAAAACCTGCGCGACATTGACGGTCCGGTGATCTTCGCCTGCAACCATCAAGGGTATTTCGACGCGCCCATCGTCTTCATTGCGATGCCCTGGAAGTGGCGCCACAAGCTGGCTCCGGCGATGCGCAAGGAGTTCTTTGACGCGCATTACCATCCCGAGCGGCACAGTCTGTTCTCGCGGCTGACCAGCAATCTGAACTACTACCTGTCGTGCCTGATGTTCAACGCGCTGCCCATTCCGCAAAAGGAAGCGGGCACCAGGCAGACGCTGCGCTACATCGGCGAAATGGTGGAAGAGGGCTGGTGCCCATTGATCTTTCCCGAGGGTAAACATAGCTACGACGACTCTGTCGGCCCCTTTCAGGCAGGTGCGGCCATGATGGCGTCGCGGTTGAAAGTTCCGGTGGTACCGGTACGCATCCACGGCTCCAACCGCGTGCTGCATCCAACCTGGCGGTTCCCCAGGCCGGGCTTCGTCAGGGTAATCATAGGGGCACCGGTGCGGCTGGAAGGGGAGGATTACGAGAAATTGGCCCGTATCCTTGAAGATCGAGTCAGGTGCATGTAAGATGCTGGAACCATGAGGCGGTTTGTTCTGGCGACCTGTCTGGTCGTACTTTCCGGGGCGGCGCATCCTCTTCCTGGTCAGGCCGACCAGCGGGGCCTGCGGGGCACCTATGAAAGAGGAGTGCGCGCAGAGGCAGCCGGGAACCTGGATGAGGCTGTGGAGCTGTACACGGAGATCCTGAAAGCCGACCCTCGTTCGGCGGGCGCACTGCGGCGCCGTGGGATGATCTACCGCAGCCAGGGGAAGTTGGATCAGGCGGTCGATGATCTGACCGTGGCCGCACAAGTCGCTCCCACCGACACCGAGATCCTGCGGGCCCTGGGAGACGCACAACTCGCAGTGCGTCAGTACTCGGCGGCGGTTGCCACCTTCGAGCACGTGATCGAGCTCCGGCAGGAAAGCTCGGCGGTGTATCACAGCATGGCCCAGGCCCACCTTGGTCTGGGTGAAACGCAGAAGGCTTTGGACGCATATGCCCAATGCATCCGGCTGCGGCTGGATAATCCGGAGCCCTACTTTGAGCGAGGCCGTTTGTACGCGAAGCTGGGGCGGCATCGCGACGCCATTGAGGACTACGATCGAGCGCTCGCGCTCAAGCCGGATTTCGCGGATGTCTACTACGCGCGGGGTCAGGCGCAGGGTCAAGTTGGGTATTTCGACAAGGCCGTTGGGGATTTGACCAAGGCTTTGACGATGCATTCCGGGACCGGATGGCCCCAGCGTGCCGACGCCCTGACGTTCCGCGCCGCAGCCTTGGAGGCTATGGGAAAGAGTGAAGATGCGCTAGCCGACTACACGGCGTCCCTCCAAATCAATCCCAAAAACGCGCGCACGCTTCTGGCACGAGCCGATTTGCTGGTCCGTCTCGGCCGGGCCAACGAAGCTTTGGACGATCGGACGAAGGCTGTACAGGCGGATCCGTCAAACCCCTTGGCTTACATTGCCCGCGGCGGCAGCTACCACTCGATGGGCGAGCATCAAAAGGGACTGGCGGACCGGTCGAAGGCGATCGACCTCGATCCCAACAACGCTTTGGCTTGGTTTTCGCGGGGTAGCGCGTATTTCCTGCTGAACGACTACCGGGAGGCTGTCTCCGACCTAGACATTGCGGAACGCCTGGATCCATCGAATGCCGAGTTCCGTGAGGTTGCCGGCAAGGCTCGGGCGGCCCTGGAACAGAAATCCGCACAAGAGACGGCCGCACAGCGCGAGAAGGCGATGGCCCAACAGGCTCAGGCGCCCGCGGTGCGGTCGTCGTCGGCTCCAGTTCGCGCGGAGCCGAAAGCCGTAACCAAAGTAGAACCTCCAGTGGCAGTGCGCACCCAAGCCTCAGCACCCGCGATCAAGCCTCCTCTTGTTACGGACGCGGAAGCCCGTCGCGCGGCGAGTCTGAAGTTTCTGGCCAGCGCCGACCTGCTGATTCAAGCGGGCCGTCCCGCCGAGGCTCTAGCTGAGCGCACCAAGGCCATAGAGGCCGACCCCACCAATGCGCTGGCGTACATCGCACGGGGCGGAAGCTACCACTCGATGGGCGAACATCAAAAGGGACTGGCGGACCGTTCGAAAGCCATTGAGCTCGATCCAGGCAATGCCGAAGGCTGGTACCTCCGGGGCAGCGCCTATTTTCTCCTGCGGGATTACGAGAATGCCTGGTCTGATCTCAGCAGGGCCGCGAAGCTCAATCCTTCGAATAGCGAGTACAGAGATGTCGCGGAAAAGGCGAGGGGCGTCCTGCAAGCGGAGAAGACACGTCAGACTGCCGGCCTGCCGTTGAGACGGTCCGCGGCCGAAGGCCCTCGCGTCGCATCGCCGGCGCAACGCAGTTCGACGCCGCTACAAACGCCCACACCGCAGGCCACGGCCAATGCCGAAGCGCATCACAAGGCTGGCCGGGCTCTGCTGCAGAGTGGCAAGTTCCAGCAGGCCGTCTCTGAACTCTCCCAGGCGGTGGAACTGAATCCGCGTTTGGCTTTGGCGTGGAACGCGCGCGGATATGCGTACATGCGGTTGGCTCAGTGGGAGAACGCGGTGGCCGACTTCGACCGCGCGTTGAGCATCGATCCGAACTACGCCAATGCGCGGCACAACCGTGAGAGCGCGGTGGCGCAGATCAAGAAGTAGCGCGTTTGTAGACCTCCATCGTGAAACAACCAGCGGCGCTTGCCCCGCCATCGAGATGCAACACTTGACCGGTCATGTACCCAGCGGCCGGCGACAGAAGGTAGAGAGCGAGTTCCGCCACTTCGGAGGCCTCCGCCATGCGCTGCATGGGTATGGTGCGGCAGCGCTCAGCCAGTTTCTCCGGGCCGTAGAGGTGTTCCATCATGTCGTTCCAGACCGGTCCCGGTGCGATGCAGTTCACCGAGATCTTGTGCTGAGCAAGCTCCACGGCCATGACGCGGGTCAAGGCCTCGACACCAGCCTTGACGGGAGCATATGCGGCGAAACCAAACTGGCCGAACGATGCGGCGATGGTTGAGATATTAAGGATGCGGCCACCGCCGGCGTTCGCCATGAGGCGTGCCGCCGCTTGGCCGCAGTAGAAGGCGCCACTGAGGTGGATGTCGACAAGTTTCTGCCATGTGGCCGCTTCAAACTCAAGAAACGGCTCCATTTTGACGATCCCGGCGTTATTGACAAGAATGTCCAGACGACCGAACTTCTCAATGGCGAAGTTCATGAGGGCGACGGCGGTGGGTTGATCCCCAATGTTGCCCAGGAATGTGGTGGCGCCGGGACCGCACTCCCGGCGGACCTCTTCGGCTCGGGCAGCGTCCGTGCCGTGTACCACCACTCGGCAACCTTCCGCCGCAAACCGCACAGCCATCTCGCGCCCTAAGCCTTTGGTGGACCCGGTGATGACGGCCACCTGTTGTTCCAGTCTCATGGTGTTTTGATATCACACGTGCGACTCCTATATATAGTGGCCTGCGGACGGGTCTGGCGAAGAAACAGCGCTAGTGGTGGTGTGCCTCGTGTCTATCTAGACTCTTCAGTTAATTTTCTCTCATGATTCCAGGCGAATAGGTGCAGATTGCAGGGATGATAGGTTCGAAATCACGACGCTGTCGCGCAACTGTAACGCATTCGCACATTCACTCTGCTATTCTCATAGATGTTGAGTCTTCAGGGAAGGAAAGCTCTGTTCGAACAAGGTCACGCGAATGGCTTGTTGTTCAGGCAATGGCGTGAACTGTCGGCTCTAGCGACGATGACCGCCTGGGACAACCGTGACGTTTCCTCTGAGGCGGAGTGCAACCCACCATCCAGCGGCTGTATTGCGCAGTTTACCTTACCCCGTTACAGCAATTGGGAGATTCCGATATGAAAATAAGAATATTTTTCCTCTCGGTCGTACTGGCCTTGGCGGCAACCTCCGCCTGGGCGCAGGCCGTCGCGGGATTGGCTGGTGTTTCCGGCAGCGTGCGCGACGAGTCCGGCTCGGCCGTGCCCGGTGCTGCCGTGGTCGTATCCAACGATTCGCTAGGCATTCGCCGCACGATGGATACCAACGAGTCCGGCGCCTTCAGCGCTCCTTCACTGCCGCCTGCGTCAGGGTATGCCGTTTCGGTCAAACGACAGGGATTTGCGACGTGGGAAGTGAAAGACTTCCAGTTGCAGGTCGGCCAGACGCAGAGCTTCAACGTGACACTTTCGGTTGCGACCACGGCGACCACGGTGGAAGTGACTTCCGCCGCTCCGCTGGTGTCTGACACGAATGTCGGCGTATCGCAGGTGGTCGGCCAGTCGCAGATCGACAATCTGCCGATCAATGGCCGCCGCGTTGACTCCTTTGTTTTGTTGACACCTGCAGTGACCGATGATGGCACCTTCGGGCTGGTTGCGTTCCGCGGTATCGCCATGGGCAATGCATTCCTCACGGATGGCAATGACACGACGAATAGCTTTTACAACGAGAACGCTGGCCGCACGCGCATCTCCACTCAGATCTCCCAGGATGCGGTGCAGGAGTTCCAGGTACTCTCCAACGGGTTCTCGGCCGAGTTCGGCCGCGCGATGGGTGGCGTCATCAATACGGTCACCCGCAGTGGAACCAACGCGACACACGGAACTCTCTATTGGTTCTTCCGCAACCGGACGCTGAATGCGACCGACCGCTATGCGAATGGTCTCAACGCGCCCGAATGGCGGCATCAGGCCGGTGCCAGCCTCGGTGGCGCACTGAAGAAGGATAAGCTGTTCTACTTCGGGAACTTTGAGACGGTGAAGCGCAACTTCCCGGGACAGAATCGCATCGTCAACAACAGCTTGACCGACGCGACCGGCAACTTCATCCCCATGTCAAGCTGCACCGCGACGCCCGAGCAGTGCACCGCCGCCATCGGCTTCATTCAGAAGCAGATGAACGTGCTGGTACCGCGCACCGTAAGCTCCGTCATGGGCTTTGCCAAGCTCGACTATCGCCCCAACGATAAGGATTCGTTCAGCATCGGCATGAACGCCATGCACTGGCGGTCTCCGTATGGCATCCAGACCCAGGCCATTCTGACCAATGGAAATATGTTGGGCAACAACGGCAACTCCACTGTAGAAACCCGCTATGGCAAGGCATCCTGGACGCGCATCATCACTCCGAATCTTGTGAACGAGCTACGGTACGGTTGGTTCAAGGACCGGTTGTCGGATCCGGCGGCCTCCGACTTGTGGCCGGCGGAGACCGGTGGCCGCTACATTACTGTGGCTGGGTCCACGGTCGGCGCTGCCCAGGCCTATCCCCGCACGTATCCGAGCGAGCAGCGGCATCAGATCGTCGACAACCTGAGCTGGACCTACGGCAGCCATTCGCTGAAATTTGGGTTTGACTTCCAGACCACCGAGGACTGGATGAATCAGCTCTACAATGGCAATGGCGGCTACAGCTACTCCAACATCACCGCTTTCGCCAAGGACTTCTCGGGCAACACGCTGAACGCCAAGAACTACCAGACGTTCACACAGGCTTTCGGCAATCCGATTCACACGCTGCGCACCTCGGACGTTAACGCTTATATCCAGGATGTCTGGAGAGTCACCAAGCGCCTGACGCTGAGCTACGGCTTGCGCTACGAAAAAGGCTTCCTGCCGCAACCCACCATGGTCAACCAAGCCTGGAACCAGACCGGGTTTGTTCCTTCGTCGAATCTGAACTTCGCGCCGCGTTTCAGCTTGGCCTACAACCTGGACGACAAGACCGTCCTACGTGCGGGTTACGGCATCTTCTATGCCCGTATGCACGGCAACATGCTGGACACGTTGTTCCTGGGCAATGGACTCTATCAGACCGCGATCTCGATCAACAACAGTCAGGCAGGTGCGCCTGTTTTCCCGAATGTGCTACCAAGCGCGGCGGGGCTGCCGGCCGGTTCGGTGCAGCTGACCTTTGCCAGCACGGGCCTGCACAATCCCTACTCTCAACAGGGCAATGTCAGCATCGAGCGCCAGCTTGCCAATAACCTGGGCCTCACTGTGAACTACATCTGGAGTCGCGGCATCGGCATCTTTACTCAACGGGACCTGAATCTAGGCGCGCCGGGACCGACAGTGACCTATAAGATCCAGGATGCCAGCGGCACCCAGGTAGGCGAGTATTCGACGCCCACGTTCCTCTTTGGCAACCGGGTGGACAAGAACTTCAGCAAGATCCTGCAGGTTGAGAACGGCGGCCAGTCCTGGTACAACGCTCTGGCGGTGCAGTTGCAGAAGCGCATGTCGCATGGTCTGATGGCTCAGATCTCCTACACCTGGTCGCACGCCATCGACGACGCCAACCAGCAGGGGGCAAGTTGGAATATTGGTTCCAACTACAACAACGTCACTTACCCTGGCAACTACGGCTTCGACAAGGGCACGTCCTCGCTGGATCAACGCCACCGCGCGGTGATCAACTGGCTGTGGGCGCCCACTTTTGCGAAGAACGATTCTGCGTTCAATCGCTTCTTCGTCAACGGCTGGGAGCTGTCGTCCATCACGACAATGGCCTCTTCTCACCCAGCGACGAGCACCGTGCGTCTTGACGGCAGCTCAAGCAGCCAGTTCTCGGGTATCAATCTGGCGTATTTCACTCTCAACGGATCAGGCGGTTGGAACCGAGCACCTTTCCTTCCCGTTGGCGATCTCGACATTGACCGAGTGTTCCGCGTGGATGCGCGCATCGTGCGTTCGCTGCCATTCAGCGAACGAGTGAAGGCGAGTCTGATGTTCGAGGCATTCAACGCATTTAACACGCAGTACAACACTGCAGTTAATACCACCGCCTATGCTGCTGCTGCGGGCATCATCAAGCCGCTGGCCAACGTCGGCAATGGCACGCAGTCGCAAGGGTTCCCGGACGGGACCAATGCGCGCCGCATGCAGGTAGCGCTCCGGCTAACCTTCTAGGGCCAGCCGGATCGCGCTATACTAGATGATTGGTGAACCCGCGCTCCAATCCGGGCGCGGGTTCGCTTTGTTAGGAAAACCCGAATGATTATCCTGTTCACCATCGTGCACGTGATCGTGTGTCTGTTCCTGGTTGTGGTTGTGTTGCTGCAGAGCGGCAAAGCGGCCGATCTGGCCGGTGCGTTCGGCGGCATGGGTTCGCAGACCGCTTTTGGTCCACGCGGGGCGGCGACGGTCCTCTCCAAGGCCACCACGATCTCCGCCGCGCTTTTCATGGTCACCTCGTTGACCCTCTCGGTGCTCTATACGCGCGCCGGGGGCGGTACGACGGGAACTTCCGTCCTGGAAAAGGCTCCGATTACTCAGTCTGCCCCGGCACCCAAGCCGGCGACTCCGGCTCCGCAAGGGCCGATGAAGGTTGATCCTCGGACCGAAGACGGCAAGACGGTGTCGACGCAGGAGATCCCGCTTCCGAATGCGCCGAAGTCGGCCCCTGCGCAGACTCCGGCAGCTCCGAAGAAGTAGGTCGCGTTCCCGCGAGGGTTCGGCGTATAATTGAGTTTTGCCAAAGGGTTTGTAGGCAACTTCAAACCCAGCAATGCGGTCGTGGCGGAATTGGCAGACGCACTAGCTTGAGGTGCTAGCGGGAGCAATCTCGTGGAGGTTCAAGTCCTCTCGACCGCACCAGTTTCAATAAGTTACAGCCAGCGGCAGTTGGCGTAACGCACTAGTTCGAGCATCGACGATGCGTTTTTTGGGCGACCGGTTGAACCTGTTATCACTAGGTTACGGTCGCCCAAACTGCATTCGCACTAGTTTTTTGCCCGTTTTGTGACGTGATTGTGCCAACTGGGATTTGATCTTCTTGGCCACACTTGTTAAGCCTCTTCGTCTCCATAGTTTACAGTACTGATATTTCAATTTAGTCCGTCACAAACATCCCCATCGCCGACGGATAGATGAGTGTGAGCGCCGTTGTTCTTCGCTTAATATTCTCCCCGACACCACAGGTGCTAGTTCCCCAAAAACCTACGCTCGTGGCTTCGTGAGCGCAATCAGCGAGGCACGCCCGAGTTCTTGCATCCGTGCACCATGTTCATGGCCCACTAACTCCAGATGGGCAATACCAAGAGTTTCCACCAGGTCCTGATCTCGGAGCAGTTGCCCATACTGAGATCCAGTCCTGCCTACTTCTTGACGACGATCGCCGCCTCGTCTTGGAGCTAGGCGGCTGCGAGCACCCAATGCCGAGGAGCTTTCGGGAGCACCTACAGAAATGGCTCGATCTGACGATCTCTCTGCCGACGTGAGGGATACTGTGCCGAGAGTTGCTGCGGACAGTTGGGCCACACCACTTGGTTGTCTTCCTGCGATCCTTGATAGGGCATCAACTCTTTGCCGGCCACTCCGGCCTGGCTCTATGATCTTGTCAAAATAGTTCCATTGTGGAAAGATATTGGCAGGAGTGCGATCCGGAACAAGCCGCTATGCCACGCTCGCGTTTCGATGAACTTGCTGCCATTGCGCAGGAGCATGACGGGCTGCTGACCTCGAAAGAGGCGAGGGACGCCGGAATTACCGATTCGGTACTTGCCCGGCTCACACAACGGGGCCGTCTCGAAAGGGTGGCGCGCGGCGTCTACAGGCTGCCGTACTTTTCACCCGATCGCCTCTCACAGTACCGAGAAGTCATACTTTGGGCCAAGGCGAATCGAGGCCCCGAGGCGGCGGCCTTGTCGCATTTGACGGCCCTCGCTCTATACGGGATCTCTGATGCGAACCCGGACTCGATCCATCTCACAGTCCCCAAACAGGCGCGGCTGCGCCGTCAGATTCCGCGTGGTGTGGTGATCCACCGTCAGGACCTCGCCCCAGGCGACATTGCCATGGAAGAAGATCTGCCCGTAACAACGGTTGGAAGGACAGTTGCAGACTTGCTGCAATCTGGAGGCAGAATCAACTTGATCCAGCAGGCAGTCCGGGATGCCCGGCGAGGCGGACTCATCACGGACGCAGAGTCCCGGCGATTGCTGCGGCAGGCGGAAGCACATCTGAGAGCGCTGCGAGAGAATCGGCAGCGGGAGACACAAAACGTATGAACACCCGGCCAAGGCCGCCCGAGCGCCTGGAGAAGACATTGGCGCGTGTGGCTCGGGAAATGGGCATCAACCAGGAGCGGTTGCGACACTGGGTTTCTTTCCTCGCCCTGTGCGGTGTGCTCGAACGGGCCCGCCAGGAAGGGATTGTGGGCGTCTACTATCTCAAAGGCGGCGTAGCCCTCGAACTACGCTTCGCCCTAAAGGCTCGCGCAACGAGGGATCTGGACTTGGGGATGGCCGGGTCACGCGCAGATCGATTGCAGACGCTATCGCGAGCACTGCGGCTCGAATTTGACCAGTTCACGTTCCGGCTCAAGGCCCAGCAGTTGGAAATGGAGAACGCGGATGCGGTTCGGGTGCAGGTTGCAATCCAATACCGGACGCGTGCGTGGCAAACCATAGAGGTCGATCTCGGATCGGTTACCGCAAGCGAGGTGGACTTGGTAGCGCCGAATGTGAAAGGTTTGGCAGAGCTGGGAATCCCGGTAATCTCGCCGGTGCGGTGTCTGAATCTTGCCGATCAGCTTGCGCAGAAACTTCACGCCTGCACGGGCCCTGCATCCGCCGGAAGAGCGCGAGATGTGCTGGACATTCTGGTCATGGATTCCCTCGGCGGGATCGACTACTCACAAGCCGGCGCCGCAGCCAGGCGAGTGTTCGAAGTTCGGGCTACCCATCCGTTCCCGCCAGTTTTCGTGATGCCTCCGGAATGGCGTCCTGAAGTAGAAGCAATAGCGCAAGAGCTCCAGTTTCCGCTTGCGACCGCTGAGACAATCGAACAGTAGTTCGTGAGGATCATCGACCGTCTGGCAATTCCGGCCGGTGGTCATGCCTGACGAGCAAGAGCGCCTGCGCCGCGAGAATCTGCGGCTGAAAGCTCTTCTGGCAAAACACGGCATCGAGATTCCGAAAGAGGACACCGGCGATCCGCACTTCGGGTCCCCTGAGACGCACGCGCTGGGCTCTGAAGAGAAGATCCAGTTGTTCCGCAGCCTGTTCAGAGGACGAGACGACGTGTACGCCGTCCGTTGGGAGAGCCCGGATGGCCGCAAGGGATACAGTCCACGCTACGAGCGTGACTGGAAGGCCTACTACGCGGCGGCTCCCAAAGATCGCACACGGGTAGACAAGGAGACCCGCAAGTACCTGCCCCTGACTGATTCTGTCGTCGAAGAGCACTTGAAGGGACGGATCACCGTGGGGCTGTATCCTCTGCTTCCAGACGACACATGTTGGTTTTTGGCGGCGGACTTCGACAAGGAAGCGTGGCAGGATGATGCAGCGGCATTCCTTGAGGTGTGCCGGGAATGGGCCGTGCCGGCCGCGTTGGAGCGGTCGAGATCCGGTAACGGCGGCCATGTCTGGATCTTCTTCGAACAACGGATCTCTGCGATGTTGGCGCGGAGGCTCGGGTGTGCGCTGCTGACCCGTGCGATGGAGCACCGGCATCAGATCCGGTTCAGTTCCTACGACCGCTTCTTCCCGAACCAGGACACGATGCCGAAGGGAGGGTTCGGCAATCTCATTGCGCTGCCGCTGCAAAGGGGCCCGCGCCAATTGGGGAACAGCATCTTCATTGATGACCACTTCGAGCCCTATGCCGATCAGTGGGCATTTCTAGGTTCCCTTTCCGGGATCAGTGCACAGTCTGTGGAGAATCTCGTGGAGGAAGCGCAGCGTCGAGGTGATCTGGTCGGCGTGCGAATCAGTATCAGCGAGGATGATGAAGAACCCGATCCGTGGACCCTTCCTCCATCCCGCAAGCGAAAGGATCCGGTCATTGCCGGCCCTTTGCCCAAGACAGTGGACATCGTGAGGGCGAATCTTCTCTTCATTGAGAAGACGGGGCTTCCTCCCGCAATGATGAATCGACTCCTGCGCGTCGCGGCATTTCAGAACCCCGAATTCTACAAGGCGCAGTCGATGCGCCTTCCCGTCTACGACAAGCCTCGGGTGATCGCCTGTGGGGAGGATCTACCGAAGTACCTCGCCCTCCCGCGTGGTTGCCTGACCGAACTGACGGACTTATTGGAATCCCACCGGATTCGACCGGTGATTCGCGATGAGCGCTTTGGAGGGCTGCCGATAGCCGTGGACTTCAGGGGAGCGCTTCGCGAGGCGCAGACCACCGCCGTCCAGTCGATGATCGCCCACGACGAAGGAATCCTCTGCGCGCCGACCGCATTTGGGAAGACCGCGGTGGCGGCCTGGTTAATCGCGTACCGGAGAGTGAATGCGATAGTGCTCGTCCACCGGCAGCAACTGCTGGATCAATGGCGCGCCAGGCTGGCGATGTTCCTCGGGCTACCGGTCGATGACATTGGACAGATCGGCGGCGGCAAGACGACTCGCACGGGCCGCATCGACGTTGCGGTGATTCAGAGCCTTCACGAGAAAGAAGGGGTCAAGGACTTTGTTGCGGAATACGGCCACGTGATCGTCGACGAGTGCCATCATCTGTCGGCTGTCACGTTCGAGCGAGTGATGCGTTCGATCAAGGCGAAGTACGTTGTTGGACTTACGGCGACGCCCACACGAAAGGACGGACATCACCCGATCATCTCCATGCAATGCGGTCCAATCCGGTTCAGGATGCAGGCCCGCGCAATGACCGATTCGACGCCCTTCGATCACATCGTCGTGAGGCGCCCAACTGACTTCAGAATGAATGATGAGGCAAGTGAGTTCACGATTCAGGACGTGTACGCCGCTCTCGTCGGTGATGATGCCCGGAACGACATGATTGTGGCGGACGTCATTCGGGCGGTTCAGTCAGGACGCTCTCCCCTTCTGCTGACCGGCAGAACAGAGCATCTGGAAGTATTCCGCGGTAGGCTCGCTGGACATGTGAATAACATCTTCGTGCTCAAAGGTGGCCTTGGCCGCAAGCAACGTAAGGCGGTCATGGAGGAGTTGGCCAGCCTGCCGGAAACTGAGCCCAGGGTGATTCTGGCAACCGGGAGCTACATCGGGGAAGGCTTCGATGACTCGCGCTTGGACACGCTATTCCTCGCGATGCCGATCTCGTGGAAGGGGACTCTCCAGCAATACGTGGGGCGGCTTCATCGATTGCACGACAACAAGCGGGTAGTTGAAGTGTACGACTACGTGGACGGGAATCTGCGAATGCTCGCGCGGATGTATGAACGCCGGCTGAAAGGATACTCGGACATGGGCTACCGGGTTGTGGATTCAGCCGTGCGTCAGCAGGGCTTGCCCATCTGATGGCGCCAGTTGATACGACCAATTGCTCCAGACTGTCCAGTGGACAGCACAACTCCGGCAAGCTTGAGCAACAGCAAAGACACGGCTGACCAGGAAACCATCCCCTCCCCGTTCGCACAAAGAGGGCAAGTACGGACCGTTAGCCGAACCTTCGCAGTTGGGCAGATCTAGTGCCAGAATGCGCTTTGTTTTCAACAAAGGCACTGCCAAGGTCTCCACTACATTTTGAGTTGAGGACAGGGTACGGCCGGGGCAGGCGTCGTGATGCGTGGAGGCGGTTGTTGGGGCAGGACGAGGTTCAGATGATGGAGCAAAATTGCCTGCTCGGGGTTCGGTTCGGTGTAGCGCGGCATGATCAAGCGGCGGCCATCGGTAGTCGGAAAGGACACGTCCAGCATTTGAATACCGGCCAGCTTTTCCAGCACTGCCCGCGGCGTCAGTCCGGGAACATGCATCCGCAGCCGATGCCTCAGCCTCACCGTCAGACAATAGGACAGAAAAGCAACCAGGATGTGCGCGTCCACCCGATGCTCCAGTTGATGGTGGATCGGCCGGATGCCCAGATCGCTCTTCAGACATTTGAACGCCGCTTCGATTTGCGTCAGTTGCACATAGCGATCCCACAACACGGCCGGATCTTCCGCCAGCAGGTTCGTCCGCAGCAGATAGTGGCCGTCACGCAGTTCGGCCTCTTTCAGCTTCGCCTTGTCGAGCTGAAACGTGAACGTCTCCTTCGTCACTTCCTGGTCCGCCCGAGGCAGGTTGATTTTCACGAATCCGAAAGCCCGTCCCGCATCTGTTTTAGCCGCGCCCACGCGCATCAGCAATTGATCCCGCTTCGGGCAACTCCGCCGCATGGCGCGCAACTTCCGCAGCAGCCGCGCCAGTTTCTTCCGCCGCATCGCCATCTCTTTCGCCTGCCGTCCTTCACTTTTGGCCAGTACGTATAACTCGCCCTCCCGGGCAAACAGCTTCACTTCCACCGACTCGCGAACTTTCTGCCACGGCAGTTCCAGCCACTGTTTTTCGTACTCGCGGATCTTCGCCCGCGACGTGCCCACCAGATAAAACGTCTCCTGCCGCGTCGTTCGCATTTCCCGCAGCAGAGCCTCGGTCGGGATTCCACGGTCCATCAGCCACACCCGCCGTGCTTTGCCGTACAGGCTTTCGATGCGGTCCAGAAAGCCGCGCAACGTCGTCTTCTCCGACGTGTTGCCGGCCATGACTTCGTATGCCAACGGAAGTCCCGCCGGCGTCACGATCAGCGCGATCACCACCTGCTTGCAGTCCGGTCGCTTGTCGCGGCTGTAGCCGTATCTGGCTTTGGGATTCTGTTCGGCTTCGCCTTCCACGTATGTGCTGGTCAGGTCGTACAGCAACAGATCGAATTCCGCATCGAACAGGTCTTTCCAGCGTTGCTGCAAATGCACGAACAGATCCTGCTTATGTTCCAGCACCCGATCCAGACACCGGTACAGCCGGTCTTTCTCGGCCACCGCAAAGTCCTGGCCCAGCAAAACGTCCATGGCGCTTTGATCGAACCACTGCCGGTGCAGCCGAAACTCGCTGCCCGGATCGATCAGCCGATTCACCACCAGCAACTCCAGCACCTGCGGCCAGGCTACGCCTTCACGCCCTCGCGGCAGTTTCCCCGACCAGAACCGATCCAGTTGCAACTGCCGCCACAGTTCGCATCCTAGCCAGCAGTTGCCATAAGGCCGGGCTCGCTCCAGCTTCATTTCGCTGAGCTTCACCTGTACGCTGTCGATGGCATCGGCGGGAACCGGACGATCTTCCGGAAACAGACTCAGCGGCGTATATCGCTGTTGCTCCTCATCAAACACCTCCAGCGTCCTGCGCCATGCTGCTTGCTGGCTGTCGTTGATTTCGCCCAGGTACAACACCTGCCGCTGCGCTACTTTCCCTGATTGCAGACGCCGGCTCTCCACCACCGTGTAGTACCGGTGTTCCTTCCCGTCCTTGATCCGCGTATTGCTGCGCAGAAACATTCTCAGTCGCAGAATGCCAGAAACTTACCTGCCTGGATAGAGGGTAGGTCTCCACTACAAGCGCTCACGAAAATGTTTTACTCAAAGCGAAGGGCTTACGTCTGCGATCCGCCCGAATTTAGTGCGAAATCCGCATCAACTGCGAAGGTTGGGCTAAGCCCCTTCGTATCCATAGCTTACCGTAGTGATATTTCAGTTATATCCGTCACAAATACCTGCAGCACGAATGCTCGCTACACGACCTTAGGCGTGGGCTCCGCCAAAACCCGAGCTTGTGGCGTATCGGCGACGCGGAAGCTAGGTCTCGGTCAGCAAGACGGTGCTATCGCTACCTTCAATGGCCAGAAGGCGAGACGACGAACGGCGTGTGCGGTGGCAGGTCAGCAATTGGTCGGCCAGTGTCAAAGTGGCCTAAATGATAAAGGGCGTGCCTGAATGCGTGTCAATTCGGTCGAAGCTAGCCTGAGGAAGGTCGGCCTGCCATTGCGTACCGGCGAGGATGGATAGCCTTTACGGCAAACCGCAAAGTGCACCCAAAGTTGTCACTTCACCAGAACCTCGGGGCAGGTTCGAGCGAGGTCTTTCTCACCTGGGTCTCTTGAAACTGCACCCACAAGCGGGCAACCGAGGAGACTAGGGTCTTACGGGTCGATTTTTTGGGGGTCGGAGGATTGGCAAGCTCGGCTGTGGAACGCTCGGGTAGTAACATTGCTTCCCGGCGACGACTTCGCTGGCGGCCTGAAAGGCCGTTCTCCACGGCGCGGTGGCCGGAAAACGAACGGGGACCGGCGGCATTCCGGGTTTGAGGCCCGTCGTGAAGCCCGCGGGCAACGTAATGCCAAAGGCGTAGCAACCGCCCTCCGGACAATCGATATCCCTAGCCGTCCAGCGGGCACAGACCGAGGCGCTTTCGGCGTACAGGGTGCTCATGGGGTCGAGCGCGCTGGAACACTGACTAGCGGTCCCGTCCCACCGGCAGAACCCGGCCGGGGCGCACTTTCCTTTCGACGCCGCTGTATAGCTGTCCTGGAACTCGGTGAAGTCCATGTTCACGGTCACTGTCAGCAACCCCGTCGAGGAATCGTAGCGCGGCAGGGGCCATGAGGTGGGCCAATTGTCACTGCGGGTGAACTTCACCGGTGCAGCCGAGGTGTCCGCCCTGGCCATGAACACATCGGCGGCCGGATTGAATCCGGGACCCACGTAGAACTCATAGGTCTGGACAGTGGATGATTTTGCAAACAGCAACATCGTGTAGTAGGTCTGCCCAGGTTGAAAGGTCGAATACTGAGTGGCGCCGCGACTATGCTGCTGGTCGCTGCTTTGGGTGGTGTCGACGTAGTAGAGTCCATAGTTCACGGTCAACGAACTGCGCTGGGCCGTCGCCTGCCCGCTCATGCGGATACGAGGAGCCGCGGCCTCCGAAGGCAGGATGTACTGGCGGTAAAGCGGCACGCCGGAACAGGCCGGGCCCGTGCAGTCGACCGACCAATCCACGCAGTTCAGGCCGCACTCCGGAATGATCGCCGTCGTGACGTACTCATAGGGACTTGTGGTCGCCGTACCGGGTGGAACGTTGGCCGCCACGTCGGAGGCGCATTGCGGCGTCGCGAGCGGGCCTTGAAAGAACGGATCCTGGTTCACCGACACGGTATGCACCAGCCCGGTCAACGAGCCGTCGTCATCGCTCAACTCGGTCTGCCGGTCCACATCGGTGAAGCCGGTGAACATGGCGGGGTTCCAGTTGCAGTAGCGCCTGGCCGCTTCGGCCGAGTCGGTTTGATACAGGCCATCCGCGGTAAAGGCAGGGCGGATGAGGTAGTGCCGGATATCGACATCCTCAAAGAAAAGATTTGACGAGTGGAACGCGGGCGGGTAGTAGAAGCCATTCGGCTGCTTCCAGCCGATGGCCGCGTTGGGCAGGTAGCATTCCCCCTGCGGCGTCTTGGGGACCGCCATCATCCGGGCGTAGAGATAGCGGCTCGCGTCGCAGATGCCTGGCGTCGCATGCGCCTGGCAGTCTTCCAGCGTCGTGGCAGGGATGCGCAGATAAGCGTTCGATTCCTGATAGGCGGGACCATCGTAGATATTGAACATCCGCTGGTTGATGCCAAAGTTGCTCATCGGAAAGCTGATGCCCTCCTCGGGCAGCAGGCAGAAGTTCCCCACCATGGCGGGGCTATTCACCTGCGTCGCGCAGCGCAAGGGGGTATTCGGATTGATGGGACCCGCGTTCGACGCATAAGGGTTGATGGACGGATCCTGCGCCTGCCCAATAAACGCGGTGTTCTTCACCAGCGCCCAATGCCCGTCCACGACGTCGGCTTTGGTATAGCCTCCACCGGTCACAAACGTGAGGCCCCCATTCTGCACGTCGCTGATGACACTGTTCACCACCAGGTACCACTGCGGACGCAACCATACGGCGGAGTAGTTCGTTTCCGCCCAGTTGAACGACGTGGTGTAGCGATCCAGGACCGTGGCCGTGCAATGATCAGTGGATCCGGACGCACACTTCGGCACCTTGTCGCAGTCCTCTCCCTGCAGGCAGAACGTCGCAAAGCGGCCGCCGCCCCCGTCGACCTTCGGATAGTACATGTCCGGATCTTCCACGGGATAGGGATTGGGCACCGCCTTCAGTTGCGGACTATTCGCATTCGGATCGGAATTGGCGACCCCGGCGCAGGGGGTTGAGTTGCCGATGGTCTGGAACGAGGTCATGGCGGTGGAACAGTAGTTGCCTTCAAAGCGTTTCAGCGGAGTCATCGAGGCCCGGTCCGGACCCTGCTGCATATTGGCGTAGGACTCCCAGGTCTGGCTGCGGGACGTGCCGCTGTTGGCCATCGGCACCAGCCAGTAGCAGGCGCCGCAGGTACCCGCGCCGGCCGCCATGTTGTAGGCGAAATCGTTGTACGCGTTCGTGATCCAGAACACCGCCGGGTGATCAATGTCTGAATGGTAGGGCACATCTTCCTGCTTCTCACTGAAGGCAGGGAAAGGGGCAGCCAGAATCCCCGGCACTTTGCGAGGGTTCTGCGGGTTGTCCACCGCTCCGCGAGCCAGGATGCCGATGTTGGAGAAGAATCCGTTGTCGATCTCGGTACCATCCTCGAGATAGAAGCCGTGGCCGATCGATCTATAGCCGACGTTCCGGCGGAGCGTGACGCCCTGTGTGGCGTGCAGCGTGACCCAGCGGGTCATCGAATCGTGGATGGAGCAGTCGGCGATCAGAGTGTCCCGGGGCACGCGCCGCGCGAGATGGAAGTGAATGGGATAGTGGCCCATTCGGCCTCCCTGCCCCAACTGGTAGAACTCCACGCCCTGGATGCGCACCGACTGGGCGCCCTGGCGGATGACGGTGTGGCCCCCGAAGTAGTAGCCAGTGGACTCGTCCGGGAAATCATCATCCAGAGCATCGCCCGCCGAGACGATGCGGATGCTGCGGGACAGCAAGGCCACCGCGGCGCGGGTCTCGGCCTGCCGGTTGTCCGGCCCGATGCCGGCCGGCAGGTTGCTGAGATCCAGCCTCTGGCCGTTGTGCGGATAGCGGAGATTCTCACGGAGGGTGATCACGGAGCCGGATTCGGTGCTCATGATGCTGTCGATGGTTACCTGTTCAGAATGGCCGGGCAGATAGTCGGTCGTTGTGACGACGATCTGATCTCCTGCCTGCCAGTCGACGGATCGGTCGAGCACGAGTTGGTTGGCACCGGTAGTCGTGGTCTGGTTCAGGCGCGCCCAACTGGAGCCGGAGTCCGAATCCGCGGCCTCGCCCAGCAGGCTGCCCTTCGCCCCATGGAGAGCCAGGGTGCCGCCATACGAGACAGCCAACACCTTGTATCCGAAGTACCCCGCCGGGTCGCCCTTGTCGTACATCATCGGCCCGTACGGGTAGAAGTAATCGGTGACGCCGCCGGGCAGGGACACCTTGCGGCTGCCCGCCGAGTTCCAGGTGTCGTCGTCGACGCCGCAATGGTCGTCGGTTTTGCAGCGGATGCCGGCGCCGGAGGTGCCCTGGTCGGGGCCGTAGAGGTGGATCGTGAGCCGGCCGCCGGCCTGTCCGATGGGATGGCCGGAGCTGCCGGCCACGAGAGAACTGTTCTTCTCGACGAGGATCGCCGAGGCCCAGAAGTCGGTCACGGTGTCGCTGAACATCAAGGATCCACCGCTGTGGATATTGACGTTCCCGAAGCGGAAGGTCCCAGCGCCAACGGTGCAGGCTCCGGTTACCTCCAGGGACTCGCCCTCGCCGTTTGGTACCGAACCCTGCAAACAGATCGTTTGGCCAAAGACAGGTACGGCCAGCAGAATGGCCCAGAGGGCCCACTTCGAGCTTGATCCCATATCGAAACAGGGGGCAGTGGTGGCGCGGAATTGATCAGTTGAGATACGGATTTTCTGTCCGGATCCCAATGTCACAATCGCGAGCCGTGCTGGGAGATGGCGGCACACGGATGAGACTTAGCATCCGTTGCCAAACTCCGCTTCTGGAGGGTATCGGCGCCTCCGCGATTGGCGAGGAAGACATTCCTCATTACTGATCGGATCGATGGCGAAGGAGATCTGGCAACAGACTGGCGGGCCCGAACATGTCAAACCGAACACGGCCACCACACCTCCGAGTCGCGTGCAATCTGGAAGCCACATTCAAAGACAACATGCCCGACCTGCCGTTTCCCGCGAGTACGGATTGTTGTCCATCCGGTGGCGGACTGGGCCGAACGCAGCCCAGTCCGCCCAGGGGGCGCCTGCGGTGCAGATTGTCTCTCCGGCACCGCGAACTCCAGGAGAGGCAATCGGCGACTAGAAGTTCATCGGGAAGAGAATGTTGAGCCCCGTCCGCGGGTTGGGCACGCCGACATTGTTGAGTAGGTAGCTGTACTCAGGCATGCGGGCCAGTTGCTCGTCGGCGTCTGGAATCCAGAGTGCCCCCTGATAGCGAGAGCCCGAGTGAACCGTCCGGGGCATTGCAATCTCCACGGATGTGGACCCTTGCCCGTTCACGGCCGCCAACTGACGCAGGTCGCAGGAGATTGGAACTGGCGTGAATATCGACGAGTCCACAGCGTTGCCATCTGCGTCGACGAGGACAAAGTACATAGGCTTGGGGCTGAACAGTCTGGAATATCCGGTGTTCCGGAAAGCCAGGGTGAGTGTGCTCGTGCTGCCCTGGAGGAATGGCCGGTCCAAAGAGGCACGCACCAGCGAGATGGCCGGGCCAACTCTGTTCATGAGGCTCGGATAGCAGGACTGCGAGCTCAGAAAGTCCATGTGGAAACCGATGTTAATCATGTTCAGATGGAGCCTGGTCGAGTAGGCAACGAAGGCCGCGCAATTCTGTGTGGCCGGATCCAGACCGCCGACTTCGCCGCTGAAGGGAACAATGTCACTGCGCTGCGCCGCGAAGCTTTTGAGTTCGTCCGCTGTCCACTTCCCGTTGTCCCAAGGATGCGAGATCCAGGTACCAGCATCATCGCCCGTTGCGTAGTGATCGTCATGAATGCCCCAGTAAGGGGTCGAGCCTAGTTCCCAACTGAGGATGTTGGCAGGCTGCCTGTTCAGCATGAACGTTGCATCCCCAAAGGCATGCTGCTCAGCCTGCATAATCTGCTGCATGTTGGATTGGGTGTTGTTGCCGTAAGTGGAGTCGTGACCTTCTCCCCAGAAGCCGATGAAGCCCTGGTTCATCGCATAGATGATGGGCTTGTACTTCTGAACCAGAGGCGCCAGGCTCTGAATATCCTGGAGGATTACGTCGAGCGGTGCGTCGTCGCCGGGGCCGTGGTTGTAGGCGAAACGCAGAACGATCTTGACGCGGGCTTGCACCGCCTTGGCCAACGCATCATCGATCTTCTGAACGTCTTCGGCGGAGATTGGTTTGGGGTTGGGATTCGTGGCGCTGCAGGAGTTGTAATCGATGCCGACCGGGTTCAGGCAGATGTAGGTGTGGATCAGGCGCATCGGACCGACGTTGAAAGGCTGGCCGTCTAGGGTGTAGGACTGAATGTGGCTTTGCAGTTGCTCTACGCTCATGGTCATCAGATCGAGGTGGGCCCACGGTCCGCCGTCACGATTCAGAACAGTCTGCGGCGCCTGCTGGTAACTTCGCTCCATGGCATAGTCAGCTGCGTACACCGCAGGCGTTGCCACGGAAGTGGCGACAGCGATTGCAAGACCCAGTACGGAGCGGAGTCTGGGGGAGTGGTAGAGCCGCATTAGGGGGCCTCCTCGATCAAGTTAAGGCGTTTCATTAAAGAAGGGGCGTTCGAGCAGAGAAACTTATCAGCTATCTGGTCGACGAGCTCACGTAACCGCCTAACCTCTGCCGTTCGTGAGGCCTAACGGCTGTTCCGGACGATGCCGGCTCGCCCCGTTCGCTGCCGGTCGACGCAAGGTAGCGCCGCAAGCGCGCCGGCTCGTGGAAATGTCAAGGCGATCCTCCACCAAGTTATCCTGACGCCAGCCAATTGTCGAGAGGGTCAGGGCTTGACGCGGGCACTTACCATTACAGACAGATTCTTCTTCATAACCTTTAGCCGCAGACGTCCGGCATCGGAGCCCTCGATGAGCCGCTCGATGCTGATGAGAAACTCCGGCAGATTCATCTTTCTGCGAAGCCCCCCCAGAAAGGGCTGAATCTTCGCGTACTGAAAGTACATCTCCTGGCAGGTGTCGTAAACGAGTTCAGAATTGAGTGCGCCGCTTGCGACGAAGGCCGCCACCATATCCCAATAGCCATACACCTGAAGTACAAAAGCGCTTTCCTTCGTGCCGGCTGACACAATCTCGAAGAGCTCGTCGGTAGATTGAGGAAGGAACCTTCCTCCAATATAGGACCGGGCTTCCCGCATCACGGTTTCTCTGCGGAGGTCGTAGAGTTTCAGGATCAGTTCCGCTTGGCGGTTTGGATCACGATCGGATTGTTTGCGTGTTTTCATATCAATCGGCAGGTCTGTTCGAAAGATTGTCGTGCACTCCGATTCAGCCAGGGGAGTGAAGGCGGACTAAGGGTTGACCATGCACGGAGGTCCTCCTCGCGCTGGTTGTCCAAGCCAAACGCTGACCCACGGCAATGCGAAACCCCGCCGGCCTTCGTGAACGGTCCGGCAGGGCTCGCTTGTTCTTGATTGAGCGCCTATCGGCCCACACACCCGGAGTCACACACGGCCATGGTGACGAGGTTCGAAACCGCGCCGCCGATCCGGATACTGACCGGCACGGCATCACCGCGCTTGCCGCCAGCCGGTACGCGAGCACGAATCTCGTACAATCCCACCCTGCCGGGACTCAGGCCCGCATAAGTCAACATCGCATTGACTCCCCCGATGGTCACTATCGGAGCCGTCAGGGTACTGTGCACCAGTTTGTCGGAGGCGGGCACACCCGTGGGTGGTTGCTCCCTTACCGGCCCCAGTCCTGTGCAATGGATGATGATTTCAGACCCGGTGTGTGCGGGATGAGCAGGGTCAGCCAATTGCCCGTCAGTGGTGTAGATGTGTCCCTGCCCGTAGACCGCGTCGCCCGTGGCGAAGATCGATGGTGAGTAGTCGGACAGCCGCACGGTGAACTCGGTGCTCTCTTCGTTGTAGCCGCGAACGACAACGGTGTCGCGCAGGTAGCCCGACAATTCCCACGGAACCTGGAAGACAGCGAAGCTGGGTGTCCCGGTGAAGATCGGCGCGTATTGGCCATTGGCGAAGCGGAGGCTCAGGCCGCGCATCGCGGTGGGCAGTGGCGTGCCCATGCCTGGAGCGTAGGTGGCGGCGCTCACCGCCAGGTCACCGGAAAGTATCGCGACGCTGCCCGGTGCAAGGTACACACCGCGAACATAGGAGGCGGCGTCCACGATCGTCAGGTCACTCGGTGGGTCGACTTCCGTCAGATCCGTGTCCGGAAGGATCGAAAGGGTCACATTCGACCCGTCACCCAGCGATGCCGATGGAAACTGGACGCGGTCGCAGTAGGGGAACGAGTAGGCGTCGCCCACGCCAGCCAGGTAGCTCGAGTATTGGTCGTAGTGCCCGGGGTTGTTCGGTTGCGCGTACGAAAACGCGTTCGAGATCGACAGCGGCGGCACGTTCGTCCCATCGGGCCGGTTGCCGAACCAGGTCCAGGACGGCGAATCGCCGATGGCGGTACCGGGCTGCGCCGGATTGTCGACCAGGCTGCCCACCAGGCCCAGGTTCATTGCGGCCAGGTAGTCGGTCACGGCTCTTTTTGCGACGCCGTTGAGGTCCGATCCCTGGACTATCGTGTACTTCGGGTCGGCTCCATAGAACGCGGCGGGGGTGACGTCTGCTGCCCGCACATAAATGGAGAGCGGGAGGTCCGGCCCGCCATTGTTCATCGTGCCGTCGATCACCAGGTCGCCGGGATGGATGGCCGCCCCCACGAGGGCATCGTTCTTATTCGAGATCCAAGCGTTGAGGGTGTAGGTCTGACGCTCTCCGCCAGGCAGCACTCCGTTGTTGCCGGCCAGGGTCGAATAGACCGGATAGCCCCGGCGCTTCGTACTGCCGCTCCGCAGATAGCCGAGATAAACATCCGGCGCCGGCCAGGCATTGACGTCTCCGGCTGCTCCCGAGAACTGCGCGCCGGACGGACCCAGCACGCGCACCACGCTGCCGTTCACTCCGTCGACGGTCACGCCGTTCAGGCCCGTGACAACCGTCCCAGACGGGTTCTGGGGCGTCAGTACGGAGCGGCCCGACATGCGTGCCAGGACGGACAGAACCTTGTCGCTGCCGGTGCGCCACGAGAGATTCGCCGGGTAATAGGCGGCCCAGGAGGATTTCAGCTGCAGCGGGATCCCAAAGAACTCTGTAGCGGTGAGGTTCGCGAGCCCTTGCCCGGAGCCGGAACTGCCGGTCTGGAAGTTCACCATCACCTGGTCCCAGCGTGTAGTGAAATCCTCATTGGATGGATCCGCGCAGTTCGCACGGAACCCGTTTTCCTCGCTGGGTGACCTGAGCTGGGTGCCAAGGGAAACATAGATCCTGCCGCCGTCGAACTGGGTAATATTGACACCGGCGCTCAACTTGCCCAGTTCATAGGCGACCCCTTTCTGGAGCGCACTGTTGTCGCTGAGGTTGGTTCCGCTCAGTGTCCCCGCGCCGCCGAAGGCAATGTAGGCGGGCAGCGAGCCGCGATCCGGCCGGAGATTTTCGAACTTGAGCACCACTCCCTTTTGCGCGTATGCAGAGGGGAGTAACGCTTGTGAAACGCACAGCGCAATGGCTGCGGTGAGAAAAAGACGCCTTCTCATGGCAGGGCTTCCTTCCTGGGTCCGATGGAGTGAGTTGCCGCGCGGATAGGTGCTGCGAGGAATTGGGGAGGAGCCCGTGCGGCGGCGTCCCCCCCCAATTTCAGTGCAGGTTAGTTGAGGGCGGCCACGGCGTTGGCGATGCCGGAGGCAGTCGGGAAAACCCAATCCGTCAAAGCCACACCGAGCCGGATCTCGTCAGTCGCACCGCCGGACAGTACTTGGTTTCCGCCCGGAAAACTCTGGGCGGGATTGGCCAGCAGTCCCTTGGGGACATAGTCCAAGCCATTGAAGAGATCGGAGACCAGCAGAATGTGTCCCGGGCCATCCCACTCGGTCGGGTTGTCGACCGCCAGGCAGATGGACAGGACAATCATCCCAACCCCGTAGAGGGAGTAACCCAGCGGCGCAAAGAAGTTGGCGAACTTGCCTGCCACGCTGGTTGCCTCCTTGGCCGCGTTGAAGGTCCCCGCCTGCAGGGCCGCCAACAGAATCGGGAATGCTCCCATCGCATAGTAGAGGTACGTGGGGTCGTTGTTCGTGGCAATTGTGCTGGGCAGCGAGAGCGCCATCTCGACGAGCGAGCCGGCGATGTCCAGCTTCGCCGAAAACGAGTTTGAATTCACATTCTCGAGATCGCATATGCCGTCGATTCCACCAGAGAAGAATGACGCCACCGCGCCGGCCACCGCCATCCACGCGGCGCCGTCCGCGGACATCTTCAACGCTCCTGCCGGCTTGGCCGAAACCGAGGTCGGCGGAGTGATGTTGGCCGCGGAAATGATGATGTGCGACGGAATCGCAACCACCAGGGCGAACACATTCAGCAAGGTGAGCGGCTCTCCATGGCTGACTAGAGACCAGAGGTCCGAAATCACCGGGATGTGGATCGACTCATTCACCAGGCTCAGCACATCGTTCATGACCGCGGACAGGGTCTGCAGCACGAACCCAACCACCAGCTTGATGGCCGTCAGCAGATCCTTGGCCAGATCGAAGAACAGATTCACCAGAACGGAGACCTCGGTCTCGATGAAGCCCGCCGGATCGCTGAACAGCAACTTGAAGCCGTCAAAGAACGCCTTGATCGAGCTCAGGAGCTGATCCAGAACCGTTTCCAGCAGACTGCCCCCCTGGGTAATGAGGTTTTCCAGCGCGCTGGCCAGCGTGGGATTGTCAGCCGTGACAGCGCTCGCGGAACTGGTCGATGTCGCCTGCCCGATGTTGTTGGATACCTTCGACGACAGCGAACTGGACTGGGCGCGCGATTTCGCCCCGTTCACTCCGTAGACAGTCTGCGGGTCGTTGTTGTTGACCTGATTGCCCCTCAGAGAGCCGCCGAGTTTGCTCAGAACTCCGGCCTGGGCGGCCGATAGCGCGTTGATCTTGCTATCCAGGAAAGTACCCACTGCCCCGAAATCAGTACCCTGGGCCGCGATCCAGGCAGAGAGCCCCTGCACACCGCTGGTGACTTGGTTCACGATGCTCTTCTGCAGGCTCAGGATGCCGCCCCAATCGAATAGCTTGGAAAGCCATTCCGCGGCGCGGACGATGTCGCCCACCACTGTGCGGATGAAACCAGTCACCACCGCCACCGCCTTCTCCACCGTGTCCACGACAAAGCTGAAGGTGCCGCTCGCCAAAGTGGTAATTTCGTGGGAAATCTCATCCGCCACCTTGCAGGCAATCGAGGCGATCTTGTCGGTGACATTGTGCTTCAACCAGCTTTTGAACTCGCTCCAGCCGCCGCCCAGGGCGCTGCCGACACCATTCACCGCCGCCACTGAAGCCGCCTGCGGAGGGCCGAAGACCACATTCCCGTCACTATCGATGGTGGTCATGAAGCTTTGCGCCGAGCCCTTCACAATCGTGCGGTCGGCAACTCCCACCACCTGCTGGTAGAGCATATTCACCGTCGTGTCCGGAAACGACAGATACGTGTTGTCGGCCTGGAGCGTGGACGCCAGCCCCCTGCCCAGCTTGCCTGACTGGCTGCGGACTCGCAGATCCGCCTCGGCACGCTGGCGGTTCGTCAGCCGCGTGGCCATCATCGCCGCTGCCGCGCCGCCCCCCATCGTGTTCTGGATCGTGTTCGCCACGGCGACGTGATCGACGCCATCCGGCACGATCGGCTTGCCCGAATAGTCCTTGGCCACGCTCTGATCCAGATCGCCGGCCTGGATGCTGGACAGCCGCGACAATGCCTCGTGGTCCGGGTAGACCACGATCGCCTCCTGGTTCAACATGAACGGTCCCCAGAAATACAGCGCTGGGGCGGTGATGTCGGAAGCCGTGGAGACGATGTTCAGTTGGCCCGCCGCATCCGTCTTCAGCCATGCGATGTCCGGCGGATTCAGTGAGTAGGTGTTGACGCCATCGGAGATGGAGACGTCGTCCGACGCCCAGACCTTGATGGAGACATTGGCTCGCGGATTGCCGTTGCCGTCCAGAAGCTGGACGATCGTGCGGTAGGAGGCGCTATCGGGCTGGTAGCCGTCAGAGTTGGTGGAGGCGACGTAGTTGTCCGCCATCAACTCACTCTCGCTGGAGTAACCATGCACCAGATCCGCCATGTTGATGGCTCCAAGGTAGGTGCCCGCCCCGTTCCCGTCATCGGGGCCCACATAGAAAGCCACGCAAATACCGCTTTCAAATCCCACCAAGGTATCCCCGGAGATCCCGGTGGGGAAAGTCATCGGTGAGCTTCCACCCTCAATCCCCTTCGACAGGTCGAACGCGTTGATCACTCCAGCGGCCGAACACTGGTAGAAGATGCCGTCACTGATGTGGGGAACCCCGATGTGCATGGCGCTGTCGAACTTCACCGCCGCCCCCGCGGCGGCGCCCGTGGCGGCATCCACGGCATGCAGCAGGCTCGTGGCATCGCCGACATAGACCACTCCGCCGTAGCTGATGGGCGTGCCCAACGTCCCGGGAGCCACAAAACCTCCCTTCGGCCACAGCGTGGCGCCGGTCGCCACGTTGTAGGCGTCCAATCCGTTCGCACCGGCGACATAGGCGCAATTGCCGTCCAAGCAGACCGCCGAGGCTTGCCCCTGGCCCGTCACCGAATACACCAGATTGCCTGCCGCCGGCGAGATGTCCACCAGGGCGATAGAGTCGCCCGCCACCACCACCGCCCTGTTCGCACCGTCCAGAGCCAGCGCGGCTGAGTCACTCACGGAGCCGAGCCCCAGCGAAACGGACCACAAGCCATTGACGTCGTAGTTGTTCGTCGCCGGATTCCAGACCGGTTCAACCGCGTAGAGGCTTCCATCGACCCCGACGTAGAGCAGGTAGTCGTCATTGCCGACGCTGTAATAGGCGCTGAGAGCCGTCTTCGGCGCCGGAGAAGGCACGTAGAACTGGATAAATTGACCAACCGACGTATTTGCGTTCTGTAGGACAACCATGGCTCCGTCGGCGCCCTGCGCCACGAAGGCGCCGTTTCTCCAGGCAGTGATAGTGCCCAGACTCTCGTTGATGGCGTTGGCCGATTGCACGTCCGGGCCCGCCTGAATGTCGGTGATCATCACATTGTTGGAGCCGTCCATCATGATGAAATAGCCGTTCCCGTAGGCGGCCTGCTGCAGCACGGACTCGTTAGCCGGCAGTATTTTCTGTTGCCAGAGCTGCTGTGGCGGAGCTACCGACGCCCGCTGCGGCAAGGGCTTCTTCGCCGCCGGCGACAATCTGGACTGGGCGTTGGCAGTGAACTGTGTGGCCATCAGGCCCGCACCTGCGCCGCCCAGTAGTGTTTTGAGCATGCTGCGGCGGTTCATGCCGGCGCCCGTGATCTCGTTTCGATAGTTCTGTTGGGTCTTCATTCTAGCCTCCAAACGGTGATGTGGGTACTTTGGGCCTATGCCGATCCCGCGGAACCCCCGGATCTCCGAAAGGGCTTCTCGATGCGACCTCACCGCGGTGTTCGGGCTACATGAAGAGGAGGGCGAGCAGACGTCCTGAAATTATCCGCGATGAAGAAAATGGTCTCTTTTGCGATGTTGAGTCGGGACAGCCGGGACGCGGCGGTGGCGTGCGTTGCGCCGGCGCCTTGGCGGCCGCGCCGCGGGCCATCATAGCCCCACAACGCTCAGCGGGACTTCTTCAACTCCACCCGGATCGCCTTCAGGGGTTTGGTGCTCTCCAGATTCTCCATCTGGTGCGGAGGTCCCACAGGCAGAAAGATCACCGTCCCATCCGCCCTGAGGCCTCGATCCACCGCCGGCACGCCCGGGCTATGTTCCTTCATATGGGCAGCCGAGATGTAATACAGGACACTCGGATACCGGTGGGCATGCAGCGGTTCCCGGACGCCCGGTGCGACGGTTACTTCCAGCACCTTCACTTCCTCATTCTCGAAGAGCAGTTTGTGGTGTTGCGGAGCCGCGGCAAGAGCGTCGTTGTCCGCCGTCCACCATTGATCGAAGTGACTTGTGCTTTGACCTGCCAGGAACGCCGCGCCCAGCGCCCCGGCCATCAGTACGACTTTCCAGACACGCCTCATGGTCGATTCTCCAGCCCATGGATTATCGGCAGAGTGTAGCGCGTTCTCTGGATGGAGACCAAGCCTGGCAGCCTGCCCGGCGTCTCTCCCGAGTCCAGCCAGGCTGGCTGAAGAACTCCCGGGTGAGCTTGACGACCAGTAACTATTTTCCAACGGGCACTGGACAACCGGCGTCGCCGGACGGACCACATACCGGAGAGGAGCGCGGCCAATCTCTCACTACTACGGTTACGGATCCAAACGCCGTTGCGTCATAGTACGCATCGGCCGGATAGCGGGCAGTGAACACATGCGTGCCGGGCTTCAGGTGTCGTATGGCCAGGGTGGCCAGTGTGCCGTTCGCCGACAGTTTCGCGGTACCCACCAGCACGTCGCCTTCGTAGAACTCCACCGGATTGGTGAGGGCGGGAGAGCCGACGGCCAGCAGCCCCGGTTGCGCGTTGTAGCCCTTGGGATTGAAAAACGTGGCCTGGGACATGATCGGCTGTACCACCGCATTCAACGTCACTGAGCCGCCGGCATTGATGGTTGCGGTCGGCAGACTGGAGGGTTCGCCAAGGGGCAGCGTGCGCCCAAGCGTCAGATAGAGTTCGCCGGTGACGAATGGCGGCTTCGCGGGGCAGGCGTATGCCAGTGACGGATCGCTGACTGAAGTTGCCGTCGCGTAGAAGTTGGAATCGAGATTGAGCGTCGGACCGGAGGCGCTGGCGGCGGCCTGGTTGTTGAGGTTGTTGAGGATTGGCGGATAGACATTGTTGACAGTAGTGAAGGCCGTACCGATCGCCGTAATCTCCGCCAGCGAGGTCTGCCCCTGGGCGGCATCGTCGAAAACGACATTGTCCAGTGTGATGTCGTTGTAGTAGTTTCTGGATGGATCCGCCTGTAGGAAGAAGCCATAACCGCCCGCAGCAGCCGGTGTGACTGGAACGCCTTTGTTTGTTTTGGGGAACTGGGCCGTGGGTGGTAGAACATGCACGTCGCGGAACACGACGCCAGAAATAGCAGGCAAGTTGTCGGTGGACTTGAAGGGGGACAGCGGGACAATGTTGATCGGCCGGACGATGTCCTGTACACAGACGGACTGAAACGTCACGTTGCTGATGGTGTTGCCGGGTTTGGAGCCGGTGCTGGAACTGATGTTGGTCGTGATCTGCATCGCCTTCAGGTCACCGGTCGACGTGGGCAGCGCCTGCGCGTAGCTCTGCAGGCTGTAGGGCGGCTGCGTGAGTGTGGCTTCCGTCACGCCGTTCACCGTGGTCCCCACCACGCTGGGCAGGCTGCCGGTGAAAAGCAGGTCTTCAAACAGCAGGTTCGATGTCAGATGCGAATCGCCTCCGGCCAGGATGGTGATGCCGCCTTTGTTATATCCGCGAAACTTCCGGACAGTGATGTTGGACGTGTCGATGTTGTTGGTACTGATGGCGATGTCCTGATCCCCGATCGCCACAGTGGTGTCGTAGATGGTTATGTTGCTGCCGTGGATGTCGAAGCCATCGCTGTTCGGCATGGTCCAGGGGGCCTGTACTTTCACGCCCCAAACGGTGAAGCCGTTGCCGCCGAAGCCCACGGTGTGAAATGGCGGGTTGCGGATGGTGATCTTGTGGAGCACGACATTGCTGGCAAACGCACCCGCGACCCCGGCATTGATGATCTTGGGGCTGGCCTGCTCATTGGAAGAATTCTTCTTCTTGAAAGCCATGTCCCACCAACTGATGCCCTGATTGTCGCCGCTCAGTATCGTCCTGTTCCCCTGGCCGTCGATCACGCCGTAGCCGTAGATACCGTTGTCCGTGCGCAGGGTGAACAGCGGCAGGCAGCCCCGGTCGACTTGGTACTCGCCCACAGTGCCGCAGATCGCCCCTTGCGCGTGGTCGCTGTTGTCCTGGTACCGCGAGGGATCGCGCGAACCATACACCGTCACGCCTCCATCGATGATGAGCGAGACATTCGCTGGCAGGGTGACCGGTTCCAGCAGGAACGCGTTGAACGACGGGTTCGCACCGAGCGTCAGTTCCACCGCCTGGCCCTTCGTGCAGTTCAGCAGGGCCGTCTGCAGCATGGTCGTCTCCCGGGATGATTCCGCGTTCTGCTCGTCGGCGGTGTCGCCGATGACAGGGCCATCCGCCACGGACTTCAACGGCGCGCGGAGGACCGCGCAAGCCTTTGGAGTGATGGGTTCGGTTACATTTCGTGTGTCCTGTGCCATCAGGCTCGCGGTTGTCGCCCCGCAGAAGCACAGGAACAGGGTGCTCCATTTTGTCGTCTTCATCTTTGCTTCCCCAGTTCTTCTCTTCTTGATGGTTCCCTCGTGCCGCTGGGCCGCTGCCCTGCGCGATCCGTGCGAAACCCTTACAAACAGGAGGGGGGATATCGGCAGCCGGAATTGCTCAAGTTGCGCTTCTTTTTGGGAGCTCCGACGCCTGTGCGCGGCCGCGGGTCCGATCTGGAGCCTTCAGCTGATGACCAGGTCCGCCACCGGTGCGGGTCAAAGCGGGTAACGGACTCTCCCCAGCTTATCGAGGGCGCGCTGCACTTTCTTTGGGAGATTCCCTGATGAGTTTCCTGCGGGAGGAATCCCCCTATTCAGTGCGGAGCAACACCCCATGCCATTCCATTTCCAACATTCCCGTCTCCGGCAGACCCGGACTCAGGTCATACCGGCCCTTGGACTTACCCTTCGAGTCCTCCTCGAACCGGAGGACTCCGGACGAGAGTTGACGATCATCGAGACCGTCAACGCCCCCGGATTCGGCCCGCCCTTTCACCGCCACCCGGAGACGGAGATCTTCCGGGTCCTGGAAGGCCGCTACATCTTCGAAGTGGATGGAACCCGCTACCCCGCCGAAGAGGGTGACCTGGTCACTGTTCCGGGCGGGGCGCCGCACCGCTTTGTGAACGTCAGCGGCAAGCCGGCACGCCAGTTGGTGATGATGTTGCCTGGGCTCGACGCCTACGCCTTCTTTGGCGGATTGGCGGAAACCATGCGCAACGGCATCCCGTCGAGGAGTGTCCTGAACGCATTCGGCGAACCTTGGGGCTGCGAGTTTCTGGGTGGTCCGCTGACGCTGGACCAACTCACGCTCGCCGAAACCGGTCGTTAACAGGCATACGTCCTCCCGGGCGTGCACCCGCCTGCGGGACCTTCCTCTTTGACGCGCCCCTTCGGCCCGACGTCCTATGACTCGAAGGGCACAGCTCGCCCCCGAGACAATGCAGTTGAGACGATCGCCATTAGTCGCGGAACGAGTTCACCGTGTGTTGTGGTCATCCGGCCTCGCAACCTGTTGGTGAACGGCCGCTTGGCGGCGGCCCGGGTGCGCGGCAGGGATTTGGTTCAGGGACTCCGGTGCTTCATAATGAATTGATTTAGATGGGTTCCGAACGGCAACCGATCAACTATCAATTCGGCGTCTTTGAGTTTTCCGCCAACACGGGAGAGCTGCGCAAGAACGGGATAATCGTCCGTCTGGCCCCCCAGCCAGCACTGGTGCTGAAAATGCTCCTGGCCCAAAATGGGGGCATCGTGTCCCGGGAAGAGCTCCAACAGGAGGTCTGGAAGGGTGACACGATCGTAGATTTCGAGCTCGGGCTGAATCGCTGCGTCGCCCGGATCCGGAGCGTGCTCTCCGACGATGCCGACACGCCTCGGTATGTCGAGACGATTCCTCGCTTGGGTTATCGATTCATTGCTCCGGTGAAGATCGTGCCGGTGCCTCAGCGTCAGCGAATCCCTGTTGCGGCGCCTGCTGCCGCATTCGAAGCTACCCTCGCGCCGGAGACCGCTCCGGAGGTCGTCCCCCAGGAATCCAATCGTCTAGCGCCGCCGCAACTGGATGCTCCGCTGGAAGGCCCCAGCCGAAGTCTGGGCCGGAAGTGGCGGCTCCTCCTCATTTATGGTCTGCCGGCCGCCGTGCTCATTTTCGTCGCGTTGTTCTGGTCTCGGCACTTTGTGCGCAACCGGACCGTGCAACTCCGCTCGGACTACTCCGTTGGGCCGCTGTTCAGTGAGCCCGGTCAGACCGGGAGTCCGTCGTTCTCCCCGGACGGCTCCAAGGTTGTCTTTAGCTGGAGCGGGAGCCGGCAGGACAACTTCGATCTCTATATCAGGTCAATCGGTACTCAGGACACAACCCGGCTCACCAAGGCGCCGGAAACGGACTACAGTCCTGCCTGGTCACCCGACGGGAAATCCATCGCCTTCTGCCGCGCCGGCCGGCGGAACGGTTCGTCCATCTGGGTGATCTCCCTCTCTGATGGAGTGGAGCGGAAACTCATCGATGTGCCATGGACCGCGGTAGTGGGCAGCCGCTTTCTAACCTGGTCTCCGGACAACAGGCGGTTGGTGTTTGCCGGAAGCATGAGCGAAGACAAGGCCTCCGGTCTTCTCGAAATGGAGGTCGCCACCGGCGCGACCCGCTACCTGACGAAAGCCCAGGCAGGCAGCGTGGAGATGCATCCAGCCTACGCTCCCGATGGGCACGCAATCGCCTTCGTCCGCGATATCGCCCGCGGAATCAGTCGCATTCTCGTGTTGCCCATGAAGCCCGAAGGAGGGGCGGCCGGGCCGCCAGTTCCGTTGTCGTGGCCCGGTTTCGAGAGTTCCAACGTGGCTAGGCCCACCTGGACCCCCGACAGCAGCCATCTCCTCTTTGCCTCCAACCGGAACAGCGAACAATACTTGTGGATCGCGAAGGCGGAGCAGGGGGCCGCGCCCCAACTGCTCAGTACCCTGGGTCCGGGCCTGATGGATGCGGCGATTTCCTCCACCGGAGACCTCGCGATGGTTCGCGAGCGCCTGGATATCGATATTTTCAAGCTCGATATGGACCGGTTGCGCCGCGGCGATTCCGCCGCGACGGTACCCGTCGTGAACTCCAACCGTCTGGAAACTTACCCGAATGTTTCGCCCGACGGCTTGAAGCTTGCCTTTGAATCCAACCGCTCCGGCTTCACTGAGATCTGGACCTCGAATGTGGACGGCACCAACCTCACACAGATCACGAGCATGGGCCATCCCATCACCGGTTCCCCCTCTTGGTCTCCGGACAATCGGACCATCGCTTTTGACTCTCGTGCTGGTGGCGTTCCGCGAATCTACCTGGTGCCCGCGGCCGGCGGGAAGGTTGAGGCGCTAACCGCTTCGAACGAAATGAGCGTCACGCCCGCCTGGTCCGCGGACGGCGCCTGGATCTATTTCACCTCTGATCGCACTGGGCGGCCCGAGGTCTGGCGGATCCCCTCCAGCGGCGGTACGCCGCAGCAGGTTTCCACCTCCGGCGGATTCTCTCCGTCCACTTCCGCCGGTAAGCTGATCCTCTACTCGGCCAATCGGGCCTGGGTCACCACACTCAAATCCCTGAATGTGGAAACCCGCGAGGAAAGAGCCCTGGCAACGGATGCCATCCGCCGCAGCTACTATCCGGCCGCGGATGGTGTGTATTACATCGCTGCCGGCGCCGGCGGCCACTTCCTGCTGAAGTTCATCCCGTCCGCGGGCGGCGCCGCCGTAACTTTGTACGAGTTCCCAAGGCGTACGGCGGAAGGCATGGGCATGTCCCAGGACGGCCATTCCCTCTTCTTCGGAGAAGCCGAACAGTTGAATACCGACCTGCAGTTGGTTCGGGACTTCTGGCGGAATTGACGGGAGCGCACACGGCCTGCCATCTCCCGTCCCGCGACGGCCTTCTCTCAACTGGTCAGCGCCGGTTGGCGACATCGGCAGCCAGGCGCAGTTCGGCATCCGCCTTGATCAGATACTCTTTTGCTTTTGCGGCGTGCCCACCCAGTTCGTCGTTGTTGTTGGCCTGGGCGGTGCTGATGTGGGCGAAAGACGAGACAATCGCTTCCTGTGCCGCCCGCAGTTCTCCATGGCGTTTCCCGATGTTGACTACCGGGTCGCTCATCATCGCCTGGACACAGCCCATGACTGCTGCAACAGCGACGACTAAGTAGATGCTCTTTCTCTTCATGACTTGAACTCTCCTTATGTAGGTTGATCTGAACTTCCCTGTTGGGCGGACTTGCGCCGCAGGACGAATGCTGAAGTCGATGTTGCGCGCCACTGTTCCGGCGGTGCACAGGACCAGCACCTTACCTGACGAGTTGATTCTAGGCCCGGAAGCGATTCTGCACGGCTTCACTTACCAAGGGGGAGAATCGCGCGCCAGAATTCATCATTCTTTCGATCGGCGCAACCGCCCGGCGACGCGCAAGACTGCCGAGGCTCCAGTACCGGGCTTTGCACATTGTGCCGGGAGCCAACCGGAGAACTCAGCCGAGCCCTAGCGATCGCCCTGCTCAGGCGTCGCCGCAACAACTCTACGCCGCCGGTAGAGCCCCACCCCGCCCAGGCCCATTCCAGCCATCAGCATCATCGACCAACTCGACGGTTCGGGTACCGGGCTCGCCCCAGTCAGACTCCCGACCTTGATGCTGTTGATGAGGAACTCATTGTTGCCCGTGATGGTCAGGTGCGTGAGGACACCGGCTGGCACCGTGTGGGTAAACTGATACGTCGTGAACTGGGTGTTGGCCACAACCGTGATCATTTGAGGTGCGCCGAGTTCCGCCAGTACCAACGCGTTGACTCCGCCGCCCGCCATCTCGATTTGCACCAGGTAGTCGCCCGCGCCGAAGACGTGGGCCGATGTCAATGTCGGATTGATGCCCTGATAGACGGGCACTTGAAGGCAAGTCGCACTCGACGAGCCGGCTAGGAAGCACGGGTTGCCCGGGTCATTGGCAATTCCGCCCAGGTAGAAAACGTCTTTGCCGGTGACCGAGAAGGTGTCCGGCGACCCAACCGTCGACCCGGCTGGGATGGGCGATGTCGGCGACCCGTTGTCGAAGCTCGTCGTCAGGACGAGAGTTGCGGCCTGGGCCGATAGGGTGGAAGCAGCGCACAGTACGCCGAGCGCCGCCAGTTTGTAAAGGAACTTCAGTTGATACATTTCCATTTCTCCTGTCAATCACTCGCGCCGACAGGGCGGCATTCGACACCTGGCAACGGGTCCAGCAAAGTCTCACGGATCTCCGTCTTGCGTTCATCCGCGCTGGACGCCAACCAGAATCGGGCCGCTTGGCAGGCGGGATCAATGATTGAGCGGTGATTTGAGGATGTGAAAGATATGCTCGTCTATCCCATTGAAGCAACAGGAGGTTGCGGTCCCTGCGGATCATTGATGATCACGGCCGCCTGCGGCAATGGGTGGGTGGAGGACTGCTCTCCGCGGAACAGGGACAATCCACGGCGGCGGCGGTCCAGCACCGCGCATCGAAATTTTAGCCTGGAGTGGCACTCTGGGGCACTCCTGCCCACGATGGTCTTGGGAACTCGAAAATCAGACGGAGAGTCGGGCCCGTGCGTTCAGTTCCTCCAGAAATCCTGCACAAGCAGAAGATCGGAACCTGCCTTCTCCGATTGCCCGAAGTAAAGAACATGGCCATCCGGAGACAGGCTCATGCCCTCTGCCGGCTGGGCAGTGAATTGGAAGATGCTGCGGACGGGATTGAGGTCCGAGGGAAGAAACATGAGCGAATAACGGCCGTTCGAGCTGGGCGCGACGTAATACACCCCATCGCTGGAGGGGCAGTAGTCGCGGCGCATCGCCCCCGTCGCCAGGTTCCTCTCTTCATTGGTATTCAGGTCGAGTTCCCTCAGAGTGGTCACGCGAGCCTGGTTGGCGGCATATACCAACCTGTTGTGGGCGATCACGGGCGAGAATCCGCCGTTCCGAGAGACCTGTTGGGCAGCTCCCCCCATGGAAGCGATACGCCAGAGTTCAGACCGGCCACTACGGCCCGAACTGTAGTAGATCCAGGCGCCGTCCGGCGACCAGGCTGGCACCACCCCCGCGGTTTCAGTGGTGGTCACTGCTTCGGCCTTCCCTCCCTGTGCCGGTACAATATAGATCCTGGGGACGCCGCCCACCCGGGAATCGAATGCGATTCTCCGGCCGTCCGGAGACCATGCGGGAGAACCCGAAATCGGGTTCATCAGATTAGTCACCTGGGTCAGGTTTGTACTGTCGGTATTCGCCGTCCAGATCTCTCGGAATCCGGCACGATTCGACTCCATCGCGATTTTCGAGCCGTCCGGAGACACCTGCGGGTTCGACTCCATCTGCGTTGAGTTCAGCACCGGCTTTGGTGCGGACGCCTGGCCGCGGCGCAGAAGGTCAACATCCAGTTGGTAGATATCCACATCCTGATGGTGCCGGACCAGGGCCAGTTGCCCTTTGGAAGAGAGGGCGGCATCGGTATTGCCCGCACCCAGCGCAGCCAATGACCTGGGCTTGGCGCCAGGTGTCGCCTTCACCAGCCAGAGGGCCGCCTGGCCCATGCTATTGGAGGAGAAGACCAGATAGCGGCTGTCCGGCGTCCACACCGGGCGTGAGGAAGTAGCGCTCTCGAACCCCGTCCAATCCAACATAAAGGGGTCCCCATCCGCTCCCCCTTCCTGCTTCATGGGGAGCAACCAGATCCGGCTCACCCCGCTCCCTATGTCGCGTGCAAACGCGACTTGGCGGCCATCCGGGGCATAAGCCGGATGCAGATCCGTCGCGCCCCTTGGAGCAGCGGTAAGCCGTTGGATCGCGCTGGTGGCAACGTCGAGCTCGAAAAGTCCGTTCACCCGTTCATCTGTTGCGCTGCCTGCGTACACAATGCGCTTGTTGTCTGGAGACCAGGTCAGGTAGCGGCTGCCGGGCGCGGCATCCCACTGCAACTCTGCCAGTTTCCTCTCGGCCCCGTTGGCCAGGGAGATCAACCAGATGGCGGAGCTTTCGTGGCCGCTGCCACGGCAGAACGCGATGGACCGTCCGTCCGGAGACCAAGCCGGACTGTAGTCGGACTCAGGAGAAGTGGTGAGCTGCTTCACCCGTTGCGATCCGGTCTCCTTGAGATAGATGTCGAAGTTGTCCTGATGCACGCCATTCCACGAGTAGGCGATTTCCCGCCCGTCTGGCGAAAACGCCGGACCCGCCGAGATCCCGGCATCACTGGTGAACGGCAACACAGTGTAATTAGCGTTGAGCTCCACTTCCTGGCCGCCGCGCCACCAGTGGTAGCTGCCGTACCCCGCCGCCAATACCGCCAGCGCGGCCGCACCCCACAGCAGGACGCTCGACCTGGACCGCTGAAGATGGGATGGTCGGGACCGCCCCCGCCTCTCGGATTGCAGTTCCGCGGCCGCCGACGATTGTCGAACTGCCGATTCCGCCTCGATGACCTCTGACGCCGCCCCTGAGCCGGCCTCATTCTGTATAGGTTCGGCGGCCTGGGCCGAGGCTTCCGATCGCGGTTCCGGAACGCACTGGACCGGTGCGATAAAGCGGTATCCTACACGGGGTACGGTCTCGATGTAACGCGGCGAGTCGGCGTCGTCCAGAAGGGTCGCCCGGATGCGGCGGATGCAGCGGTTGACTCCGAGCTCGAAGTCGACATTGGTGTTATCTTTCCAGATCTCCTGTCTCAATTCCTCGCGGGTGACCAGTTCGCCGCTCCGCGCGACCAACCGGAGCAGAACGAGGGTAGGTTGTGGCGGAAGCCGGAGAACCGCACCGCCCTTTCGAAGCTCTCCAACCCTGGTAGAGAGTTCAAAGTTGCCAAACTGGTAAATCGATTCCTGCGGCTTTGGGTTCAAGGTGCGTTACGTTAGGTCCGGATTGTAGCAGATGCGCCAGCAGGCACGCATTTGATCCTGCCGCGTGGTGTCTATAGGGCTCACGGCGCGGCACTTGCCGGCGCTCGTTAGCCTTGGCGTCGAAGACTCAGGGCAACACAGGGATGGGCGCCACTCGTCCCATTTCTGCACCTCCGTCACAACTGCTGATTAGTTTTGTGCCGCGATTCTCCACCCAACTAGTGGAGGCGCTAATCATGAAATTAAGCGTAAGGATCCCGTCCCAGTCGAATTCCCATCCACTTCCCTACAGGACAAATGCGCCGGTGTCAGTCGAACTGGACGCGACGAACCTATCGGTCGAGGGCGAGATCCCCAGCGGGCTCAACGGCGTCTTCCTGAAGAACAGCCCAACTGCGCTCTTCCATCCCGCCGGCCCTGGACTTCCGGCGGAAGGTGCGGGCAAGGTTCATGCCCTGTATCTTGAAAACGGCGTAGCGCGGTATCGAAACCGATGGGTGCGCACAGCGGAGTATCGGACGGAACGGGCCGCGGGGCATCCCCTCGCCGCATCCTGCGCCGGCGTGCACCCGGCAAACAGCCGTATCGTCGCTCACGCCGGCCACTTGCTGGCCATGGGCGACGCCGGCCGGCCCTATCGCCTGGATTGGGACCTGAACACGCAGGGACCGAATGATTTCCAGACCGCATTTCCGGGTGGCATGTTGTCCCATTCCAAACTGGACCCCGAAACCGGGGAGATGGTCCTGCTTGCCAATGAAACGCGGGAGTGCCGGCTGGACTGTCTGACCGTCGATTCCAGCGGCAAACTGGGGAAAATCCTAAGTTTCGACAGCCCGTGGCCCTCCAAAATCCACGATATCGCTGTCACTAGAAACTACGTAGTGGTCATAGTCTCTCCCTTCGTCCTGGAGGATCCAGAGCCCCGTTGGCGGCCGGTGATGGGAACAGCCGTGGCTTTGATTCCACGCCGCGGTTCGGAACAGGGCATCCGCTGGCTCGAGACCCGGCCATTCTTCCACTTCCATGTAATGAATGCCTTTGAGAAGGATCACTACATCGAACTGCAGCTGCCATGGTATTCCTCGTGGCGTGAGGGCGCGCCACTAGTGGGAGCGGAACTCCGCCGCATTCGCATCAATTTGGAGAACAGAGCTATCGTGGACGAGCAGATTGACGATTGTGCCTGTGAGTTTCCCCGCATCAACGACCACTTTGCCATGCGGGAGAACCGGTTCGGATACGCTGCTTTCCGGAACACGCGGCCTGGCGAGCAACCAGCGGAAGGAAGCTTCGAGGGCTTTGCCCGCTATGACTTCAAAGCAGCCAGCCGCACGGTGCACACCCTACCTTCCGGCGAATTTGTGGGGGAGCCCGTGTTTGTGCCGGCTAAGAATGCCGGCAATGAGGGCGAGGGGTACCTGATGGCGATTATTTTCAATGCGCTACAGGACCGGACCAGCTTCCGCATCTATGACGCCCAGAACCTGTACGAGACGCCTTTAGCGCAAATCCAGTTACCATGCCGGGTGCCTGCGGGATGTCACGCCTCCTGGGTCCCCGCCCAGGAGGTGTCATAGAGGCTTAACCGGCGTCCGGATGCCACTCTTCCTTCAACCAGCGCTTTGCGAACTGCCAGTAGCGGTGGACCGTAATCGGAGAGCATTTCAGCTCGCTCGCAACTTCGGCGGAAGTCCGGCCCTCAAACACCTTCATCTCCACTATGGCCCGCAGCATGGGCTTCATGGCGTCGAGCCGGGAAAGTAGCGACTCCACCTCCGCCAGCCCGCCGTCGTCCACACACTTCACGTCATCCCAGAGCGGCACTTTTTGCGCCTTGGCCGACAGCGGACGCGCGTGGTGGATCAGCAGCCGCTTCATGATCTGCCCCGACAGGGCGAGGAAGGCGGCTCGGTCATTGGGGCGTTCCTCGTCATCCGGTTGGAGCGCCTTAATCTTGATCAGTTGAAGGTAGAGCTCGTTGACCAGCAACGTCGGTTGCCAGCTGTGCCCCTGGCGCTCGCCCCGGAGTTTGGAGGCAGCCATCCGTTTGAGCTCAGGGTAGAAGACCTCGATCAGCTTCGCGCCTGCGGCGCTGTCGCCCTGCCGGAAGGCAGTCATGAGAGGTCCGATGTCCTGAATCGAATTCCGGGCCACGACAACAGAATATAGCAAACGGACAGGGAAACTGCGCAGCCGGAAAGTCACTGCGGGTCGTGGTGAGATCTGTACTTGTATTGGCAGATCCCGTCGGCTCGGGCGTGCCCGACCCTCACTTTCGCGCAAAAGAACGCCTCCGCGTCGCTCGGGCGGGCGATCAGCCTGGCTACTAACTTATTACAATTCAATAAGTTGAACAATCATAAACAAAACATCCAACGCTCACGCGCTTTCGCTTGGCCCAAGCCTCTGTGGGCCGCATAGTAGGGACAGAGAGATTCGAAAGATGATGATTTCTGTTTGTGCCGGTGCCCGCCGGCCGATGATTCTGATGTTGGGGATGCTCTTGGCATCCGCACTCGCCCCCGCTACTGACCTGGTCGTCACTCTGCCCGGAACCAAACTGCTTTCTCGAAAGGTAGTGCAGTACAGCTGCGACGCGAATGCGGTCAAGATCGGTCTCCCTGCCGTTCCCTTCGAGGTGGAATACATCAACGGCAGCGGCAACAACCTCGCCACGGTCCCCATCCTCGGCGGCCTCCTGATCTTCGCCAATGTTTCGTCGGCTTCGGGTGCTCGCTACGCCGCTCAGCAGTATATATGGTGGGAAGCAAAGGGCTCCGCCACCCTATACCTGGACTCTCCCGCACAGAAAGACAAGACCGTTTGTCAGCCGGTCACACGGAAATAGCACCGGGCCATCCCATCGCTTCCCTGGCCGGTCAGGCCTCCGCCTTCCATTCTGGTGGGCGAGGGTCTGGCCGGCTTCTTCATTCTCTGCGCATAATCCGCTGTCCATACCGGATCGGCAACGACACCCACTCTCCCCATCCTTCCTTCTGCGCTTCTCCTCTTGTCTCGATTGCCGCCGGCACGCCCGATCGGGCTCAGGTGGCCTCCATTTATGTACCGAAACAGAACATTTCTGGTAGGTCTCCTCGTCCAGCCACCTCAATCCAGGTTGCATCCTGTATCTTCTCGTTTTGATCATTGCACACCTGGAGCAATATCTTACTTGTTATCTGTACTTTAGGCGCGAATCGGAGAATCATGGAAAAAGCCCTTCCCACGCATGGAAGCCAAGTGCCGGCCGGCGCAGAATCGCATTCGAGGGAAAAACGATGCAGGCAATTGGCGATACTGAGTGGCTTCATGTACTGGATCTGGCGCATCAGGTAGCGGATCTTCCGGAATGCGACCGATTTGGTTTCGTGTCAGGTCAAGATCTGGATGCTGAGCTGGAAAGCCTCGTCCTGGAGCTGGCGGCGGATTTTGAACCGGCTCCGGAGTTCGGCGTGGGCTCCCAACTCGGACGCTATGAAGCCACCGGAGAGATCGGCCGCGGCGCGACCAGTCAGATCTTTTCCGCCATCGACCGGGATCTGGGCCGCAACGTCGCCTTGAAGGTGTTGAACACGGAGGGGGCGGGCGAGGGCGATGCCCTGGGTTCCCTCCTTCGCGAAGCACGAGCCGCATCAGCCCTCAGCCACCCCAACATCGTCACCGTGTTTGAGGTAGTCCGTTCCGGCCGGCTCACCGCTCTGGCGATGGAGTATGTGCCTGGCATGCCGCTCCGGTCGATGATGCGCCGCCCTCTGGCACTCCGGGAATGTCTGCCCGTATGGAGTCAGGCGGCAAAGGCGTTGGAGGCCGCGCACGCCGCCGGCATCGCCCATCGCGATATGAAGCCCGAGAACATCCTGGTCAGGCCGGACGGCCTGGTGAAGATACTCGACTTCGGCATGGCCCACTCTTCTACCCACGATTCAGAATGGGAGGAGACCTCCGGCACGCCACGGTATATGTCCCCGGAACAGTGCCGCTCCTCCCGGGTCGGCTTCGAAACCGACATATTCTCCCTCGGAGTGGTCTTCTACGAGATGATCACCGGGCGCTGCCCGTTCGAAGGCGATTCCGCCTGGGACACGATGACCTCCATTGTGGAAGATGCTCCCGAGCCACCCTCGAAGTGGAACCCCGCCATCCATCGCCAGCTCGATGCGCTGATCCTGTCCATGCTGAGGAAGAAAGCCGCCGACCGACCCACCGCCAGCCAGGTGACCGAGTCTCTCGAGCGTCTGACCCACAGCGCGGTGGGTGCCCCAGCCCTCTGGCCCGCAGTGGAAGCAACCCTAAGCCGTGCTGCCGCCTGGGTCTCCAGACCCGTGCTGTCGCTAGTATGTGATCTGTCCGCATGAGTTCACACGTGATCTGTCCGTTCGAGCAGAGCGGCGGGCGAGTCTTGGAAGGTGGAAGCCCCCAAGGATTGCCCGGCCGCGGAAGTGGAGCGGATGATGAAGCTACAAGAAGTGCTGCTGAAGGCCATGGCGAAGAAGATCACATGGTGGAGCGCGGCGGAGATCATCGGAGTGAGCGACCGAACGATGCGACGCTGGCGGGAGAGGCTGGAAGAGCACGGCTATTCGGGCTTGGCCGACCGGCGGAAAGGCAGGCCGAGTGACAAGAGGGTGCCCTTGGCGATGGCGGAGGAGGTGTTGCGGCTGTACCAGGAAACCTACTATGACCTGAACATGCGGCACTTTCACGAGAAGCTGCGCGAGCAACACGGCATCCAGCTGAGCTACACGTGGGTGCAGAAGGCGCTGCAGGGTGCGGGCTTGGTGGCCAAGCGGGGTAGGCGGGCCAAGCATCGGCGGAGACGGGAGCCTCGACCGCTGCCGGGGATGCTGCTGCACATCGACGGGAGCAAGCACCAGTGGTTCAGCGATGAGCGATGGTATGACCTGATCGTGATCCTGGATGATGCGACGAAGGAGATCTACTACGCACAGTTGGTGGAGGAGGAATCGACGCGGACGGTGATGGCGGGCCTGCGGCATGTGATTGAGTCGAAGGGTCTGTTCTGTGCGTTGTACAGCGACCGGGGCAGCCACTTTTTCGTGACGCCGAAAGCGGGCGGGAAGGTTGATAAGGGCCGTCTGACGCAGGTTGGGCGAGCGATGAAGGAGTTGGGCGTGCAGATGATCGCGGCCTACTCGCCACAAGCGCGAGGCCGGTCAGAGCGGAGCTTCGGGACCTGGCAGGGCCGACTGCCACAGGAGTTGCGGCTGGCGGGGATCACCACCGCGGAAAGGGCCAATGAGTTCTTGGCCGAACGTTACATTGGCGAGTTCAACGAGAAGTTCACGGTTGAGGCGAAGGAGACAGGGACGGCGTTTCGGAAGACGACGCGCGCCGATCTGAACTGGGTGTTCACGGTGCAGACTGAGCGCGTGGTAGATCGGGATAACACGGTGGCGATCGGCGACCAGAGCTGGCAACTGGAGAAGAGCCGTTTCCGCCACTCCCTGGCGAAGAGCACAGTGACCATTCACGAGCACCTGGATGGAACGGTGTCGATCCGATTTGGACCGCATGTGGTAGGCCGCTACACAGCCGAGGGCGCACGATTGCGGGACACTCGACAATCACGAAAGGAAGACTGTGGAAAAGGCGGGCCCGAGGAAGCCGAGGAAAACCGCGAGGCGGTTTCCCACGGCTCCCACCGTCCCTTGGAAATCCCGCCGAGCCGGGATTCCCACTTTCCCACCGCCCCGACGACGACGAGAAAGGTACGTCCGAAGACCCGGAAGCCGCCTTCGGCGAGCAGAAAAGGATCATCGGGTGCGGTCAACTGATGCGGACAGATCGTGTGTGAATAAAAGCGGACAGATTGACTTACTACCGACAGGTCTCCAGACCCGTGCACGCCATCTGGCGGGGCCTTGCGGCCGCCGGCGGCCGTACCTCCAGCGCTGTCCCAACTCCGTTGTTGGACTAGACGATCCCCGGCATTGCTAAGTCGGCCTGATCAGATTCTGCGATGAAGCGCCCCCTAAGTGAGTGTGCCGGCGGAATGCCGGAATGATGGAATGAAAGGAAACCAGCCAGATGCGCAGTATCGGTCCCATGGAATTAGTGCTCATTCTTGCCGTCGCCGTCCTTCTGTTTGGCGGCAGGAAAATCCCCGAACTCGCCAGGGGTCTTGGCGACGGACTAAGGAACTTCAAACACGCTCTGCGCGAGGATCAGCAGCTCGTGCCGGCAGACGAGCAGAAGCAATCGGCAAGCTGAAGCGGGAGGTGCGCTGAGCCGCGGGCCTGGCCAAAGCCTTCACCAAGAGCACCACAAGTTCTCGTCTCCGTAGCGCAACGCAGCCCGGCAGCCCTCGAAGGCGCCGGGCTGCTTTCGCGTCCGGAAGGGGTGCCAGGACAACTTCACTGCGAACTCCACGCTGGGATGAAGAGGCCCACCATGCCCAGAGCAGGCGCCACTCCGCTTCCCGCCCTCCTGTCTGGGCGAGCCCGGCGCTCTGCTGCCCGTTAGGCTCTACTTGTCGAGCGGAGTCAGCCTCACATCGATCGAATAGTAGTAGACCCCGGTGACCGCCTCATAGCCTGATTCGGTTCCAACTGCAATCCACAACTGCTCGTGGATCGTTGTGACCGGCTTCGGATGGTCGTACGTGCGCCGCAGCATGACCCACTTCCGGTCTTTGGGGTCCAGTTCGCACTCCTGGCCATTCCAGATGTTGCCGATCACCCCCAGATCCTCTCCGCCCTCCGACTGTTGCCCTTTGTCGACGTTGATCGAAACATACTCCCCAATGAGTAGCGGCACCGGCTCCACGGCAGTACCGCCTGCTTTCAGGAAGACGCTGGACTGGTTGCCGCCCGCGCCCGCGCAGTTGGTCGAGTTCGAAGCGACCTCGAATTGCAGACTGACCATGTACCGCTGGTCCTGCTCGACGCCATCCTCGGCGGTAAGCGGCACCTTCAGAAACATGAACATGTCATCCGGGCGATTGTTGCAAGACAGGTAAAAGGCGCGCCGGTTCCGCGAGAAGACGGTCAGCTCCTTCGGCAGCTCACGAATCTCGGCCAGGAAGTTCAGGTCCGCGGTCTGCAGGTGATAGTCAGTGAATCCCGCCAGCACGCCGCCGCTGCCCTGGCTGAAGTCGAAGTGCTTAATGATCTCCCGGCGCCGCTTCCCGCTTCGGGCGGACTGCGCCGCTTGCGATTGCGCCAGCAACGCGGGAGCCCCCAGCATTGCGGGTGCGGCCGCCAGCCAATTCCGGCGCGTCAATCCCGTCTGCGAATTCGAACTCATACTCGTAAGCCCTCCTCGAACCATATGCGGCAGCGCCGCTATAACATGAGGGGCTTCCAATCGTGAATCCCTTCGCCGCGTCCCAAAGAAAAATCGAGGACCATGCGCCTCTCACTCCAGCGTCCACGCCACACCACAAAAAAACCGGGGGCCTGACAGGCCCCGGTCGTCCTTTCCAGTTACCCACTCCGCTCGCTACCGCGTGCAATTACCCGCCCCGTGGGCATCATACCTCGGCAGGTCGCCCTGGTTACGCAATGCCACCGGTCCCAGTGCGAACCAGACATCCTTGGGCAAACCAGGTATGCCGGTGGCGGCATCTTCTCTCTCATCGTCGTGTCCCAGTTGTTAGTGATCTCGCCCGTGAGAAGGAAGATGTCATTCCCGCCCGTCGTGGCCGGTGAGAGGGCCGGGAACACACCCCAGGCGTTCAAGCTGTCATCGTAAAGAGCCTTGCACTTCCTGACGGGATGGAGGACACCCTGCGGCCCCCAGACTCCGATCTGGCTCGGCAGCGTCTCCGGCCTACCGTAGTAGCTATCGAGCTGGTACGTACCGGTCAGCAGCGCCGAGGTGAAGTAGCGCCTCGCCCGGCTGGTCGCACTGGAGCCTGCCTTGAAGTACGGATTGTTGGGACTGTTAGCAAGCCACGAACCCCCGGCTAACGCGTTGCGCCTACGGCGCAGATGGACTGATCGTAATCGATGCTCCAGGATGGTCGTGCCGAGATCGGCCGAAATTGGACCGGACTGGAGCCGAACCACACTTCCGGGGGTAATCCGGGCATGCCAGTGGAGGAGTCCTTCTGGAAGATCGGGTCCGTGAGGCCTGCGGGCACCCCGCCCACTGTCATGAAATCAGTCCAGTTGTTACTGACGCGGCCGGCCACGATGAAAATGTCATTGCTGCCCGGTGCGGTGACGGATGGCAACACGGCCCAGGCAGTTGCCGGGTTGTCGTTGTACATGTTCCCTTTGCATGACGTATTGTAATGTCCGTCGACGAACCAAGTTCCAATATTGCTCGGTTGCGTTGCTTGCACGCCGTAGAACTGATCGATTTGCCACTTGAACGCCATGACCATCGTGTTGAAGTAGCGCCGCGCTGCCAACTGCATCAAGACGGCGGTCGACTGTGATTGACGGAGGTAGTTCTCCTGCTGACCCGGATCGGCGAACTGGCTCAAGGCATTGAGCTTGCTCCAGTCCTGAACAATGTTGCTGAAGACCGTTTCGTAGGCAGCATCGGCATTCACCGAATAGGCGGCGAGATTGTCGTAAACGCTCTGCACCGTTCCTGCCACGGTGTAGTCGGGGATGCCGTCGCCTCGCGGATCCAGCAGACCGGAGGAACTCATGGCATGGAAAAGGCCGCTCATCGCGCCGTACAAGTATCCCGAGCCGGCTTGCATCTGCGGCAGCGACGTGATTCCGGTCATCGACGCTGTCCAGTTCGTCACGTCACTTAAGCGGAAGATGAGTTCGGGCCGCTGGTCGTTCGCTGCTCGCGCCGACCCGGCGAGTTCCGAGAGCAGAATGTCAACTAGAGAGACTTCGTTATCGACGTATAGACCTCGCAGGTTCACGCCTTCGTTCCCGAATAGGTTCAGCACGCGATCCAGGGCTCCCAGTTCGGCTTTCACCTGTTGGGCCACATCGCTCAAATCCTGCTGGGTGAAAGTGTACGTCACTCCGTTGTCCGGTCTTGTATACGTGCCGCCCTGGGGAAAGGGATACGACGCCGGATTCGTGGGGTCCACTCCGGCGAGGTCCATCGCGACGAATGGCTCGTCATAGATGCTGCGAATATCGTTGCCCGTATTCGATGGCTGCTGGTTCGCAGGCCAAACGGTGTGGAACATCATGTAGCTGAGGTACTGATAGGCGTTGACCCGGCCGGGCGTATCCATCATGGGCCAGGGGCTGGCCGGCTGCCAGACGGTCTTGAGGAAACTCAGGTCGATCGTCATGTGCCCGGGAGAAGGATCGAAATTGTTTTGCACACCGCTGACCGGCCGTTGTAGATAGTGCGCATCGCGGGACAGCACAAGCGAGAGTTGGCCGTGCTGGTCGAACGCGCTCTGGGTGGACGAGACGTAGGCCTCGCGGCTGAACTGCAGGTTCCTACTGACGGTCTGGTCATTCGACACCACCGCGGCCATGGAGGAGGTGGAATCGGACATCTTTGTGAATGTATAGGCCGGGATCCCAAGATTGCTCAAGCGAGTGTACAGCGTTTGATCTTGCTGAACGGACGAATCGAGGCCTGCCTGTTTGCCCCAGGCAATGACGAAGATGAGGGATCGCACCGGGACGCTGCTCAGATAGTCGGTCATATTTATCGCGTCCTGCGGCGAATTGAGATAGAAGACCGCGCCGCAGCTTGCAGGGCAGCCTGAGTTGTCCTGATTGACCATGGTGGTTGGACTTAACGTCCGGCGAGTGATGGGCAACACCCAGAAGCCGCTGGGCACATTCGCGCTGACGGCAGGCGGGGTGTAGGTCACGCCGTCGATTTGAACTCGTTTGTTCACGCCATCCACGTTGACGATCGCGTTGTCCGATGGGTGAAGGTCGTACATGCCGTACGCGTTTGCCGTCAGCACCCCGTGAATTTGCGCCAGTTCGGCCTCCGCACGCTCATAGCCGGTGTTGTAGGATTCCAGGCCGATCCCCGAAGGAGCCTTGCCGATCCCCACCATCATGTAACCCCACGGAGCTTCCTGATCGCCGACCTGGCGGTAGTCACTGCCGCCGATCGCGGACGGGTTGAGGTTGCTCCAGTCCGCGTTGATTCCGGCCAGACTCCCCAGGACCGCGAACGAGGTAGACGGAATCGCCGACAACGCAGCGTCGAGCCCGGCGGAGTCGAGGCACGTCGATGAGAGTTCTTGAAGCGACGTGCGCTGGATCTCCACCAGCAAATAGACACTATTCGTACACTGGATCGGGTTCTTCGGGTAGTTCTTCGTCACCGTTCCGAGAGCATTGGAAGAAATCTGGAACCAAGGTTGTCCGTTGCCTTGATACCCCCCGGGCTGCAACGTGGTGAATGAATAGTTCGGCTGGAAGATGCCTGGAACAGCCGTGCCCACACCTCCGCTCACAGGAGGATTCGATTGAGACCACATGAATACCGTCCGGGTGTGAACGAAGTTGCCATTCCATTTTTTGATGCGCAGACGGAGCACGTTCCGCCCTTCGATCAGCCCGTCAAGCGGGGTTAAGATCGCCGATTCGGGACAGCGCTCTTTCTGGCAGGCGCCGCTTCCGGCGAACCGGGCCGTAATGTCTTTGCCGTTGAGCCTGGCGCGGAACGTGGGACGCCTCGCCGCCTGGTGAACCTGAATGTCCACCTTCAAGGAGAGCCCTTTGACGGTTGCACCTGGCTGCGGGCTTGTGACCGCCAGCATCGTGCTGCGGCTGTTGTTGGAGTTGTTCCCAGGGGCTGCGTATCCCATAGAGGCCAGCGCCACCAAGGCGGCCGCGCAGCGGGCAAAAGATCCTGCTTGAATCTGCATGTGAATTTTTCTTCTCAGTTGAACAGGGGGAAGCATGAGCGGAAAGTTCATCAGCGATTGCATAATAAACTACCGGTCGATGGCGGCATCCAACCGCCAGGGGCTGCTCTGCGATACAGGGACAAGCTCCACTCCGCCGGGCGATCCGCTCGCCGGCGCGGCGGACAGACTGCTGGCTACCGGCGAGATGCGGACGGCGCCAGAGCCAGCTTCCTGCAAGTGGAACGTCTGAGCGGACGACGCTTCCGCGCAGAAGGCCAACTGCAGGCGGTAGCCGGCGCTTCCGCTGTGTGCTTCCGCGCAACGCCCGGAGTTGGCGTCAATCAATCCAACCGGGGTATTCGGGGCGTCGGTGGCGGGCGCAACGAACCACTTCTGCGCCGGGTTGGAGGCATCCGCCTGCAACCGCGCCCCGGCGGTAGGAACCGGAGATCCCGATCTCTCCGTTCCGCTTGATCCATGCGTAGCGCGTGCCTCCATCCAGGGGAAACAGGGACGTCACATTGTCGGTGGTCCCTCCGGTGGATCCAAGGAAAGTGGCATCTCCATAGGTCGTGACGCCGCCATCCCGGTTCAGCATCCAGTAGCCATTGACCACGCCGGCCGGAGTACGGCTCAGTACAAGGCCCGTCCAATCGCGTTTGTAGGAGCCGCCGGTGGAGCCGAAGAAGACAGCGTCGCCGCGAGCGTGCACGCCGCCGTCGTTGCTCAGGATGTAGTAGCCCTTGCCCGACGGGGTCGGCACGATGGCCGTTGCCGTGTTGTCGTATGCCTCAATCGCGTCGCCATACGGTTAGGCCGTCCCGGCGGTCCACACCTGACCTCTCCTGCCCAAGACTTACAGCCCCTGGCCGTCGGGGGTCGCGGCCGCGAACGTCACGTACTCCCATTCTTCCGGAGCAACCGGATAGTTGGAGCAGTTCCTGAGGTCTCCGCCGCACAACTCGCTGGCTTGGCCTCGTGCATGGATCGATCCCCGCTTGCCAACCAGCCAGTAGCCGACCTTTCCCGGGGCGGAGACAATAGTACCCGGTTCGTCAACGCTTTCATACACCGGTGCGCCTCCTCTAGCCTCGGTCTTCCCGGTTTCGATGCCGGTGTGCAACTGAATCCAGGTGCCTCCGTTCGGCGCTTGAACCGCGCTGGTGAGCCATACAGAGCCGTCATAGTCTGACGCCCTGGCAATGAGTGACATCGTTGCGAATGCCAGCGCCGCGGCTGCTACAAATCCGAACAGGGATGGACAATTCGTTTTCATCGTTTTTGACCTCTGTACGCTTTTCTTGAATGCTTTCTGGTCTTATCGTGCGGGAATTCGCGGCATGAAACCATGGTCTGGAGATGACTTGGATCTGAACCGCTATCCGCTTTTGCAACATGTGCTTGGCGGCGCGGGTTGCTCGACGTAGTCACCCGTCGGGTGCGGCACCCAGTGTTGAGGAAACGGATCAGGTGGGCGTGACTCTGAGAGGCATCGCGTCCCTCATCGTAGGGAAGGGTGATCAGTCCTTCCGGGTGGAACTCTCTTCCGGACCAGACCGCGTGGGGCCAGAAATGGGCAGCAAGTTTGAACGGAACGACGGCATCACGCTGGCTTGACCGGATAAAGGCGCTGTCTCTGCCTCCGGAGGGGCTGGGTGCGGGAAGGGCCGAACGTGCAGATTGAAGCGCAAATCAAGTCATGCGGCGATCTGGTTCAGTTTGAACGCGACCCTCAACGGCAAGGACAGCGCCTCCCATATTGCGGAAATCCGCAACTGGAGCAGGACGAGTTGTGACGAATCGGCGTTTTATCCGAAGGGGATGGGCTGACCGCGGGGCGAGAAGCCGGCAGACTACGGAACAATCCGGGTGAATTTGGATCTGCGTCGAGCAGTGGACTTTCCACCAGATCGCGCGTCGAAGAGTTTCTCCGAGTGGCTAGCGCTGCACCCAGGGGTCGTGACGATCTCGCGCGACAGGCGTGGTCTTTACACCGAAGGCACCTCGTTAAGTGCGCTTCAAGCTCAGCAGAAGCGCAGTTGGTGACAGCAGAAGATGGAACGAAAGACCATTCGCCGGTGGCTCCGACCGGGACAGTTTCCCGAACGAAAATCCTAGCGCCGGCCGCAGTCGAAACGGAGTGGAGTACAGGCTGGTCGAAGGCCAGATCCACGGTCTCAAGATGATTACGCGCCAGGTGTATGGCCTCAGCGGGTTTGAGCTTTTGCAGGCTCGGTCCTTAGTGGGGGCCCGACAGGCCCCCGGTCGTCCTTTCCAGTAACCCACTCCGCTCGCTACCGCGTACAATTACCCCCGCGGCCATCATACTTCGGCAGGCTGCCCTGGTCACGCAATCCCACCGGTCCCAGTGCGAACCAGACATCCTTGGGCAATCCAGGTATGCCGGTGGCGGCATCCGGCAGGAAGAGGATCTGACCATACAGCGCCGGCGGCATCTTCTCTTTCATCGTCTTGTCCCAGTTGTTAGTGATCTCGCCCGTGAGAAAGAAGATGTCATTCCCGCCCGTCGTGGCCGTTGAGAGCGCCGGGAACACACCCCAGACGTTCAAGCTGTCATCGTAAAGCGCCTCGCACTTCCTGACGGGATCGTTGACTCCCAGGGGCCCCCAGGCTCCGACCTGGCTCGGCAGAGTCACGTCCCAGCCGTAGTAGCTGTCGAGCTGATATGTCCCGGTCAGCAGCGCCGATGTGAAGTAGCGCTTCGCCCCCAGTTGCATCACCTGGTCGACCTTATCCACCTGGCTGTCCTCGAACACGACATTACGGCTCAGGGCGCTGAGTTTGGGCCAGTCCTGAACGAGGGTGCTGAACACCGCGTCATAGGTCTCATCCTGGTATTGCATGTAGGTGGCGAACTTGTCAGGCACGGCTGCCGCATTGGCAAACACCGTGTAGTCGGGGATGCCGTCGTTCCGTGGATCGAGGAGGCCGGAGGAACTCATCGCGTGGATAAAGCCGCTGAGAATGCCGTACAAGGAGTCCTGACCGGTATCCGACGCCAGTATTCCCGTGACGTTGGCCATTGAGGCTCCCCAGTTCATCACGTCATTCATGCGGAAAGAGAGTTGGGTCTGGCCGTTGCCCCCACTTTCCAGCGCGAGGCTGAGCTCGTTGGTCATATGCGGAATCACCGTGTCCAGCAGCGTGTCCCGCAGACCGGTGCCCGTGGACCCGTACAAGCGGACGACCCGGTCCATCGCGGCGAATTCCGCCTGAAGCTGCTGCGCCACGTCGGTCATTTCCTGCTGGCTGAAACTGTAGATCGCTCCGTTGTCCGGATTCGTAAAGGTGCCACCCGAAGGATACGGATACTTCGTCAAATCCGTGGGATCCACCCCGCCGAAGATCCCGTTGATCGAAGGCTCGCCATAAACCCCGCGAATATCCGTGGTCGCGGAGGTCGGTTGCTCGTCTGCTGCCCACAAATTGTGGAAGATCTTGTAGCTGAGGTACTGGTAAGCGTTCACCCGTCCGGGCGTATCCATCATCGGCCACGGCGTGGAGGGCTGCCAAAGGGTCTTCAGGAAGCTCAGGTCGATAAATGCCGGCCCCTGATCACCGTCAGCCGACAGGTTATTCTGCACGCCGTTGACCGGACGGTACAGATCGTACATGTCGCGCATCAACACCGCCGAAATCTGCCCCAGTTGGCCACTCGTGCTGGGCGTCGAAGACACCAGCACCTGCCGGTTCGGAAGCCGCGCCCCGACCGCGGGGTCCGGAGTCACCAGCCCGGCCAGTACCGAACCCGGATCGGTCATCGACGTCAGGCTATAAGAGGGAATCCCCATCTGGTTCAACATCGTGTAGGGTTGCTGGTCCGTCACCAGTTGGATCGAGTCCAGGCCAGGCTGTTTACCCCACGCAACCACGTAGATCAGATCCCGCCATGAGATCCGGCTCAAGTACACGGTCATCGAGGTCAACTTCTCGAAGTTGTCGGCATCATAGACGGCGCCGCAGAACTTCGGGCATTGCGAATTGTCCCATTCGGGCTCCTGCACCGGGGTCAACGTCCGTCGCGAAATGGGCAGCACCCAGAACCCCGCCTTCAGGCCCGCCGCCGCCGCCGGAGGCGTGTACGTCACACCATCGATCTGAACCGTCTTGTTCACCGCATCCACATGCGTAACCACGTTGTTGGTCGGATGAAAATCATAGAGCCCGTGCGCATTCATCGTCAGCACGCCGTTCACCTGAGCCTGCTGGGCCGGATCCAACTCATAGCCCGTGTTGTAGGACTCCACGCCCAGGCCCCAGCCGGACTTCCCCATCCCCAGCATCATGTAGGTCCACGGGGCTTCTTGATCTCCGATCTTTCGGTAATCACTGCCGCCGATCGCTTGCGGGTAAAGGTTGCTCCAGTCCGCGTTGATGTAAGCCAGACTGCCAAGGACGGCGAACGACGTCGCCGGAATCGCCTCCAGCGCCGCGTTCACTTGCGGAGACGCCAGGCACGTCGTTTTGACTTCCTTTAACGTTCGACGGTCCACCTCAACCAGGAGGTACACACTGTTGGAACAGGAGATCGGGTTCGACGGAAACGTCCTCGGACTGCCTGCCGAGAAGGCGTTAGAGCTGATCTGGAACCAGGGCTGCGTGCCGCCCTGATGGCCGCCAGGCGTCAGGGTGGTGAAGTTGAAGTCCGGCTGTGCCGAGGAGACGGTGGGGGAAGCCGTCGGATCCCCCAGGAGATTCCAGGTAAACGCGGCCCGCACGTTGGAATACTCGCCACCCCACTCGCGCACGCGCATCCGCACCACGTTCCGCCCTTCCACCAGCCCGTCCACCTTGCTCAGCGCGGCCGACTCCGTGCACTTGATCGGATTGCCAGCACAGCTCCGCACAAAGCGGGCCGTGATGTCCGTGCCGTTCAATGTAGCCCGGAACGTCGACTCAGTGGCCCGCGGGCTGATCTGGGCGGACACTCGCACGGTGACGCCGCCAAGAGTGGCGTTTCGCTTTGGACTGGTGACCACCAGCAGTGGCGATTTACGCGCCTGCAGAGGTGGGGGAGATGCCGCCCATCCCAGGGAAGTGAGAGCCAAAAAGGCGGAGATGCCGGAGGAGGCCCAGGATATCGATTTCATGGAATTCTTTCCTTTCTTCAGGCCAGGCGCCATCCAGCGCCCCCTACAGGGAGGGGGGACAGTGGCTGGAGGGTTTTTATCAGGGGTTGACAGACAATCACCGCGGCAGCAGTCTCAGCCGCCGGCTACGGGTAGACCCGCGGCGGTAACAGGGGCTGCGTGATCAGGGTGGGGAGAGGCCCGCGGGTGCCAAGGGACTGTGCAGATCAGCCCCTGGCACCCCGCGGCTTGCTACAGCACCTACCGATTCCTTGCGGAATCCAGCCTCCAGGCTGTGCTGTGAGCAGCCGGGACGAACTCCACCTCGCCCGGCAATGTCGTCGATACCGCTGCCGCCAACCGGCTGCCCGCCGGAGCGATCTGGAAGACTCCCGCGCCCGCCTCCCGCAACTGGAACCTCTGCGCCGCCGAAGCCTCCGCACAGGCCGCCAACCCCAATCGGTAGCGCCCGGCATCCCCACGCGCCTCGGCGCAACGGCCGGACTGGGCGTCAATGAACTTCACCGGCCCGTCCGGCCCCTCGCCGGTGGGCGCAACCAGCCACTTCTGCGCCGCGCCGCCTGCCGAGGTGCCCGAGGCGGCCGACACCGCGCCATCCGCATCTTCCGCCGCCAGCCACTGGACTCCGGAATCGAGCGCCGCGATCGACGTCGATTCCAGAATCTTCCAGCGGTACACCTGGCTAGGCGGGAACGTGGTCTTGTCGATCAACATCAGCCGCGAGGAGCCGGGCAGCGCCGTCACCGCGAGCCGCGGCATGTCCGCCATCACTACGTAGAAGTAGGAGCCTGTGTACTCCAGCCAGAAAGCCTGCGTCTGCGAGTTCTGCACGTCGGCCTGGCAGGGCCCCTGCGACACCTCGTAGCTCCTCAACTCCGCGCAGAGTCCGTTCGCCTCGTTGCGCAGTTGGTAGGCGGTCACCCCCGACTTCTTCACCGGCCAGAAGATCCAGGAGTCCGCGCGACCGGTGCCGGCCGGCAAGGCATGCAGCTCGGCGCCCGGCTGGTCCACCTTACCCTGCTGATGCCACAGCGTCGTGGTCCCCCCGGTGGTCGAGGTGATGGCGCCCCGGTTGTAGGAACCGGAGATTCCAATCGTGCCATTCCGCTCCACCCACCCGTAGCGGGCGCCGTTGTCCAGGAGAAACAGCGAATTCACTTCGTGGCTGTTCCCGCCCGTGGACCCCAGGAAGGTGGCGTCGCCGTAGCTGAACACCCCGCCGTCCCGCTTCAGCATCCAATATCCATTCACCGCGCCGCCCGCCGTGTAGCTGAGCGCCAGCCCCGTGTAGTCCTGTTTGAACGCGCCGCCGGTGGAACCGTGGAACACCGCGTCCCCCCGGGTATGCACGCCGCCATCATCCTTCAGGATGTAGTAGCCGTTGCCCGACGGCGTCGGCGCGATCGTGGTCCCCATCAGATCGAACCCCTCCACGGCGTCCCCAAAATGCTTGGCGGTCCCCGCGCACCACACCTGGCCTCGATAGCTCAGCGCCCACAGCCCCTGTCCATCCGGTGTGGCCGCCGCGGACGTCACGTACTCATATTGGCCTGGATCCATGGGGTAGCCCGCGCAGTTCGACAGGCGCCCGCCGCAAATCTCGGGAGCTTCGCCGCGCGCATGGATCACGCCCTTCTTGGTCACCACCCAGTAGCCCGACTTGCCGGGAGCGGCCACCACCGTGCCAGGCTCGTCCACACTCGGGTATGCGGGTGCGCCTCCGATCGCCAAGGTCTTGCCGGAGTCCTCACCGGTCTGCAATTGGAGCCAGATGCCGCCGTTAGGCGCCTGTGCCGCGCTGGTGAGCCAAACCATGCCGCCATAATCTGACGCCCGCGCCATCGGCGCCAGCGTCAACCACGCCAGCGCCAGGGGCGCCGCAAGTCCGCATAGAGTCTGATAAATCGTCTTCATTTTCCTGTCCTCTCGAAGTCTTTGGATTGCTTCCTGGCCCTATCGTGGGCGAACTCGCGCTCTCCCGCCATGGTCTGGAGATGGTCTCGAACTGAATCAATATGCTGCGTGTTTCCAGTACTTTACGGGCGCCGATCACATGCCCGCGAGACGGCGCCCTCCGTACCGCCCGCTATGGCAATTTGCTCAGGTCCATGTTCCAGCGCACGCTCGCCGCCGAGAACATCACCCCGTGGTTCCAGGCTGGCGCGGCACCCACCGAGTCGCTGAACGCGATGTTGATGCGATAGGCCTTCGGGCCGTCTTCCATCAGGCGAAACGTCTGCGGCTGCACGGCAGGCTGACACACGGACTGGAACAGGTGATGCGCCCCGTCCAACCACTTGAACTCCCCGCAGTACCCCGTCTCCATGCTGATGAACCGGACCGTCGAACCCGGAACCGGGGCGGTGGCCGCCACAACCCAGTTCTGACGAGGCGTCTCGGGTCCCGGCACGCTGGTGCTGGTCTGGTTGCCCACCGCGTTCCACGTGTGCCACTGCGCACCCGTGGCTTCCGATGTGACCGTCGTCACGTCCAGCGTGCGCCACTCGCCGTTGCCGGCGGTCAGCAGCCTCAGACGTGACCCTTCCTCCTTCACCAGGTAGTACTGCGGGTGTGGGGCCCATACCACCCAGAAGGTTCCGTTGGCGCCGTCCACGATCCAGAATGCCTGTGGCTTCATCTTGAGGAGATCCTGTTGGCAGGCCGCCAGCACCAGCACATCCGAGCGGACCTCCAGGCACATGCCATTGCGTTCGTTGCGCACCTGGTTGACGTACGTTCCGTTCCACCTGATGGGCCAGAAGACCCAACTTTCCACGCGGCTGGACCCGAGCGTCGCCGCGTGCAACTCCGTCCCGGGCTTGTCCACACCGCCATTCAGGGTCCACACCGGACTGAGATCGTACTCAGAAGTCGACACCGGCCCCCGGCGGTACGAGTTTGATAGCCCGATCTTGCCGTCATAGGTCACCGAACCGTACCGGATACCGCCATCCACCGGAAACAACGACGTGATTCGTGAAGACCCGCCTCCCGCCGGTCCCAGGGTGGCCGCATCGCCATAGGCGTGGACGCTGCCGTCCTGCTCCAGCATCCAGTAGCCATTCACCGCCCCGACCGCCGTCCGGCTCAGCACCAGGCCGTTGTACTCCCGGTGGAAGTGGCCACCGGTAGACCCGAAGAACTCCGCGTCACCTCGGGCATGCACCCCGCCGTCACTCATCAGAATGTAGTAGCCTTTGCCGCTCGGAGTCGGCGTGATGGCAGTCCCGACACTCGTGGTGTCATTCCGATAGTCACCAAAGGGCATGGCTGTTCCGGCTGTCCACACCTGGCCGTGATCACCCAAGGCCCAGAACCCCCCGCCATCGGGCGTAGCCGCGGCGTGGGTCACGTACGAGTTGGCGCCGGGATTGCTCGGGAAGTTGCTGCACTTCGAGAGGTGCCCTTCGCACAGCAGTGGCGCCTCTCCCCGTGCGTGGATGTCGCCCCGCTTCGTAATCACCCAATAGCCGTTCTTGCCAGGAATCGCCACGAGCGTGCCGGGCGCGTTCACGCTCTCAAACACCGGGGCTCCTCCCGATACAACCGTCCTGCCCCCATTTACGGTGTCGTTCACCTGAATCCAGAAGCCGCCATTGGGAGCCTGCGCGGCGCTGGTGACGTAGACGTTGCCATCGTAGTAATCGGAAGCCTTGGCGGCATGGCTCAACCCAAACGCCGCCAGCACCATCGCAACTACAATTCGGATCAATTGACTCGTGATCATTGCTCTGACCTTTCCTGCTCTTTCAATCTCTTGTGAAACTCTCTTCTGCCCCATATTCGGCCAACCCGGACGGCAAAGCCATGGACCGGAGCTGAACTCGAAATCGACCGATATCTACTGCAAATTCAGCGGCTTACAGGCGCCAATGACAGCCGCCTCGCAGGGCTCCAGGAAGGCTGCTGAGGCGAGGTGCCCTACAGCGAATCCGTGAGGTCCAGCACCCACCGCTGGCTCGCCTGCGTGAACATCACCCCGCCGGTGAAGCCCGGCGCTGCGCCAACTGCACTGTGAAAGGCAATGCTGATCCTGAAGACATTTCCACCATCAGGCACCAACCGGAACGTCTGGTTCTGCACCGCCATCTGGCATGTAGCGTTGAACAGGTAGTCAGCCGTGCCGCTCCACTTGAACTCCCCGCAGCGCCCCGTCGCCATGCTGACGAACCGTACCGTCGAGCCGGCAACCGGAGCCGTCGTGGCCACCACCCATCTCTGCGGCGCCGTTTGCAGATCCGGTACTCCGAGGTGCGTCTTGTCGCCCACCGCGCCTGACGTGTACCACTGCCCTCTGGTGGCCTCGGAGGTGACAGTCGTCGTGGCCAGCGTGCGCCACTGCGTACTCCCACTCATGGAGATCTCCAGCAGCGATTTGCCCGGCTTGATGACGATCGCTAGATATCCGTTTTGAGCCGGCGACACATACATGTTGTCGTCCCCTCCCGAACTGGTCACAAACGCCTGTGCCCCGGAGTTGCCGAAATTGGCCTGGCACACCGCCTGCACCAACCGGTCTCCACTGGCTTCCAGGCACAGTCCATTGAACTCGTGCCGCAACTGATACACCGGCAGCCCTCCCCACTTGGTCGGCCAGAAGATCCAACTGTCCACCCGGCCGCTTCCCAGTTGCTTCGCGTGGACCTCGGCGCCCGGCTTGTCCACATCGCCCTGCAACGTCCAAACCATGCTCAAATCGTGCTCCGTCGTCGACACCGGGCCTCGGCGGTACGACGTGGAGTAACCAGTCGTGCCGTTGTAGGTCACCCATCCGTAGCGGATACCGCCGTCCATACTGAACATCGAAGTCACGCGGGAGCTGTTCCCGCCAGTGGACCCCAGGAAGGCGGCATCGCCGAACGTGTGGACTCCTCCGTCTTCCTCCAAAATCCAGTAGCCGTTCACTGCTCCCACCGCCGTCTTGCTCAGCACCATGCCGGTGTACTCACGGCCATACTGGCCGCCGGTGGAACCGAAGAAGACCGCGTCACCCCGGGTATGTACGCCCCCATCGCTCATCAGGATGTAGTAGCCCTTGCCGCTCGGCGTCGGAACAATGGCGGACCCGTAGATGTTGTTCTCTCCTTGCCGGTCGCCGTAGGGCTGTGCTGTCCCCACGGTCCACACCTGGCCGTCATAACCCAGAACCCACAAGCCCAAACCGTCGGGCGTGGCTGCGGCATGGGTGACAAAGCTCTTGTTTCCCGGATCACTCGGGTAGTTGCTGCACTTGGAAAGATGGCCTTCACAGAACGCTGGGGCATCGCCCCGCGAGACGATGTCGCCCCGTTTCGTCACCACCCAATAACCGTTCTTGCCGGGAACAGCCACGATGGTGCCGGGCGCGTTGACACTCTCAAACACGGGAGCCGGACCCGACACGATCGTCTTGCCGGTATGCGCCGTATCGTTCACCTGAATCCAGAAGCCGCCATTGGGAGCCGGCGCGACGCTGGTGACCCACATGTTGCCGCTATCATGATGGGCGGCAGTGGCCGAGAGGCTGAATGTGAACGCCGCCAACACTGCGGTGATAACGGCGCGGTTCAAGTAATTGGTCTGCATTTTCTGATCTCTTTTCTCTTGTGGAGTTTTGTTCAATCCGGACATGACCCATGTTCGGCGAGTTCCCGGTTCAGAACCATGGAACACGCATGAACTCGCTCTGAACTGATAACCTGTGCGTATTCAGTCACATAGCCGCACTGCTGACGTCGCCCGCGCCGGCGGTCAGTCAGCTTCCGGAGTTGAGCGGAAACCTACTGCAAATTCGTGAGTTCCATACCCCAGCGCTTGCTGACCACCGTGAACATCACCCCGCCGTTGCTGGCTGGCGCGGCGCCGAAGCCATCGACAAAGGCAAAGTTGATGCGGTAGCTATTTACGCCATCGGGCGCCAACCGGAACATCTGCGGCTGCACTGCCGGCTGGCACGGAGATTGATACAGGTAGTAAGTCGTGATGTTCCACCTCTGCTCCGCGCAATGGCCGGTTTCCATGCTGACGAAGCGCACCGTCGAGTTGGGAACCGGGGCCGTCGTGGCAACCACCCATCTCCGGGGCGGCGCCTGAATGCTGGGTGCACCGAGGGTTGTCAGCTTGCCCGCCGCGCCCCCCGTCTGCCATTGAGCCCCGGTGCCCTCGGCCGTAACCGTCGTCGTGTTCAGCGTGCGCCACACCGTGGCGTCCGTGATGGAGATCTCCAGCCTGGATCGGCCCGGCATCTTCGCGATCGAGTAGTGGCCTCGCTCGGCCGGCGCCAGGTACATGTTCTCGCCCGCCCCGGCGTAAAGCCGAAACGCCTGCGCCACGGAATCATTGAAGTTGGCGTGGCAGACGGCCTGCACGAGTCGAGCGCCGCTGGCCTCCACACACAGTCCGTTGCGTTCATGCCGCAACTGGTAGACCGGAGCCCCCATCCACTTCACCGGCCAGAAGATCCAACTGTCCACGGGACCGGACCCGAGCGTGAATGCGTGCAACTCGGCGCCCGGCTTGTCCACATCGCCCTGTAGCGTCCAGACCGGGCTGAGGTCATGCTCCGACGTCGCCACCGGACCCCGCCGATACGACGTGGACAACCCGATCTTCCCGTCATAGGTCACCCACCCGTATCGCACGCCGCCGTCCACTGGAAACAAAGAGGTTATCCGGGAACTCTTTCCGCCTGTGGACCCCAGAAAGACCGCGTCGCCATAGGCATGCACGCCTCCGTCCTGCTCCAGCATCCAGTACCCGTTCACGGTCCCGCCCGCCGTCCGGCTCAGCACCAGGCCGTTGTACTTGCGGTTGAAGTGGCCACCAGTGGATCCGAAGAACACCGCGTCGCCCCGGGCATGCACGCCGCCGTCGTTCTTCAGGATGTAGTAGCCCTTCCCGCTGGGAGTCGGCGCAATGGCCGTCCCATAGATATGGGCCTCTCCCCGGGCGTCGCCGTAGGGCTGGGCTGTGCCCACCGTCCACACCTGCCCGTCATAGCCCAGCGCCCAGAAGCCCCCGCCGTCCGGCGAGGCAGCCGCATGGCTGATGTATTCCATGCTGCCCGGACTCGCGGGGTAGTTGCTGCACTTCGACAGGTGCCCCTCACAAAGCATCGGAGCTTCCCCCCGTGCGTGGATCTCGCCACGCTTCGAGATCACCCAGTAGCCGTTCTTGCCCGGAACGCCCACAATGCTGCCGGGCGCATCGACACTTTCAAACACCGGAGCCCCGCCCGACACGATCGTCCTGCCGCTGTTCACTTTGTCGTTCACCTGGATCCAGAGGCCCCCATTGGGTGCCTGCGCCACGCTGGTGACGTAAAGATTGCCATCATAGTGATCAGCCGCGCCAACCTGGGGGCTGAAGGCGAACGCCGCCGCCATCAGGACAATCGCGCTACGAATCAGTCGAATTGGTGTCATTTTTGTAGTCTTCCTTACACGTTCTGAGCTGTTTTGAGCCTGTTTTGCTGCCATCCTCAGCCTCCACACACCGGTCGCATCCGCAACCCAAGCCTGCGGAGCATTGCCGGTTTGACCGCGTCCTAAGGCAGATTGCTGAGTTCCATACGCCAGCTCCTGCTGGCCACCGTGAACATCACCCCGCCGTTGCTGGCCGGCGCCGCGCCGAAGTTATCCACGAAGGCGACGTTGATGCGGTAGGTATTGACGCCATCGGGCGCCAACCGGAACGTCTGCGGCTGCACCGCCGCCTGGCACGGAGATTGATACAGGTAGTAAGTCGTGATGTTCCACTTAAACTCCGCGCAATGACCGGTTTCCATGCTGACGAAGCGCACCGTCGAGTTGGGAACCGGGGCCGTCGTGGCAACCACCCATCTCCGGGGCGGCGCCTGAATGCCGGGTGCACCGAGGGTTGTCAGGTTGCCCGCCGCGCCCCCCGTCTGCCATTGAGCCCCGGTGCCCTCGGCCGTAACCGTCGTCGTGTTCAGCGTGCGCCACACCGTGGCGTCCGTGATGGAGATCTCCAGCCGGGACCGCCCCGGCATCTTCGCGATCGAGTACTGGGCCCGCTCGGCCGGCGCCAGGTACATGTTCTCGCCCGCCCCTGCGTAAAGCCGAAACGCCTGCGCCACGGAATCATTGAAGTTGGCGTGGCAGACGGCCTGCACCAATCGGGCGCCGCTGGCCTCCACGCACAGCCCGTTGCGTTCATGCCGCAACTGGTAGACCGGTGCCCCCATCCACTTCACCGGCCAGAAGATCCAACTGTCCACGGGACCGGACCCGAGCGTGAATGCGTGCAACTCGGCGCCCGGCTTGTCCACATCGCCCTGCAGCGTCCAGACCGGGCTGAGGTCGTGCTCCGAAGTCGTCACCGGGCCCCGCCGATACGACGTGGACAACTCGATCTTCCCGTCATAGGTCACCCACCCATAGCGCACGCCGCCGTCCACCGGAAACATCGATGTGGCGCGCGGAGTTTTGCCGCCGCCGGAACCCAGAAAGACAGCATCGCCGTAAGTGTGCACGCCCCCGTCTTCTTCCAGCATCCAGTACCCATTCACCGTCCCGCCCGCGGTTCGGCTCAGCACCAACCCTGTATAGTCCCGTGTGTAATGACCCCCCGTGGAGCCAAAGAACACCGCGTCGCCGCGCACATGCACCCCGCCATCGGTCTTCAGGATGTAGTAGCCATTGCCGGATGGCGAGGCCGCGATCGCCGTCGCTACATGCTTGTCCTCGTACGCGTCGCCGTGGAACGCCGCCGTCCCCGCGGTCCACACCTGGCCGGACCGGCCCAGTGCCCAGAAACCCCGTCCATCGGGTGTCGCCGCGGCATGGGTCACGTACTGTTTGTCATTGGGCGTCACCGGGAATCCCGAGCACTTCGACAGGTGTCCCTCACACAGCGCTGGCGCCTCGCCGCGCGCGTGGATGTCGCCATTCTTCGAGATCACCCAATATCCGTTCTTCCCCGGAATACCCACGATGGTGCCAGCCGCGTTGACGTTCTCATACATCGGGGCCCCTCCGGTGGCCACGGTCCGGCCGACGTTGACCGTATCGTTCACTTGAATCCACAAACCGCCATTGGGCGCCTGCGCAACGCTGGTGACATACACGTTGAAATCGTGCGAATGGGCCGCCTGAACGCCTGGATTGAGGCTGAGCACGGCCAGTGCCGCCTGAATGGTGAGTCGAATCGAAGTCCGCATCTGTTCCTCTTTTTGAAAACCTTGCTGACCCTATCGTGCGCGCTTGGGCCGCACAGGACCATGGTTTGGGCGTGACTTCGCCGTCAACCAATATCTGCTGTTTTCTCAATGAATTGGCGGCTCCGGTGAATCGCTCCGCGAGGCTCTGAAGGGCTGGTCAGGCGGTGTCCGGCCTCATAGACCGGAGAACTGCGGCCAGCAGCGATCCACAAACAAAAAAGCGGGGCTCCGTAGAGCCCCGCGCTTTCGACTGTGACCGGTTGTGTTACGGCAGGACGCACCCGCCGTAGCCGTACTGGGGAGAGTCCGCGCCCGATCGGATGGGCAGGGCGCCCATCGTGAACCAGACGTCTTTCGGCATGGCGAACTGGCCGTTGGCCTGCTCGGTTCCGAAGAGCATCAATCCCAGATCGGCGCCCGGAGTCTGGACGGTCATGAGCTTCGACTCGTTGTCCTTGATCGGTGTGGCGATCTGGAACAGGTCGTACTTGCCGTTGGGCGGGAAGCTCGAAAACGCCGTTGAGGAGTTCGGCGACGGCGAATCCGTGTAGACGCCCCGGCACTGCGGCGTGCATGAACCGAAGCTGCACTCTTCCTTCATCGATCCGACTTTCAGGGGATCCGTCGTGCTGGTGAACCAGTAGGCGTCGTGCGAGTAGTAGGTGCGCATGAACGTCGTGTAGAAGAACCGGTTGGCTCCCAACTGGAGCGTTGGGCTGTGATCAAGCACGGTGTAGTCGTCGAGGAACCATTTTGACTTGATCGCCAGGCTGAGGATTTGCAGCCGGTTCCAGTCGGACACGGCGAGGTCCATGATCTGGTCATAGGCGCGATCGGCGTTGCCGACCCACGTGACGTAATTGAAGACGAAGTCTTTGATCGTGGTATTGACCGCGTAGCCTGCCGTCGGCACCCCGTTGTTGTTCACATCCATGGCGCCGGTGGAACCGACCGCGATCACCAACTCGCCCAACATCCCCTCGATCGGGGCGAACAGCGGGTTGCCCATCGCCGCTTGATTCGGAGTCAGCGCCGAGGACTGGTACACAAGATCGTCGAAGCTGAAGCCGATGGATCCGCTTTGGTTGACCCAGGGCGACTGATTGAGAGTGATCGTATTGCTGGTCACCCAGGCTGGCATCCAGGCGTTGTCGTTTTCGATCAGCCGCCCCAGCAGATTGGCGCCGGTGGTGCTGGTGCCCAGGAAGGGAAGAACCTGGGCGAGGGCCCCGAACTCGGCACGCAACTGCTTGGCGACGCCCGACAGGTCGGACTCCGTGAACGCATAGCTCTCGCCGGTATCCGGATTGGTGTAAGTGCCCCCAACCGGGTAGGCGAAAGCCGGATCGGCGTCCGGATTGACTTTGGTCAGCAGGCTGGCGCCGGCAGAGGTGTAGATGTAGCGGATGTCGTCGGTGGGACCGGCGGGCAATTTGTCCGGCCAGACCACGTGCAGAATCCGGTTGCTGAGGTACTTGTAGGCGTTCACGCGGCTCGTGCTGTCCATCATGGGCCAGGCGGAGTTCGGGAGCCAGATTGTCTTCAGGAAGCTCGCGTCGATCGGCGAAGACGAGGACAAGTCAGCCTGCGCGGTGTACATCGAGCGGTACAGGTAGTATTTGTCCCGTCCAAGGGAGCCAACCAACTGTCCGGTCTGGCCGTTATCGCTGGGCGTCATCGAGAACGGCACGCGCCGGTTGGGCAGCGCGATGGCGACCGTCGGATCGGGAGTAACCAGGGCGGCCATCGCCGATTGGTCAGTGCTCATCTGCTGAATAGTGGTGTACGGGACACCCATGGAAGCCAGGGTAGTGACCAGCGGGTTGAGGTTCTGCGGCAAGCTGAGTCCGGGCTGCTTGCCCCACCCGATGACCACCGCCATCTGCCGCCACGTGAGGTTGCTCAGCAGGGTGTTCATGGCGGTAAGATCCGAGGCTTTCGTGGCGTCATAGACCACGCCCTGGGTTCCGGCCAGCGGCGCGAACGTGTTGCGTGTGAAGGGGAAAACCCAGAAACCGGTGGTGGGCACGGCGGACGGCACGGCGAACCTCTGGCCATCGAAGGTGGCGCGCTTGTTCGGGCCGTCGATCGAATAGGTGATGTAGTCAACGGGGTGGTAGTCGAAGAGGCTGTGGCCGTTCCGGGTGAGTGCGCCCTGAATCTGTGTCAGGGAGGTCTCGTTTACCTCGTAGCCGGTGTTGTAGGACTCCATGGCCACGCCGTAAGCGGCCTTACCGATGCCGAGCACCATGTAGCCATAAGGCACTTCCGCCGACGGCGCATTGCCGCGAAAATCGGTGCCCCCGATCGGCAGAGTGTTCAGATTCTGCCAGTCCGCATTGTAGGTGGAGTTCGTACCGAACACAGCAAACTGGGTGGAAGGAACCGCTTTGAGCGCGGCGTCGACATCCGGGGTGTTGAGACAGGTCGTGGCGACTTCGTTCAGATTGTTCCGATCGATCTGGACGAGCGTGTACGTGTAACCCCGTCCTCCGCACAATGGCGGTTGGGCCGGATAGTTCCTGGTGACTCCATGCAGACCGTTGCTGGAGATCTGGAACCACGGCTCGCCGGTGCTTCGATAGCCGCCGGGCGTCAGGGTCGTGAAGTTGTAGTTCGGCTGGGGCAATGCGGAGATGTCGCCGTCATTGACGCCGGTGGGATTTCCCGGAGTCCAGGCAAACACAACGCGGGCGCGGGTCGTGTTGGCGCCCCAGCCCTTGATGCGTATGCGGAGGACGTTCTGCCCCTTGATGAGCCCGTCTGCCTGAGTCAGCAGCGCCGTTTCGGTGCAAACCGATCCCCGGCACGCAGCCTTGACCGCAAATTGGCCAGTGATGTCCTTGCCGTTGAGGGCGGCGGCGAGGGTGTGCCGGATCGCCTCCGGCCGGATCTGTATCTCTACCAGCATGCTTTGGCCGTTCAGTTGAGCGCCCGCCTTGGGGCTGGTGATAGTGAGCAACGGTGCCCGCTGGGCACTGGGCGTGGTGGGGGACGCTGCGTAACCCACCGAAGCCAGCGCCAGCAAGGCGGCCAGGCGGCGGGAGCAGGCCCCGGATATCATCTGCATGGAGATTTGTTCCTTGTCTTAGGGCGGCGTCCAGCGCCTCCCCACTGAATAAGTGGGGGACAACAGCAGGCGGGAAATTATCAGGGGTGGGCGGGGAATTCGCGCGGCAGGTTCATCTGCCGGTGGATCCGGGCAAACGCCGGCTCCGCGCGGAGTGTATCGAAGGGCGGCAACTGGGAATGCAGGGGCAGATTCACATCGTGCAACTCGGCCGCCTTTTCCAGCCATTTTAGCGCCTGGGCGCGCTCCCCCAGGCCAACATAGCCCAAGGCCATGGTCACGGGCCGCACGTGCTCCGAGCTTTGCAGTTGCGCCAGACGGCGGAAGCAGTCGCGGGCTTCGCTGGAACGCCCCAAGCCGGAGTAGGCGTGGATCATTCCCGTCAGGGCGATGGGAAGCGGTGTCGCCGCGTAAGCGCGCTCCAGCGCCGCCAGTGCATCGGCGTACCTCTCCACGGCGAGCAATGCCGCGGCATAGACCAACAGGCCAAGAGCGAATTCGGAGTTGCCCTCCAGCAGGTCTTCGCTTTCCCTGAGCGATTCGGCGGAACGGTTGGCGAACAACAGGATCTGCGCGCGCTCACTGCGCAGGAAGAGCGACGATGGCTCGATTGCCAGCGCCCGGTCGACATGCTGCAGCGCCTCCTGGTGCCGGCCTTCGGCCAGCAGCACCATGGCGTACAGATGCTCGGCGTGAGCCGATTGAGGATTGTAGTCGAGGGCGGCCTTTAGCCGTTCCTCCCCCTCTGTCCAGTTCCAGTCGTGCAGCGCCAGGATGGCGCCCATCGTCGCGTGGGCTTGCGCCTGCGCGGGATCGAGAGCCAACGCCTGGACCGCGTAGCTGGTTGCCAGCTTGGCCGCATCCTGCGAGGGAAGGTGCTCGAAGAAGTCCAGCCGCCGGTAGGTCTCCGCCAGGCCTGCAAACGGCGCGGCCCACGACGGGGCCTCGGTAATCGCGGCGAGAAACCAATCGATGGCTCTCATCAGTGATTTTGGGGCGCGCACGGACAATAGGTAGTTTGCTTTGAGATATGCCTCATACGCCGTGGGACTGATCCGAACCGGCTCCGGTGCATGCTCCGTCCGCAGGGCTCGGGAGGTAGAGGTCACTATCGCCTGCGCCACTTCTCTTTGCAGGAACAGAATGTCATGCAAGTCGCGATCGTAGGTTTGCGCCCAGAGATGCCGGTCCGCTTGCGCATCGAGCAGCCGGACGGAGATCCGGATCCGGTCTCCGGAGCGAAGAATCGAACCCTCCACGATCGACTGTACGTCCAACTCCTGCGCGATCTGCCGGAGGCTGAGTGACGATTTCCGGTAGTGCAGCATGGTGAGGTGCGAGATCACGCGCAGGCCCGACTGCTGGGCCAGCTCCGTAATCAGCATGTCCGTCAGGCCGTCGGCGAAGTACTGTGTCTCGGTGTTGCCGGAGAGGTCCCGCAGCGGGAGAACCGCAATGCCCGGGGTGCCCTTCGGTGAGTCCACTTCGATGATCGGAGCGATCAGCCGATACCCTTTGCGGGCGACCGTCTCAACATAGGTCGGTGAAGCCGCATTTTCCCTCAGCGCCTGGCGGAGCTTCATCACCGCCGTATTGATGCTGCCTTCGAAGTCAACGAAATAGTCGTCCGGCCAAAGCGTCCGTTGGATCTCCAGCCTGGATACGAATCGCCCCCGGTGCACAAGCAGCAGCTTGAGGATCTCGAACGGCTGCTGCTGCAGCTTGATCGGCACGCCCTTGCGGCGCAACTCCTGCTTCTCCAGGTCGACGTCGAACACGCCGAAGCGGAAGAGATTCCCGGCCGGCGCGCCCCCGTCGGCCCTTCGAAAATCGCTTGAGTTCATGCGCTGATTCCCTCCCGGATCATGGGTGTTTGCGACCCCATAAGAATAGGGGCACAGGCAGCGCTACAACTCATCACCCGGAAGAAGTATCCAAAGAACCCGAAACGCCAAACGCATCACAGGACCAGCTTCCCTGGACGAAATTGCCAACCGGCCGTAGCCCCGCCTCTCCCCCCTCGCGCCAGGCTTCCCCAGCGCCGTCAATCGGCCCGCGCCATGCCTCCGGCCGTTGATCGCCGCCTGCAACCAACACAAAATAAACGGAGCATGGATCCGCACCGAGCGGTCGTCTACCGGCTGTGCGGCTTCTGCCGCAGGCTGCTCACAGACACGACCTGAATCGGCCCAGTTTCCGCCCGGGCGATCGCCTGGGCCGGGCAATTACCCATTGAATCGGAGTTTTAAGTCTGATAAAAAACGGACGTGCTTCTCCACCCGGCGCTGCTTCTCTCGCTCTTACTCGCCCCAGCCCCGGATAGCGGCCTGGCCCTCCAGGCTGTTGTCCAGACCAACTTTGAATATCTGAGTTCCTCACGCACAACCAACGCGGAATTCTGGATCGTTTCTCTGGATCGGACGTATGAGAAACGCGGCAATCAGGTGCGCCGCGTGGTACAGTTCGCTCCGCCGGCTGAGACAAAAGCCGATTTCCATACTCTCGGCTTTGATTACGAACCGAATTTCCGGCTCGTGAAAATCGAGGACACCACCAGCACCCGCACCGTTCTTGGCCGGACTTGCCGGCTGACGACAGCCTGGGCTACCGCCGACTACGCGGAGGCGCACCTTCGGTTCTGGTTGTGCCCGCAGTCGGACGAACGGGAGGCCAAACTGAACGCCGCGGTTGCGCGCGCGGTCAGTGGTCGCTTTTCGAACCTCGAACAGGAGACCGTGAAGCTTCTCGAGTCTCGCCACGGCCAGATCGTACTGGAGGCCTCCTCCGATATTGAGCCGCCCATCGCGCCCCTCATGAAGCTCACCGCCAGGGTCCTTTCGCTCGATGCCAAGGCGATCGAAGGCAACTTAACACTCCCCCCGGAAGGAGACCGCGATGCTCGCTAATCTCTTGCTGATCCCTGCGCTACTGGCGCCCAGCCCGGATCTGCCCGCTGCAGTCCGGGCGGAACTCAAGCGGGTCGAAGAGATGTATCGAGTGCTCGACTTCGCGGCACAAAAAATCTGGCCGGGGTGGGACGACTATCGGTCGACACCGTTTCTCTTCGAATACGAGAATGGATTACGCGTTCTCATCGGTCATCCCAAACCACCGTCGGAATTTACCCTCGTACCGGACGCGAAGGTCGAAACGAAGGCCGTGTTCGCCGATTTCACGCATGTCAGCGGGAAGGCGATCACCGGCAGGCAGCGGGCCGGAGGCGGGCCGATTCCGTTCGGTGAAGGGCCCGACGGCCGGCCGATGCAGGTAATCAGCCTGCGGTTCAGTCCTTTGGGCAGTTCCGGGGAAGATGGCATGGGCGAGCGGGCGGAGCAACAGATGCTGGTCTATATCCACGAGTTGTTCCACTGTTTCCAGCGCGTGAAACTGGAGCGCAAGTTGTACGGCAACCTGCGCTACAACCCGGACACGACTTACGCGGTTTACTCCGAGATCGAAGGTCTCGCCCTGCAACGCGCACTGGAAGCAGGGGGCGACACCGCCAAAGTCCGGCAGTATCTCGGCGATTTCGTCGCCGCGCGGACCAAAAAGCTCTCTGAGAGCATGAGTGAGATGCAGGCCAACCAGGAGAGATGGGAGGAATTCGTCGAGGGTGCCGCCACCTACGCCGAACTGCGCACCCTCGATCTGCTCCGTGCCGGCGGTTTCGAACCCAAGCTCCAGGGGGACGCAGAATACAGCGGATTCAGCGATCCCTCGTCGCTCAGCAAGGTGTACGCCGATCGAATGCGCAAGGCCATCAGCAACTCCAAGTACGCCCTCTTGCGCGTTTATTACTACGGTGCCGCCCAGGCGCTCCTCCTCGACCGTCTGTTCCCGGGCTGGCAGAAAGACGTGGAGTTCTTCGATCAGGAAATCCAACGCCGCATGCCTGCCTCCGCTCCGGCTCGTTTGGAGGCGGAGTACGACGTCCCCGGCATCACCGGCCGCTATGCCGCCGAGTTGGGCGCGAGGGATGCCGCTTACCGGCTCATTCAATCACGTTCCGGGCGGGTGTACGTCATCGATTTCAAGAAGGTGAGCCGGCCTGTGAATGGCACCGCCAGACCGGCGAAAGTGTATCAACTCGGCCTGATCACGCTTTGGCCGGAAGGAGCCGGCACACTCTCGTTCGACGATGTCGAAGTGAGCGGCCTCTCAGTGCCTTCCCTGTCTGACCAGCTCTATTACGTCCGTGCGGTCGACACGTCAGGCGCCCGCGAGAAGACGTGGTCCGTCGAAGGCGCCGCCCAGCCCGATGGCACCTATCGCCGCGCCGTGGTTCGCACGCCCGTATTCACCTTGAAAGCGCCCCATGTTCGCGTGATTGAAACGGGAGACGCTGTGAAGATCCAGGTGCTCGCCCGCGTCTGTGAGGGCTCCTGCGCGTCTCAGTAGCCTGCCACGTGCCGCTCCGGTTCATTCAACGGCCGGCCACGGAAACCGGGAGGGTTGCGGCGCCTTCCCCGTGAAAGCCCCCAGGAGGCCCGGGGACCGGTAGGAATCCTGCCACGAGAAGCGCCTCGGAGAGCGGAAGCCCGGGATGCGGGCGCTGAGCCCGGACGATCACCCCGCCACCCCTGTCGACTTCTCCCCTATTTCTCCACGTTGAGCTTCCTTCATCACGCAAGGATCAAAAATATCTTCTCCCCTGCAATCAACACATTGCGGACATTCGTCTCCTAAATCCTTGGTCCACCACTCCTAAGAATAGGTATAGCGGACATTTTCCATGTACATCGCCGAACCAACCGACTGCGCCTTCCCAGACGTCGACCTCCTCACCCGCCACGCCCAGGTCGAAGAGGATGGCATCCTCACCGGTCCCAAAGCCAGCCCGGGGTCCACGCCTTGCAGGCCTGGCTCATCATGGACCTCGCCCAACGCAAGCCCCTCCAGGAAGCCCTCAAACTCGAAGAACGCTACTGGCGCCGCCACCGCACCCTCGCCGCCGAACTGCGCCTCGCTGCCAACCGGGCCATCGCCGAGACCCGCGCCCAAAACCCGGCCGATCCATCCATTCGTACCTTCAGCTTCGAATGGCACATGCTCCAGGGCCACCTCGCCCTGTATGAGAGCCGCGAACGAGCCCTCTTCAACGCCGGTCTGGAATACGGCCGCGGCAATGAGGACGCCGCGCGCGAATGGGTCCTCCGCCAGCACGGCTACATCCAGGCCCTCAATCGCTACGCCGGCTGGATCCAGATGCGCCTCCGCCGGGTCGAAACCGCCGTCCTCGCCACCCCTGCCGGCCTGGACCACCTCGCCCAGCTCCTGGCCTCCTGCGAGTAAGCTGGGCCCGAAGCCACCGAACCCACCGCGAGTTTTGAGGGAACAAACCCACTTTCAGTCTCCGGATCGCTGCCGGGGGCGCCTGCGCCGTCTCCCTTCGAATGCCGTGCACTCACACGCAAAACGCCGGGGTACCCGAAGGCCTCCGGCGATCTGCCACTGCCCGTCTTTCCAGCGAGTGCTGTCACCAATGGTCTCAGTCCTCTTCGTCCACCTGTTCGCGGTGGTTCCCGGACATTCCCTGAAGGGCTAGAGGACACGGACGAAGTGCGCGATCGCGTGCCCGCTGGCCTCGCTGGAATAGACCACGACGTGGGCGCCGGCGGCAACTCCGTGCGTCGTGTCCTTGGCGGCGGTCTTGGTGGCGTGTTCCGTCAGCTTGTACGTCTTCACTGAGCCGTCCTTCGCCTTCACTGCCACGGTCCGCGCGCCTTCGTCGATCGCCTGCACCGTCCCTTCAGTCGCCTTCAACCCCTTGTCGCCGACTTTCTGGATCTTTAGCGCGCTTTGGCGCGTGCCGGCAACGGTGTAGTACACCACCACATCGGAGCCCTTGGTCACACCGTGGAGTGCGCCCTTGACCACACCCTGGCGCTCCGGTTCAAACCCCAGCACCTCGCTGGTCTTCGTTACCTCAACCGTATACAGCTTGCCGTCGGCCGCCTTCACCACCGCGGTCTCGCGTTCCACGGCAATCTCGTCCACGGTTCCGTAGACAGCGCGCACATCCGTCCGCGCGGAACAGAGGGTTGGCACCATCACCAGTGCCGCCAATGCGGTCATCATCATTGACTTCATATCGTTCTCCTTGCTTGTTGATCTAGTAGCCGGAATGCTCTCTTCGCGGCCTCACCCTCTAAGGGGCGAGTGGGGCGCGGAAAATGATCATCATCTCGATCCGCGCCGCCGGCCGGCGATGGCCAGGGTTACCGTGTTGGACATCACGCCATCGGCTTCGACGGCCACGGGCACGGCCCGGCCGCTGCTGACGCCTTCGGGGACCCGGAAGCTGATTTCGTAACGGCCCACTTCGCCCGGAGTGAGCCCGGAGTACAGCACCACGGCCTCCACGCCATGCACCCACACTCGCGGCCTCGACAGCGTGCCGGCGCGCGGCGACGAGGGGGCCGGCTCTCCGGTGCGCGGCTGATGGCTCACCGCCCCCAGGCCCGTGCAGTAGAGGACTACCTCCGATCCGGGCCACGCCGGATTGCTCGCGTCCGCCAGTTGGGCGTCCCGGCTATAGATGAGCCCCTGCCCCGAGCCGTGACCGTTCAGGGCGAAGAGTTCAGGGGCGGCATGAGCCAGCGGAACTGTCTCCACTTCGCTGGCCTGGGTTCGGCCCACCAGTTGAAGCTCGGCGCTGGCCTGGCCCTGGAGCTCCCAGGGAATCTGGATCAGCGCTTCGTCGGGACGCACTAGGAGAATCGGCGCCGCGACCGAGCCGTTCCACCGGGCGGTCAGCCCACCCAGGCTGTTGGGTAAGGGCACCTGGACACCGGGCGCTCGAAACTGCGCGCTGACCGGCACGCCGCCATGGATCGAAATCACGCTGCCAGGGACAGCAGGACAAGCTATCTCCGGGGTGGCGAAGCTATGTGCGGTGATCTCGGCCGGCCCGATGGCCTGGGGCGCCGGGATATCGGGCAGGATGGATAAGGTCACGGTGGCGCCGTCCGTGAACGAGGCCAGGGGCGACTGGAGGCGGTCGTTGTAGGCGAAGCCGTAAGCGTCGCTGACGCTGGTGAGGTAGGCCGCGTACTGCATGTAGCGATCATTGTGCGACGGCTCGGCGGACGAGAACGCGTCAGTGATGAGGAGCCGGGGCTGGTCGGTCCCGTCAGGGCGGTTGCCGTACCAGGTCCAGGAGGGCGAGTCGCCAATCGCGGTGCCGGGCTGCGCGGGGTTGTCGATGGTGCTCCCCGCCAGTCCGAGGTCGAGAGCGGCGAAATAGTCAGCGGTCACCTTCTCGACGATACTGTTGGCGTTGGTCCCCGCCAGCAAAGTCCAGTCGGGATTGGCCCCGTAGATGGCATGGTCCGTCAGGTTGACGGCAGGCACCCGGATCACCAGCGGCAAATCTCCTGAGCCACTGTTCACAGTGCCCTGCAGCACCAGATCGCCGGCGGCGATGGCTGTGCCGGCAATGGTGGTGGGTGTGTTGTAGAGACAGGCCGTCAGGTTGTAGCTCTGGAAGGGGCCGCCCTTGCTGATCTGGCCGTTGTGGCCTCTGATTTCAGTCTGGATCGGCTGACCGGGATTCATCCGGCTGCCGGTCCTCAGGTAGGTGACATAGCTGGCCAGGCTTCTATAGACCGTCGTGCCGGAGGCACTGGTCGGAGCGACGCTGGCGGGGCTGATGATGCGTACGATGGACCCGCCGCTCACCTGGGGGATCGTGATGCCATACTCACCCAGGCCGATGGCGCCGGTCGCATTCTGCCGGCTGCTCACCGCGTAGCTCGTGAGGGCGCCGAGGGCGGTGAATGCATTGGCCGTGGTTTCGCGCCACGTCAGGTGGGCCGGCGCAAAGCGCCCTCCGTCTGAGTCGATCTGTAAAGGGATGCCGAAAAAGTCCTGTGCCGAGAGATTGGCGCCGCCCGCCAGGCCGGTCTCGGCGGAGTCGAGGTCTATCTCAACTTTGTCCCACCGCGTGGAGAAGTCGGGCAGGCTGGGGTTGGCAAAGTTCGGGCTATAGCCATTGCTGCTGTTCGCTGTGGTGAGCGGGGCCCCCAGCGAGATGTAGATGCGGCCTGAGTTGAAATGGCTCAGCGCCACACCCGCGCTGAGATCGGTAAGGCGGTAGGCGACTCCCTTGGCCAGGGGTGTGTGATCGGCGAGATTGACCGCCGTCAGCACGCCGCCGCCACCAAAGGAGACATAGGCCGGGAGAGTCGATGCGTCAGGCCGCAGATTGGCGAATTTCAATAGGACCGGCGCCACTGTATCCGCCTGGAGAACACCCAGGAACGGAAGGACAATCAGCACGGCTAGCTTGTTGGAGGTCCGCAAAGTTGGAAACATCTGTCTGAAGAGACAGTGGCCAGCTCCAGGTGCCAGGTGATCAATGCTGCGAGAACCGGGCTGGATCGGCCGCCGCTGGCCGCTTGCTATACTCACAAAAAGCATTGAGCACCAGCACCGACAACATCACCCAGTTGATGGAGGCCCTGCGGAAAGGCGATGGCCGCGCGGCGGAGCGCTTGACGGAGATCTTTTACCCTGAGCTGAAACGCCTGGCCGCGGCCAAGCTGCGCGGGGAACGCAAGGATCATAGCTGGCAGCCGACCCTCCTGGTGAATGAGCTGTACCTCCAGCTCATGAAAATCAAGTCCCTTCAGCCGTCCGAATTCGATCGCCAGGACGACCGCGCCGCCTTCCTGTCGCTGGCGGGCCAGATCATGAAGCGGTTGCTCATCCATCACTCCAGGCCGCTGTCGGCCAAGGCGAAAAAAGTGCCCGTCTGGGACGACATGCAAATCACCGAGGACGACAGCCTCCTCGAAGTGGAACGCATGTTGGTTCAGCTCGGGAACATCCGGCCCGTACTGCGGACTGTCGTCGAAATGAAGGTCTTTGAGGGCAAGACGTCGGAAGAGATCGCGCAGGAGCTAGGCTGCTCCACCGTGACGATCCACCGCCACTGGCAGTTCGCCCGGCACTGGCTGCGGGATGCCTGGCCGGTCGATGAGTAGATCGCGATCCCTCAGGAAAGTACCCCATCCGTTGCCTCCACCGCGGCGGGTATCCGCGCTTCTCCGAGTTGTTCCAGCAGGTTGATCTCAATCGTCCGTGAGATGGCCAGCATCGGGGTGCCGTAAGCAGTGCTGTCGAACGGATCTTCCAGGTTCTTGCCGATCCGGTTCAGCGATAGGAATATGAACGTGACGACGCCGGTGAACACCGGGGTCATCAGGCCGACATCCTGCACGATGCTCAACGGCACAATCAGGCAGTAGAGATAGATGAAGATCTCCGGGAAGTAGTCATACTGCCGAGGCAGGGGCGTATTCTTGATCCGCTCGCAGCCGCCCAGCGTGCTGGTCAGGGCTCGCAGCGTCTGGTCGAGCAGGGTCAGGCGGAGCTCAGTGAGAGACCCCGCGTCCGCCGCGGCGGTGATGCGGCGCTGCATGACCTGCAGCAGCGCGGAGGGTATGTTGCTCTGGGCCGTCACCGGCGGGATCTCCTCCGGGGCCAGGCGCCCGGGCAGCTCTATTGAAGGATCCTCGCCACGCAGGTGGCGCCGCAGCGCGTGCACAAATGCGATCTGGCTGAAGATCACTCGCTCGGCCACGCGGCGCTCCGGCGTGTAGGCCAGCACCTGGCGGGCGAGTGTGCGCGAGGAGTTCACCAGTTCACCCCATAGGATCCGCGCCTCCCACCAGCGCTGGTAGGCGGAGTTGGTGCGGAAGCCGAGGATCATCCCCAGGCCTGCGCCAATCAGGCTCACGGTGGTGGCGGGCGCCGCCGGAATCAGGAACCAGTGCAACTCCTGCGCCATGCTGATCAGCAGCGCGAATCCAATATCGAAGGCCAGGGGCTTGCGAATCTGCCACAGCACCTGGCTCCAGTCGAGCCGGTTCTGAACTAGCATCGGAGATTCTCCGCCCTAGTGTCCGCTGGCAGCGGGCGGATTCGCCCACTCCTCGTCGTTGAGCTTCCAGCCGCCGCCCAGCGCCTTGTAAAGCTGGACGATCACCACGCGGCGGTTGATCTCTGTCACTGCCTCGGCATTCTCGGCCGGAAACAGCTGCTGCTGGGCCTCCAGCACTTCGAAGTAGCTCGACCGGCCGGAGGCATAGCGCTTCAGCACGACATCAACGGACTCGCGGTAAGCCGCCACGGTGGCCAGTTGCTGCGTGCGGATCTGCTCGAACTTCTCACGCGAGGCAAGGGCGTCCGCGACATCCCGGAAGGCGCCCAGGACTGTCTGCTGATAGCCGAGGCGGGCCTGCTCCCAGGCCGCTACGGCCTCGCGTTTGCGTGCCTTGAGGGCGCCTCCCTGATACAGCGGGCCGGCCAGGTTCGAGGCGAAGCTGAAGGCGGGCGTCCGGCCGTCAACTATGTCGGAGAGCGGGGTGCTCAGCGCACCAATCAGCGCCGTCAGTCCAATGCGCGGGAAGTAGGCAGCCTGGGCCACGCCCACCTGCGCGTTCGTCTGGCGCACCAGTTGTTCGGCCGATCGCACATCCGGCCGCCGTTCCAGCAGGTCCGACGGCAATCCGGCCGGGATGGCAGGCGGCGGCTGGCGTTCCAGCAGTGAGCCATGCCGTTCGATCGGGCGTGGGTTGCGGCCCAGCAATACGCTGATCTGGTTCTCCTTCAGCAGGATCTGCCGCTCCAGTTCGGGGATGGTGGAGGCGGCGGCCGCGCGTGCTGCTTCGGCTCGCGAAGTATCGAGACGAGAAGCGGCGCCCCCCTCCAGGCGGCGCTGGAACAGGCTTACCGTCGCGTCGAACGACTCAGTGGTCCGCCTGGCGATCTGCAGTTGGAGATCGAGCCCGAGCAGTTCGAAATAGGCCTGCGCCGTCTCACTGGCCACCAGCAGCCGCACGCCGCGGCGCGCTTCTTCTGTCTGCAGGTAGGCGGCGAGGGCGGCTTCGTTGGAACGCCGGATGCGCCCCCACATGTCTGCCTCCCAGCTCACACGGCCCACGGCCGCAAACGCGCCGCGCACCACTCCGCCGTTCACCGTGGGGTTACCGGCAAACTCGTTGCGGCCCGTGCTGAGGGCCGATTCATAGCCCGCGGCCGGATAGAAGGCGGCGCGGGCCTCCGCGGCCATGGCGCGCGCCTGTTCGACCCGCCGCGTGGCGGTAAGCAGGTCGTAGTTGTTGGCCAGGGCCGTGCGCACCAGGTCCTGTAGAACCGGATCCGCATACACGCCCCACCAGGGCAGGTCCGCCAGCGAGTCCGCCTGCGGTGCCATCGTTTCGGCGCCGCGGAACTGCGCGGGCGTCTGGACACGGGGCCGGTGGTAGTTCGGCCCCACGACGCAGCCGGAAAGGGCGAGGATCAATGGGAACAGCGCGGCGAGGCGCATCAGACTTCTCCTTCTTCCGCGGTACGCAGGGGCAGTGCGGCGCGGTTGCCTGAGCCGAGCCGTTCCACCAGGTAGAACAGCGCGGGCACCAGGAATATCGCAATCGACGTGACGGCCAGCATGCCGCCGATGACCACGGTGCCGAGAATGCGCCGCGAGACCGCGCCGGCGCCGTCGGCGGTCCACAGTGGTACGCAGCCAAGGACAAAGGCAAACGATGTCATGAGAATCGGGCGCAGCCGCAGGCGGGCCGCCGAGATGGCCGCCTCGGCCGCGGACATTCCTTTGTCCACGCCCTCCTTGGCGAACTCGACGATGAGGATTGCATTCTTCGCGGCCAGCCCGATCAGCATCACCAGGCCGATCTGCGCGTAGACGTCGTTCTCGAACGACAGGCTGGTGAAACGGCGCAGCATCAGGGCTGCGTACGCGCCAAAGACCGCGATGGGCGTGCTCAGCAGGACGCTGAACGGCAGCTTCCAGCTGTTGTAAAGCGCCGCCAGGATCAGGAAGACAAACAGCAGCGACAGCCCGAAGATCAGTGCCGGCGGGACACCCTGCTCCGACTTCTTCTCCTGGTAAGACATGCCGAGATAGTCATAGCCCATCCCGCTCGGCATCGTCTCGGCGAAGACCTCTTCCAGCGCCTTCGTCGCCTGGGCCGAACTGTAGCCCTCCGCGGCGCTGCCGTTGATCTGCGCGCCCCGGTAGAGGTTGTAGCGCATCGTGAACTCGGGGCCTGTGGCCGGCCCGATCGTGGTCAGCGCCGACAACGGCGCCATCGAGCCCGACGCGCCGCGGACATAGAACTGGCCGACATCTTCCGGCTTGGTCCGGTACTCGCCCTCGGCCTGCACATAAACCGGCCACTGGCGGCCGAACCGGTTGAAGTAGTTGACGAACGTACCGCCCATGAACGTCTGCACCGTCCGGTAGACGTCGTTCAGATTGACGCCCTGCCGCAGCACCCGGTCCCGATCCACCTTCAGCGAGAGCTGGGGGACAGCGGGCAGGAAAGTGGTGAAGAGCCCGCTGAGCTCCGGCCTCTTGCGCGCCGCCTGCATGAACTTCGCGACGTTCGCGGCCAGGAAGTTGACGTCCTTGCCGGCGCGGTCTTCCAGCACGAAGGTGAACCCGCCGGAACTGCCCACGCCGGGGATGGCCGGTGGCGCGAAGGAGAACGCGACGCCTTCGGGCAGCGCGGCCAGCGACCGGTTGATATGCCCCTTGATGGCGCCGAACTGCTCCTCCGGCTTCACCCGGTCCTTCCAGTCCTTCAGGCTGACGTAGAAGAACGAGCTGTAGGAGTTGCTCACCTTGCTCAGCATGTTGTAGCCGATGACGCTCGTGACGTGCTCCACTCCGGGCGTCGTCTGGAGGATCCGCTCAATCTTCCCCGAGGCTTCCTGCGTGCGCTGCAGCGACGCCGCGTCGGGCAGTTGCAGGCCGACGAACAGATAGCCCTGATCCTCTTCCGGCAGGAAGCCCGAGGGCACTTTTCGGCCCATCCACAGTCCGATGACCGTGAAGCCGGCCAGGATCAGGCACGTGGCCGCCGCCTTGCGCAGCAGCAGGCTGCAGCCGCGGACATAACGGCCGGTGAGCGCGTCGAAGGAGCGGTTGAATCGCAGGAAAAACCGCCCCATCGGTCCGCGCTGCTCCGTGCGCGGCCTGAGGAGCAGGGCCGACAGCGCGGGGCTAAGTGTTAATGCATTGAACGCCGAGATGACCACCGACACGGCGATGGTGACGGCGAACTGCTGATAAAGCCGCCCGGTGATCCCCGGGATGAATGCCGTGGGAATGAAGACCGCGGCCAGCACGATGGCGATACCCATCACCGGTCCGGCCACTTCGCGCATCGCTTCCAGCGTGGCCGCCTTCGGGTCCAGGCCCTGGGCGATGTGGTGTTCCACCGCCTCCACCACGACGATGGCGTCGTCGACCACAAGTCCGATTGCCAGCACCAGGCCGAAAAGCGACAAGGTGTTGATGGAGAAGCCCAGCAGCGGGAAGAACAGAAAGACGCCCACCAGCGAGACCGGAACGGCCAGCAGCGGGATCAGCGTCGCGCGCCAGCTCTGCAGGAACAGGTAGACCACGAGGATGACCAGGATTAGGGCTTCCACCAGCGTCTCGACGATCTCGCGCATGCCGTCCGTGACCGGCTTGGTGGAGTCCAGGGCGATCGTGTACTCGAGACCCGGCGGAAACGACTTCTTCGCCTCCTCCATCAACTGGCGTACACCCTTCGCCGTCTGCAGGGCGTTTGACCCAGGCGCCTGGTAGACCGCCACCACCGCCGAGGGCTTGCCGTCCGTTCTTCCGATGATGCTGTAGGTCTGCGCGCCCAGCTCCACCCGCGCCACGTCTTTCACACGCACCACTGAGCCGTCCTCATTGACGCGCACGGCGATCTCACCGAACTCCTCCGGCGTCGTCAGCCGTCCGTCCGTGCGGACGGTGTAGGTGAACTCCTGCCCCTTGGGCACCGGCTCGCCGCCAACCTGGCCTGCCGGGTTGACCGTGTTCTGCGTCTGGACCGAATTGACGATCTCGGGGATCGTGATGCCCATCTTGGCCAGCTGGTCGGGCTTCACCCACAGGCGCATGGCGTACAGGCCCGCGCCGAACACCGAGAGGTTGCCTACGCCGGGCGTGCGCATCAGCTGGTCGTTCAGCTGGATCACCCCGTAGTTGGCCAGGAAGGCGGCGTCATAGCGGCCGTCCGGAGAGTACAGGTTGATCAGCATCATCGGCGCCGATGTCGCTTTCTGCACCGTCACGCCCAGCGTGTTGACATCCATCGGCAGCTGTGAGGCCGCCTGCGCCTGCCTCATCTGCGCCAGAATCTGGTCTGTGTTCGGGCTGCTGCCCACGTCGAAGTTGACCGTGAGCTGCATTGTGCCGTTGCTGGCGTTCACCGAATACATGTACGCCATGCCGTCGACACCGCTCATCTGCTGCTCGATCGGCGTGGCGACCGACTGCTCCATCGTGAGCGCGTCCGCGCCGTTGTAGTTGGCCTTCACCAGGATCTCCGGCGGGGCGATGTCGGGAAACTGCGCCACGGGCAGGGTGACCGCCGCCAGTGTGCCGAGGATTACGAAGAAGATCGCCAGGACGCAGGCGACGACAGGATGGTCGATGAAGTATTTGTACATGGCCGTTCTGCCCCCTTAGCGCGAGGCGCCCTCTGCCCGTGTCTCGAACGGTTTGGGTTGGACCTTCATGCCGTCGCGGATCTTCTGGATCCCTTCGGCCACCACGCGGGCGCCGGGCTGCAGGCCTTCCTTGATGACCCGCAAGGGGCCCACGGCGGCGCCGAGCTTCACCGGGCGCAGTTGAATCGTGTTCTCCGGCGTTACCACGGCCACCAGGTAGGCGCCCTGGATCTCACTGATCGCCCGCTGCGGCACTGCCAGCGCCCCGTGGTCGACTCCGGCCACGGTCGAGATCCGCCCGAATCCTCCAGGCCGCAACTCCCCGCGCGGGTTCGGGAAAGCAACCTGCACGGCAATCGCCCCGGTCTTGATATCCACATTGCGGTCCACTGCGTGCAGCTTGCCCTTTAGCGGGTAAGTGGAACCGTCGGTGAGTTGCAGGCTGAACTCCAACTCGCTGCTCCGCTTAGCCGCCTCACTGTCTTCCCGCAGGCGGCGGATGCCCAGGTACTCCTGTTCCGAGAACGTGAAACTGACCAGGATGGGATCCACCGTCGAGACGATGGTCAATGCCGGGCTCTGCGGCCCGACAAGGTCGCCGATCTGGGCGGCGTTGATGCCCGCGATCCCGTCCACCGGCGAGAGTACCGTCGCAAACCCGAGATTGAGCTTGGCCGTCTCCAGCTTGGCCTGTGCCGCTTCTATCGCGGACTTGGCCTGGGTCACCGCTGCCTGGGCAGAGACCACCTGGGCCGCGGCCACCAGGTCCGCCTGGACCGCATCATCCAGCTCCTGGCGGCTGATCGCCTGCTCCGCGGCGAGCGGCCGGGCGCGGTTCAGGTCGAGCTTGGTCTTGCCGCGCTGCGCCTCGGCGTTCTGTACCTGGCCCTGTGCTTCCACCAGGTGCCCGCGCGCCTGTTCCACGTTGGCTTTCGCCTCGTTGACCGCCGCCTGCAGGGTTCGGGTGTCGATCTGGAATAGCGGCGTGCCCCGGCTCACCCGGTCGCCGTTGCGGTAGAGCTGCCGTACGAGGTAGCCCGTTACCTGGGGCCGCACCTGGGCGTTGACCAGCCCGTCCATCGTCGCTACCCACTCCCGGACGTTGGGTACGTCCTGCTGCCGGACCTGGACCACCTCCACGGGGGGCGGCGGCATCGCGTGGGCCTGCTCCTTGCGTCCGCAGGCCGCCAGCGCCAGCGCGCCGCACGCCAGCGTGAGCAACGAGATTGCGAGCGCACCCTGGTGCGGGCTGCCCGTCGATATCGGATTCGTTCGGTGGGGTGTAGTCAAGCGGTGCTCCGTCTTCCTTGTCGGGGTTCCGATAGCACTGGGGGGCGGAGGCGGGTAAAAGTGATCAGCCGGACGCAGCTTTTCCGGCGGGAGCAGGCAGGGGCGAGGGAGCAGCCGGGACTAATGCCGTTCGATCATCCAGGCGTTGGCGGCCACGATGCGGTCGAGGTACGCCACGCGCCGCCCGTCCGGCGACGGCACGGCCCAACCCTGGATGTCTCCGATCAGGTGCCGGCGGCCGTCCAGATAGACGTAGTACAGGTGCTTTCCGACGGTTGTGTTCACGCTGACGAACCATCCGGTGCCGTCGGCCGACCAGGTCAGCCCCGACAGGTCCGAAAGGCCCTTGAGTTCCACCGTCCACTCCGCCGGTTCGTGCGCCTTGTGGTCGAGCCGGACCAGGCGGATCGTCGCTGAGCGGTTGTCGTGATTCGGCAGTGCTACCAGGGATCCGTCCGGCGAGACATCCCAATCGGCCAACACCCCCACCATCCACGGCGTGCGAGCCAATTCGGCGCCGATCCCCTTCTCGGGATCGAGCGCGTGGAAGGCGTAGTATTCACGGCCGATGCTCCGCCGGATCACACAGGGCTGCTGCGGGCCGATCCCACAGCGGAAGGTGTCTACAGGCGACCCCACCTGCACCTGTTCGGGCGTTCCACCACTCAGCGGCACGCGCATCACCGCATCCAGGCCCTTCGCTTCCTGGCCTTTCGGGGCGGTACTGTACAACATCCATTTGCCTTGGCCTGCCACCTGGGGCAGCACCTCCGCGCGCGCCGGGTGGTTCACTATGACGTCCGGCAGGCGCTGGTCCGCCCGCTGCTTGAAGATATCCCAGTTGCCGCTGCGATCGGACTCGAAGATCACGGCCGCGTTATCCGGAGTCCAGGCATGCGGGAAGTTCAAACGGTCGTCCAGGGTCAGCCGGCGCGATTTCGAGAAGGACGGTGGCGCACCCGAGTAGTCGGCCACATACACCGCCGGCGCATTGTTGCGCAGCACGAACATGATGCGGTTCCCGTCTGCCGTGCAGGAGATGCCGCTCAGCTGGCCGCGGAAGCTCTCTTCCATGCCCTGGATCTCATGGGCGGAGCCGTGGATGACGCCTGTTCTGGGATTCGTGTGGATCTCCCAGACCGCGCTGCGTGAATCCGATCCCCGATCCATCTTGAGCAACAGCACCGTCCCGTCCTTCAGGGCCACCGCCGAATCGGCCCACATCTCCGGCATGCTGCTCACTACTTTGCCGGTATCCAGGTCCAGCACCTCCAGGCTTCTGCGGTAGTACCGGTCCACCACCACATTGCCGAGATCCTGGTCCGTCGCGTAGTGCCGGCGCTGGAAGATCAGGTGGCGGCCATCGGCGGCCCAGCAGACGAACGTAAAGGTGTCGCTGGCCGGGCTGGAGAGCACCTTGCGCGGCCGCTCGCCGCTGATGTTCGTGACCCAGATCTCAGACCAGTCCTCGCTGAGCGACGCCAGTTGGGTTCCGTCGAACGAGGGCACGCCCGCCCGTGCCTCCTCCCGCAACAGCCGCGGAGCCATGCCCGTAATGGAGACCGCCCACACACTGGGCTGGTTGGTGGTGGTGGAAAAGCCGCTGACCGCCAGTCTCGTGCCATCGGGAAACCAGGCCATCCGGTCGGCCAGAAAGCTCTCGGGCTGGCGCAGGGTGACCGTCTCCCCGCTTTGGCTGGACCTCAGAAAGACGCCGTCCACATTGGAGTAGGCGGCAAAACGGCCATCCGGGGAAATCGCCGCCGCGGTGGCGTGGTTTTCCGCCACCAGGGTGGTCACCTGCTGCAGCACCGCCGCCGGGACCTTGGGATTCCACCGCCACATAAACACGCCGGCGGCTGCGGCGAGTGCCAGGGCGGCCGCGATCCCGCCCACCCACGGGGCGGCCCGCCTCGACCGCCTCATCAGCAGTTGAGGGGGGGGCCAGTTGGGATCCGACCCCTTGCGGAGGGCGGAAAAAGCAGCGGCGACCTTCTCGGCATCCGGCCGGGCGGACGGCTCCGTGGCCAGCATCCGCAGGACGAGTGTATCCAGCTCCTTGGGTATCTCCGGGTTCCACGCCGAAGGCGGCCGCACCTCCGGGCTGCGCATGGCCGCCGCGCTTGCAACACCCGCTTCACCCGAGCTGAAAGGCTGTCGCGCGCAGAGCTCGTGAAGGACGATCCCCAGCGAAAAGATGTCCGTGGCCCCGGTCAGGTTCTCACCCCGGCACTGTTCGGGCGACATGTAGCGCCAGGTGCCTACAGGCAGGCCCGGCGCCGAGACCCAGATGCCGGAGCGGTTCTCCGCCTCGATCCACCGCGCCAGGCCGAAGTCCATCACCTTCACCCGCCCGTCGGGACGGACGATGATGTTCTCCGGTTTGATGTCCCGGTGAATGATGCCGGCCGCATGGGCGGCCGCCAGCGCATTGGCAATCTGCTCTCCAATGTCCAGCAGGCGTCCGATCTCCAGCTTCTCCTGCCGCAGTTCACGCAGCGTCTTGCCCTCGACCAGCTCCATGACGATCGCCAGGCTCGATTCCGTCCGGATCACCTCGTAGATCGTGACGATATTCGGATGGTTCAGCATGGAGGCCGTCCGCCCCTCACGGATGAACCTCTCCACGGCGCCATCCACCATGCTAGCTTCCTGCCTCAGGAATTTGAGCGCGACCGGACGGCGCAGTTCCGTGTCCGTCGCCGCGTAGACATCGCCCATCCCACCGCTGCCCAGGTGCCCGGTGACCACAAAGTGGCTGATCGTGCTGCCGTGCTGTACCGCGGTCTGCGTGGGTGGGTCAAACTCTTCCAGCAGGGTGAGTGCTTGTTGGATCACCACCGGCTCGTGACCACAGGCATCCAGGAACCGGCGTCGCTCCGCCGCGGGGACTTCCGCCGCCGCGTGCGCAAGCTCGAAAGCAGCCTTCCATTGCTCTTCGTTTAGTTTCTGGCCCATGTGTTGCAGGCAGGGTGCCAGGTGCGACGCGCGTACATCCAGGAACTGCCTTGGATTGCGCCGTCAGCCCAGGCTCCAACTAAATCACGATAGCAGTTTCGTTATTGGCCTCAAATGTGCCAAAACGAGTTCCATAAGGATGAACCTAAATTGATCACTTCTCCTGGCCTGCTCTCCACTTATCAAAGTGAAGGCTTGTCATCATGAATGTCGATCCCACACGCGGAATGGCTCAAGGGCCCTCGAGTCATCCCCGGCGCGCCACCGCCCGCCTCGACCCGCCCCGTTTCGAAGACGCGACCGACGGTCCAGGTGTCCCGCTCCCGAAGCCCGCCGTCTTGTCTATGAGGCGATCGCGCCTCGTCCGGTGGGTTTTCCTGCTAGCGCTGGTGGCATTCGTCATCCTGGAAAGCCATGCGCAAAGCGAGCCACTGGCCCCCGCGGCCCAGCCGCTGTGGGTCCGGCTCGAATCATCGGTGAACTCGGCCCACCCGGGCGCTGAGGTGCAGGCGGTGGTGTTGCGTCCGTTCCCGGCAGGGGACGGGCGGGGTATCCCCATGGGCAGCCAGTTGATGGGCCGGTCCGTGACGGAAGCCCCGAAGACACGCACCAGGCTGCAATTGCAGTTCGACCGGGTCCGGATCGGCGCTCGCGACTTCCCGATCTCCGCCCGGGTGCTGGATGTGGACAACGCCCGCGAGACCGTGGAAAAGGATGGAACCATCGTCGCCCTGCAGCCGCTGCGCAAGCGGCCCGGCACCGTGGAAGCGGTGCTCCTCGCGGCGGCCTACGCTCACCCGGCCCTGCTGGTGTCGCTGGAGACGACGAAATACGTCGTGCGCGAGGTCGACCGCCCGGAGGTCCACTATCCGGCCGGCGTCAACCTGTCGCTGGCACTCGAGTCCTCCCCGCCCTTGACCGCGCTCCCGCGGTTACCCGGCTCCGATGCCTCGCTGCCGCCCGACGCCGCTGCCATCCTCAACGAACTCCCCAATCGGACCGAGGCCAAACACCTCTCGGCGCCGTCCGATTGGATCAATCTCGCCTTCGTGGGCAGCCGGGACGATCTAGCACACGCGTTCCGGCAGGCGGGTTGGCATACCGCCGCCCACCTCTCGCTGGAGTCGGGCACCCGTACATTCCTGGCCGTGGCCGCCCACCACTCCTACCAACGCGCTCCCGTCTCCACCCTTCTGGTCGGCGGCAGGGAGCCGGACCTCGTATTCCAGAAGCAGAACAATACTTTCGCCAAGCGGGATCACATCCGTATCTGGTCCAGCGGGAAGGACTGGCGCGGCCGGCCCATCTGGATTGCCGCCGCCACGCACGACATCGGCATCGAGTTCTCCACCAAGGCCCGCACGTTCTCCCATAAGGTGGACTCGAACGTCGACGACGAACGCAGCAAAGTGATCTTTGATCTCCGGTTTGCCCGGCAGGTAGACTCCGTATCCTATCTGGTCCGCCCCACTGTTCCTCGTGAGAGCACCAATGGAACCGGCGACCGCATCCGGACCGACGGCCGGATGGCCTTGGTCGAGCTAACCCCGGCCGTCAAGCCGCAAGGCTAGCGGAACTTGACCTTCCAGACATTCGCCGCGACAATATGATCGACAAACGCCACTCTACGGCCGTTCGGAGCCTGGACCACCGCCTGCAGGTTGCCCAATGGAGCGACCCGGCCGCTGGGATAGGCGAATACCGTCCGAACCCCAACCGTCGTCGTCAGGCTGAGAAACCAACCGGAAGCATCCACGGCCCAGGTCAAGCCCTTGAGGTCCGCGATGCCGGGCAGTTCCACCTCCCGCTCGGCGTCGCCGGGCGTCAGCGCCACCAGCCGGATCCGGGCGGACTTCGCGTCGTGATTCGGCATGGCGACCCAGCGTCCATCCGGCGAGACATCCCAGTCGCCGAGGATGCCCGGCATCCAGGCGGTACGCGCGATCTCGCGACCCGCGCCCCGTTCCGGATCCAACTCATAGAAGAGGTAGGACTTCTGCCCTTCCGTTCTCCGCAGGACACATCGGCCGGCGGTACCGGACGCGCAGCGAAACTCGCCCAGCGGCCCATTCAATGGCACCTCCACCGGCAGCCCGCCGGTCAGGGGAACCCTCATCAGCCGGTCGATCTTGCCACTGCTGTTGCCGGAGCCCGTGGCATACAGAACGGTCCGGCCGCCGGGTGCGAGTTGCGGCAGAACCTCCGCCCGGCGCGCCTCGGCCACCACCGCCTCCGGTTCCGCGCTGTCGACCCTTTGCCTGAATACATCCCAGGACGTATTGCGTTCGGAATCGAAGACCACCTGGAGGCTGTCGGGGGTCCAGGCATGAGGAAAACTTCGCCCGCGATCCAGGGTCAGGCGCTGGATATGGGTGAGGCGTGGCGGTGAAGGGTCGAAGTCGGCGGTGTAGATGGCATGTTCGTCGGTTGCCTGCAGCATGGTGGCCACATCGCCGCTGTCGGTGCTGGTCAAGCCGGCCAGGTAGCCGCCGTACTCTCGCTCCGGCCCGCCGAGGTGGAGTGGCTCACCTTGAATGATGCCCAACTCCGGCTGCGTTCGGATCTCCCACAGCTCCTTTGCATAATACGAGCCTGGTGAGGAGTAGCGCAGGAACCGGAGGCGGCCGTCCGGCAGCATGGCCGCCGACTCAATCCACAACTCGGGCACCTTGCTCACCACCCGGCGAGTCCGGAGATCGAACGACTCCAGGCTTCGCTGGAAGTACCGGTCGAAGCTGCCAGAGCCCAGATCGCGAGTGGAGGGGGACCGGCGCTGGAACAGCACGCAGCGCCCGTTCGGGGACCAAAGAAGGACCGGAAAGCTGTCGCCGGCGCCCCCTTGCAGTGCTTTCTCCGCCTGTTGCCCGTCGGCTCGCGACACCCAGATCTCAGAGCCGTCTTCGCTGGCGAACGCAAGCTGGCTACCATCCAGTGAGGGCACGCCGCCCCGGGCGCCCTGCCGCAGCAGGCGCGGTGGCGTATCCGTGACGGACACCTGCCAGATCGCGGACTGGTTCCGTGTCGCCGAAAAGCCGCTGACGGCCATTCGCGCATGATCCGGATACCAGGCGATGTGGTCCACGACGAAATCGGCCGGAACCTGCAGTTGCTGGGTATCGCCCGAACTCAGGATCCGTAGGCTGATCCCCTGCGAGTTCGCGAAGGCCAGGAATCGCCCATCCCCCGAGATCGCGGCGGCTGTGGCCCGATTGGACGGCAGCAGTTTGGTCAGTGCGTCGGCTAGTTCAATCACCGGAGTCGTGGGGCGTGTCCTCCAATAGGCAACTCCACCCAACCCGGCCAAACCGAGCACACTGGCAACCCAGATCGCGGCCTTCCACAGGCGGCGTCGACGGACGGGCTCCCTTACTCCGGATCCGCTGGATGAACTAGAGCCCCGCAGCTCTTCCAGAATCGACTCCACCGCCGCTCCCACTTCCTCAGCCGTCGGCCGGGCCGTGGGCGGCTTCGCCATCATGGCCTCGATCAGCGCGTAGAGGGCGGGTGGCAGTCCGGGTGTCCGGTCACGCAGCGCCGGCGGCTTGTCGTTCACAATCGACCACATCGTCCGGATCGGCGATATCTCGGGGAACGGATGCTGCCCGGCCAACAGTTCGTAGAGCACGGTGCCGAAGGAATAAATGTCGCTGGCCGGAGTCAGCCCGGCACCGTCGCACTGCTCGGGCGACATGTACCGGAACGTTCCCGCCCACAGCCCGGCCGACGAGACACTCTTCAACGGATCGTCGGTGACCGTGCGGGCCAGCCCGAAATCGAGAACTTTCACCTGGCCATCCGGGCGCACAATCACATTCTCCGGCTTGATGTCGCGGTGAATGATGCCCGCGCTGTGCGCTGCCCCCAGCGCCGCGGCTATCTGCCGCGCCGTTCTCAGGCACGCCACGGCACTCATTGGACTTGCTGCCAGGACCCGCAGCGAATCCCCGGCGACGAACTCCATGACGATGGCGACGGTCTGCCTGGTGTCGACCACCTCGTAGATGGTGACAATATTCGGATGATTCAGCGACGAAGCCGTTCGGGCCTCGCGGATCATCGGCTCCGCCCGCTGCCCGGCCTGGGCCTGGTCTGGGGTGAGGACCTTGATCGCGACCGTGCGATTCAGCACATCGTCTACCGCGGAGAACACCTGGCCCATGCCGCCCTGTCCGATGCGGGCCAGGATGGTGAACCGGCCGATTCGCGAGCCCGGTTCCACAGCGGAATTTGCCGCCGGAGCATGGAACTTCTGCGCCAGGTCGAGAACGCTGGAGACAATCGCCGGGTCCTCGCAGTGTGCCCGCAGAAACGACTCCCGCTGTTCACCGGAGATCTCCGCCACCGCGTGCGCTAACTCGAGGATCCGCCGCCAGTTGTGCTCTTCTTTCGGTGCTGCCATGGTGCCCGGCACGGCCGGCTTCGTTTGCGGATATCCCAACGAAAATGGAACGGCTCTGAGCCCGAAATATAGCACATGGTGCATCACCGTGTTCAGGAAGGCGCATGGCCACAAAACCGAAAAGTTCTATCGCCAGTGTGATCACTTTGGAGTCCTTCCCGCCACTTGTTTGACAGGGCCGCCAAGGCTGCCCGATCTACCCATAGCGAGGACAAAACTTCAATGAAAACACGCCTTCTTCTTTGGGGGCTGCTGGTAGCTGCCGCCGGCTTTGAGGCCGGCCGTCTGGCTGCACCTGCCTCACGCGTACGTGCCGATGACGAGATGCCTCAGGTTGACGTCCGGCCAGTGGGCGCCGGCACCAACCTGGTCGTCTACTACCCCACTCTCAAGAAGATGTTCTTCTATCAGCCCTTCGTCGGCCAGCCCACCTGGGGTTGCCAGTATGCCATCCAGCTCAGCACGCCAGGAGGGACGGTGGAAAGGAGCCAGTGCGGGTCAGACCAGTAACTTGTTGTCGGGCACATCTGCGTTGTTGAACCCGGCTGACTGGATGGCGCGAAGTCCGCGAACTACCGGCTGCGCAGCGCCACCGCCAGCCCGTTCCAGAGGATCTGCAATCCCAGGGCGAACAGGACGAACGAGGAAAGCCGGTTCAGGATCTCCGTACCTGTAGTGCCCAGCAATTGTTCCAGCCGGTACGCATTGTGATACACGATCCACACCGCGATGGACAGCACCACCATGCCTAAGGTGGACGCAATCATCATCTCAATGCCGTTGCTGTTCAGGTGGGCTCCCAGGCCGATCGCCGTTGAGATGGATTCCGGTCCCACGGTCAGGGGCAGCGTCAGCGGATAGAACGCCCGTGTCAGCGGGGCCTGCACCGGCGTCTCCTTCACCGCGGTGTCGTCGACCGGTTTCTCGTGCCGCAGGAGTTCCCAGCCCGTGTGTGCGATCACCATCCCGCCGGCCACCTGGACCACACTCAACGAGATTCCGAAGAAAGCCAGGATCTTCACACCCAGGAAGAGCGAGCTGACCAGCAGGAGTAATCCGTACAGGGCAACCTTGCGGGCCAGGGTCTCCTGGATATCGCGAGGATATTGCCGCACGAACGCCTGGAAGATGGGGGCGCTGCCTACGGGGTTGACCAACGGCAGCAGCGCCACGAAAGAAACCGACGCAGCCTTGGCCAACTCCAGAAACAGCAGTTTGTCTTCCAGCATTTAGCGCCTCTCTGTCGCCCTCCACCCGGAACCGGCGGCGGCGAACCTTTCACATCAGGAGGGGGAGGAAGGCCCCAGGATCTGATCACCCGAGCGCCCGGAAAAACAGAAGCCTGCGTCTGATCACTTCCGTCGCGCCACCGCCCCTGAGTCAGTGGGAGTGCATCCAAGTGAAATTTCTGAGATTGAGAATGAGCACGGCTCTCTGCCTGGCCAGCCTGGCGCTGGGCGCCGCTGGCCTGGCAAGGGCCAACGATGCCGGGTGGCCCCGCATCGTCCAGGACGGCAGTACGGAGATAGTCGTCTATCAGCCCCAGCCTGACTCGCTCGACGGCGTTACACTGCAGAGCCGCGTGGCGGTTTCCATCAGGCGGCCGCAGGACCAGCAACCGGTATTCGGCGCCCTCTGGGTGGCCGCGACCCTCAGCACCGACCGCGATCGCGACATCGCCGAAGTCAGATCGGTCAGGGTGACCCGCACGCGGTTCACCGGAATCCCGGACAGTGACATGCAAGGCATCGTCAGCTTCCTGGAGAAGGCGGTCCCGCGCTGGGACCTGTCCCTCTCGCTCAGCAGACTGCGCGCCGCCCTCCAACCGGTGGACGCCGGGGGAGACCCGGGTTACCGCAACGATCCGCCGCGCATCATGGTCGAGAACCGGCCGGCGCTGCTCCTGCTGCTGGACGGCCCCCCTCGCTTCCAGGACACCGGCAAGAAGGACTTGCAAGTGGTTGCCAACACAGCGCTGCCTGTCATCTTCGACACCAAACACAAGGAGTACTGGTTGTCCGGTTCCAGCGTCTGGTTCACTACACGCGACATCCTGCAGGGCGAATGGAAGGCCGTCGACAGCGCCCCATCCTCGATTCAGGACCTGGTGAAGGACTCCAATACCCAGGCCTCGCCGGGCGTGGAGGGCCAGAAAACGGCGTCTGCCGACCAGTTGCGCTCGGCCCGGATCGTAGTGGCGACCGAACCGACCGAACTGGTGGTTGTGCAGGGCGCGCCCAACTACGCGCCGCTGGCCGGCGGCGACATTCTCTACGTCAGCAATTCAGAGAGCGACATCTTCCTGGAAGTCGCGACCCAGCGCCACTATCTGCTGATCTCCGGCCGCTGGTACGCGGCGCCGTCGCTCCGCGGGCCCTGGGCCTTCATTGCCCCCGACACATTGCCGAAGTCCTTCGCCCGGATCCCCGAGAACTCGCCCAAGGCCAGCGTCCTGGCGTTCATTCCCGGCACCGACCGCGCGAAGGATGCGCTGATGGACAACGTGATCCCGCAGACCGCGGAAGTCTCCCGGAGCAACGTCAAAATCGATGTCACCTACGATGGGGAGCCCCGGTTCTCCCCCATTCAGGGCACCACGATGGCCTATGCGGTGAACACGCCGTCGCAGGTTATCCAGGCCGATGGGAAGTATTTCGCCTGCGAGGGAGGAGTCTGGTACTCCGCACCCACGCCGGCCGGCCCCTGGCAGGTCTCGGATGTGCGCCCCACGGCGATTGACCGCATTCCGCCCAGCAGCCCGGTCTACAACACGCGGTATGTCTACATCTACGATTCGACACCCGATGTCGTGTATGTCGGGTATCTGCCTGGCTACCGCTGGTCGCTGCCATACCGTGGGGTGATCGTTTACGGGACCGGTTGGAACTATCCGGGCTGGTATGGAACCGTCTACTATCCACGCCCGGCGACCTGGGGCTTCGCCGTGCGCTACAACCCATGGGCCGGCTGGAGCTTCGGCATGAGCTGGAACTCGGGCTGGATGGGCCTCTCCGCCCGTTGGGGCTCCGGTTGGGGCGGCTGGGGGCCGGCCTATCCGGGTCCCTATCGTCACTACAACGGCGGATGGTTTGGTCCGGGCGGCTACCGCCCGCCGCGCCCGCCCGATTGGCGTCCGCCCTACCGGCCGATTGGTCCGCAACCCTATCCTGGCGCGGGACCCCGCCCCTGGGCCGGCCCAGGCGGCAACATCTACAATCGGCCCGGCCAGCCCGGGATCCGTCCGCAACCGTATCTGCCTGGCCGTCCGCCGGCGGGTAGAGATCCGCTCCGGCCCGTGCCCATGCGACCCGACCCCGGCCGGCCGAATAACGTATACGTCGACCGCAACGGGGATCTCCACCGCAATACTGGCGAAGGCTGGCAGCGCAGGGACGGCGGTAACTGGGCGCCCGAACGGCCGGCCCCAACCCCGCGTTCCATGCAGCCCGAACGGCAACGCCAGTTTCCAGGCCCGCGCGTGGAACCGCGAGGCTCCGGCATCGAGGACGAGCGCAGGAGCCGGGAACGCGGAGCGGGCATGGCCGGCCCCAGCTTTCCCAGAGGCGGGGGCGGAGGCCGGCGCGGGCCGCGCTAACCGCCACACCACTCCGGCGGATGATCACATCTTCGGCCCACCGCCCCCATTGGAAGTGAAACGTACAGTAAGGAGAATTCGGATGAAACGCTTGTTGTCAGTTGGCTTCTTTGCATTTGCGATGCTTGCCGGCGCAGCCGAGGTGAGCGTCAGTGCTCGCTTCGGCCCGCCGCCCCCGCCGCCCCGCGAGGTAATTGTTGTGCGGCCTGGACCGCGCCATGTCTGGGTCCCCGGCCACTACTCCTGGGATGGCAGGCGCTATGTCTGGGCCAGCGGGTACTGGACGGTCCCGCCGCGCGGGCGGGCTGGCTGGGTCCCCGGGCGTTGGGAGCGCCGGAATGGAATGCACATCTGGGTGGAGGGCCGCTGGCGCTAGATCCGGGGGTTCACAACTGAAAGACGCGCTCGTGCGATGCATGGGCGCGTCTTCGTCTTTGAACTCCTCATTTCCCTCTCGGAAGACGATCTGGTCGGCACAACCAATCTCCGCAGCGGCCTGGGATCGATCTGGAGCATTGAGGACGACCTGGCGCGCGGGCCTGGCGGCCTCGGCTCCTTCCAGAAGATCCTGCTGGCGTCCACCACGATTCGGGGGCATATGCGCCTGTGGAGATCAAGGGGGAACCTCATGTGGATGGTGGTGTCGCCAGCAATACGCGGCTGGCCGAACGCCTGCGGGCTGGTCGAACGAGGGAGACGGTGCGGATCCGGCGGTGGGTGATCGTCAAGCGGCCGCCCTACCTTCACCAGCGGCCGCAACAGAAGGGGCGAGGAGATCGGGAGCCGGAGAGGCGGCTCCCGATCCAGGCAACTGTCAGGACTGCTTCTTCACCGGAGGCGGGAAGTTCTTCAGCAGCTTCTCGGCACCGGCCTGAATGGTCTTCTGCCACTTCTCCGGCTTCATGTTGGGATCCAGGGTCTTCGACGCGACACCCCGCCAGACCAGTTCATGCTTCTCCCGGTCATAGATGTCGAGGGCAAACTCGCCCACCCGGATGGTGGAGGTCTCAGCCGTCGTGATGCCAGGACCGTAGCCGTACCAGCGGCGTCCCCAGCCACGGCCATAGCCCCAGCCGCTGTCGAACGCAGTGATCTGCTTTTCGTTGCGCGTCGACGGCTCATAAATCAGCAGCAGGTCGGTGCTGCCCCCTTCCTGCCGGACAAGGCCCTTCTTGGTCATCTCGGAGTCAACCGCCTCCCGCAACTGGCGGTCGGTGATGGAATCCAGCTTCTCCGCCGCCCGGCTCTGGCCCCATTTGTAGGTCTTGAATTGTTTGAAGTTGGTGCCTTCGGCGTAGTTGTACCGGACATCCTGCGCGAAGCTCGCCGTAGTGAGGCAGGCCAGCGCCAAAATTGTATTTCTGAGGTTCATGGATTCGCTCCTGTTGATCTGGGCGCCATTACTCGCGCCTTCACCTGTATCTGGGGTGATTCGGGGGGTGAAACTGATCACGACGGGACTGCTTACCTGAAGGAAGTCTGTTTCCAGTGCAGGATACTAAGCCGGATGGAACAGCTCGTCGAGCCAATCCAGCACCTTCCGATTCAGCAAAGTCCGATTCATCATCTCGCAATGATCCCCCGCCCCCTCGCTGGCGCCGAACCGCATGAGCGCCTTGGGGGAGCCGAGGACGTCGAAGAATGCGGAAGTACCGGAGGCAAGTGAGTCATTTTCAGCCCTGGTCAACAACGTTGGACAACGAATAAGTTCCGCGCGGCCATCCATCGTGAAACGTTCCGCCGAAATCAGGTAATCACGCAAGTTATCTACGCCGTGGACCCAATACCCTCTTTGAACGACCTTCCAACGCAGTGCGGGATTGCTGTTGATGATCCTATCCATGCGATCGAGCAATGGCTGTTCCAGCGCGCCGAGGTCAGCAGCGGCCTCAGGGGCGACATCGAGCGTGTGAACGGCGAAGTCTCGAAACATCCCGCAGATACTCCAGATCCCGGGGTCGGCAATCAATGCGGCGATGCGATGTTCGCCCGAGGCAGCTCGCGGCGCGAGGTGGCCGCCCAGGCTCCACCCACTCAATGCAATCTGCTCAGTCCGGATGTTCGGCAAGCTAAGTGCAAAGTCCACCACAGCCGCAACGACCGTTTCCCAATCCGGACGCAGACAGATGCTGTGCTCGTAGAGCATTTCGCCTTGGCCTGGTCCGTCGAACAGCAGGCAGTGATAGCCGCGCCTGGATGCGGCCACGGCGGACGCGAAGTACATGTCGGTAATTGTCCCGTCATAGCCGTTGGTGAAGATGATCAGTGGGCGTGCCTCCCGCTCCAGACCCAGTGCTGGTATCAGGTAGGCCGGCATGGACGTCTCTTCAAATGGAATGCGCATCGGCGCGACTGGCTGCGCCAGGAGCCCGAGCCCCTTATCCAGCGTTTCCACCTGCTTTCGGAAAGCCGTCAACAGTCGAGGATCGACTGGATCTCCATAGATCGGGTGGTATGAAGTTGCGTAGAAAGCGCTGGCTTTTAGATACAGCTCCCGCGCACTGTGGATGCGACCCTTCTGTTCGGCTTCGGCGGCATCCGCTTCCAGGTGTGCCGCAACCGAAGTCCACGCGCTGTAGTAGGCGGCATCGCCGCCATCTCCGATCGCTTGCACGACCGCCTGCACCTCGCCGAAATCGGCGCCTCCGTAAGGGATGTAGCCGAGAGGCCAAGTGCCGAATCCATCGTAGAGATCATTTCTGAAGAGGTATCCCAATGGTTTGTCCTTTGTCGCGGCATTGCCCGCATTCACTCAGTGGTGGGATTACGGGCGGAACTGATCATGCAGTTCGAGCGAGTCCGCGGGTCCAAACTCGCATCTCCGAAGGAGGAGATTCCGAATCCACGTCACAGGGTTTTCGCGGCATCCAACGACTTTCTCGGGGAGTAGCAATCTTGGCAGCCAATGCAGGGAACGCTTCACCTCTGAGCGGCAGACCTTTCCGGCAGGGAGTGCAGGCTGCCCCGTTCGAAACGGCGCCAGGAAAGACGAAAATGCGGCCGGGGGAGGATCCCCTGGCCGCACCGTTCTTCAAGTTCAGACAATCTTACGGGACAAATTTGGTCCCACCGATGTTGTAGCAGACGCCCAGGTTGCTATAGGCCGGTCCCGACTGATTCTTCAATGGGCTGCTGGACGATAGCAGTGAATCCAATGGAAGGTTGAAGTCTCCCTTGCCGCTGCCGGTCAGCATGGTCATGAGAGTATCGCTCGGATAGACCTGGCTGACGTAGTCGCTGCCCTGGCTCTTGATCGGCTGCGACAGGATGTACAGGTCGTGAATCGTGTTATCGCCGGTGGTCGAATCGTTGAGTGTTCCGTAAACGGCCTGCACATTTGCTGGAATGCTGCGGGTCGCATAGTACGATTTGCAGGTGTACTGACATTTCCCTGTCTTCTCATTGCACTCGCCCAACTTCCACGAGCCAATCTGCGAAGGACTGGTCGCCTGCTGGTCGAGCCAGGCGTCCTTCTGAAGGAGGGTCGGCAGGGCTTGGATGTAGGTACTTTTCTTGGCGGCGGTGTCGAAGGCATCCACCAGTTCCTGCGGAATGGTTTTTGACGTCTGATACCAGGGGCTCGAGGTGTCGACCACTCTCTGTCCGATATACGACAGCTTGCCCCAGTCGCAGTAAATTGCCTGGACCATCATGTTGTAGCCGTTCTGAACATTCACCGCGTAGGTCTCGGCCTTCCCGGCCAGGGCGGTGGCACTGGAAATCGCGCTGTACTCGGCGCCCGGCAGGCTCTGGGTATCGTCGCCGAACGCGCTGGTCTGCGCGGCCAAGGTCAAGGCATCGCCCAGAACGCTAGCCGGATCGAAGAAGTCTCCTGCCAGTTCCAAACCGGCAATGGCCAGGTTCAAAAACGCCGAAGTGTTGACTTTCACCTGCGCCTGGCTGGCGCTCAATTCGGTCTCCGCCAGATTGCCGGCCGCCTGGAACATGCTCAGCACCATGGGTGTGGAGCCGGCGCTCATAATACCACCCACCCAATCCGGCCCCAGAAAGCTCTGGACCTGGCCCAGATAACCGAGTTCCGTCTTGATCTGGTTGACGGCATCCGTCCATTCGGCCTCCGAGAAGCCCGGTGAGCCGCTCGGATAGGGATAATCCGTCGCCTCCACCTTATACTCGCCGAACCTGGAGCCTTCGCTCCCGTAGTAGTAGTAGCGAATGTCGTTCAGGTGATCGCCGGAGGGATTGGTCAGGACATTGTTGACGATCTTGACACTGAGCGCCTGGTACGCCGCGATGTGCCCGGGCGTATCGGTCAGCGGCCAGGCCTGGGGCATGCTCCACAATAGGGGTTCGAGTTCGAAGATGCGGCCTTTGCCTTGAGCGACCTGCTCGGCCGATTCGTGCGCATAGGTGCCAGGGATGAAGAGGCTGTTCCGATCCCGCCTTAGGAGCCCCCGGACATAGCCGGTCTCCTTCTGCTGTGAGTGCGCGCTGGTGGACAGGACGGCCCTTCCGGTAAGCCCTTCGGAGAAGGTATCGTCGGTGCTCGAGATCAGAGTGTATGTACTCCCGCCCGAGTCGGAGACGATCTTCTGAAGCGCGTACTCCGAGGCTCCCAACTGCGCGACTGCCTGGCCCAGCTCCGCGGTGGGCGGGTAGGCGAGCGGTGTGCTGACAGTGGTGAGCACCAGCAGATTACGCGGGTTCTGGCTGGCGCCGGTCAGCGCATTGGCCAGGTCCCTCATCGCCGGAAAGGCCACGCTGGTGTCGACGGATCCGGTGGGGAAAAACTGCCCGCAAGTGCCGTCGTTGAGACTGGAACTGTAGACACACGTGGTCCCGCCGTTCCAACTGGAGTCGATGGGTTGCAGAGCCATCCGGTCCAGAGTGAGTAGCCAGAAGCCGCCGGCGCCGTAGCTCTGGTGCGGATTCGTATAGACCTGAGCATTGATGGTCACCGTCGATTTGTGGGTTGACGGATCATTGGGCGACACGGCGAAAGTCGCCATTTGGTTCCCGTGGTGGAAGGCGTAGTAATTGTTGTTGTCGTGGAGCATGAGACCGCTTAGGTATGGCGCGTACTGAAAGGGCGCCGCCGGGGTTGTTTCCACGTAATAGTTCTCGGTCGCCTGACCAGCTTTGGTTTGGCCGGCTCCGACGATGATGTAGCTACGGGGGTATAGAGCGTTGGCGACAGAACTGTAATCATTGCCGCCGATAGCCGAAGTGTCCAGACCCGAAGCAGCTATGTGACCTTCCGTGGTGGTGGCGATCACCAGTTCGTCCACGGTGCGGTTTGCCAGGTAGCCTTTCAGCGAAGCGGAGTCGTTGTAGCACTGATAATCCTTCTGAGTGAGCTGCCTGCGATCGAGCACCAGCACCTGATAGACGGTTTCGCAGTTGGAGGTCTGAATGTTATTGCTTCCGATCTGTACGACCGGTTGGCCTGCGGCTGGCGGCTGCACGTAGAGCCCGACTGCCGGAGGATATGCCGAATCCGTGCTTAGCACGCTCTCCAGGAGTTGCTGTTGCGACCAGTCGAAATAGATGTGTTCATGCTTCGACGCCTGGCCGGAGGTGAGCAACCGCGCCGCCAGCAGATTGCGGCCTTTGATGAGTCCGTCGTGGGCGGTAATGAGGTCGCTCTGGATGGTTCGGATCTTGCCGTTGGCCACGGAGGACCTGCGCCGCTTCAGCGTAAACGCTTCCGAAATGTCTGTCCCATTCAGCTTTACTTGAAACCGGGTGCTCTGGTCGTCAGGAACATTGATCCAGATTCGGATCTTGCCGTTCAGCCGCTGTCCGGAAGTCGGAGCCGCGATCAGCTTGTCCTTCGCTTTGGTCGCGTTTGCGGCCAATCCAATCGTGGGAGTGATGGAGCAGCACAACGCTGCTATCGGCAGCATTCGCCATAAGTTGTGAGTGAGTTTCCGTCGCATACCGGCACAGTGGCGGCGGCCGGTCGAAAAGTGATCATAAGGAGAATCACGACGCCCGCGACCTCTCTGGCGGAAATCGCGAGGACCTTGTATCAGGCTGTCCCGCCCGGCCTCCTCCCGTGCACCCAGCCATGCGACGACACGTTCCCCGGGCTGCGGACAGTGCGGGAGGCCTCCACCACCGTTCAATTGGCGGGGCGCTTGCCGCCTTTGTTCCTGTAGCAGCGCCGCGGATACATAGCCTCATTCTGAGGATCCGCGGCCGCCGCTCAAAATGGTAGGTCGTCACTACACGTACTGTGAAAGGACGGAACCTGCCCTACGGCGCACCAGATACCCCAGAACAGATAGAAGCCATTTTGTCGGGAAGCATGGAAGACGATTACCGGCGCCAAAGAAGCTCTCAACGACTCGAAACTGCGGAAGTTGGGTTCCCCACCATGATCACCGCGGCAGCCCCACTCGCCACTGGATCAGGGAGGCAAGCCGGCGCGCCACCGTGCCGGTTCCTCATCACACCTCAAAAGGACTACCAATGACGATATATCGCTTGTTTCTGACGCTGTTTCTTCTGGCTGCCTCCACGGCGATCAGCCGGGCCACACCCGTCTACGTATACACACTCAACTTCGGCGCGACGGAAGTGACCCAGCAGACGGAGGTGGAGTTCCTTACGCTAAGCCTGATCAGCGGTGTCAACTACATCGCCCCAAACGAGATCACAGTGACTCAGCCGCCCTTTCCCGGAGCCGTCCTGCGCAGCGACGTGAACCACTTCACCATCTCAATGGATCCCGGAGAGGTCGTTGTGACCATCGGTGAGCCCACTGGATCCAACAATCTGTATCAGTTGTTCGGGCTGTTCCCGGCCGCGAGTGCGCCCGGCCTTTACGTTTTCAAGAGTGGCATCCTGGTCTCGGTCCAGAATCCCAGCACGCAGTACCCGATCGCATCGGGGTTCCTTCAGATCACCGAGCAAAATATCGGAGGCGCCGACCCGGTCCCTGAGCCCGCGACCATCGGCATGGCCGGGATCGGACTGGTGCTGCTTGCTGGCGGCCGACAGTGGAGGCGGCGAGCCTCAGCCGGATCCAAGGCCTAACCGGCTCGCCGAACTGACGGCCGAATGGCACGACGTGAATCTGCCCCTCCATGGGCAGTTGCCGCCCTTCGACGCACTCCGCGCCGACCCCGCCCTTGCCCGCGTCCACCGGCAGTTGAACCTGCCGCGCTAACGCACAAAAAAGCGGGGGATCGGCGATCCCCCGCTGGCACGAATCTCCCCGCCCAGTGCTACGGGATGATGCAGATCGAATCGTCGTATTCGTCATACCACGACGGGTACTGATCCGTGCGCCATGACACCGGCCCCATCGTGAACCAGAGTTCCGGCGGCAAGCCACGTAACCCCGTGACGTTATCCACCAGGAAGATGGGCGCCATCAAAGCCTGCGGCACCAAGCCTTGCGTCATGAACCCGGTATGGTTGTTGTTGGTTTCGCCACCGATAAAATATACGTCGTTCAGGCCCGGTTGGGCCGTTGCCGATGGAAGCACAACCCATGAATCCCCAGGGATGTCGGAGTGAAGCGCCTTGCAATATTTGTCCTTGGCGGCATCCGAGTACGCCATGGTTCCGATGCCGCTGACTCTAGTGGCTGTGACAGCGGGGTAGCGCTCGATCGCATACGGCCCGTTCAGGAGCACGGAGTAGAAGTAGCGTCTCGACGCGAGAGTGATCATCTGATAGATCTTCTCCAACTGATCGGAGTAGTCCTTCTGCCGTTGAGGATCGGAAAATCGGGCGATGGCCTTCAACTTATTCCAGTCCTGCACGATCATGCCGATTACCGAATCGTAGGCGTCCTGATTGTTCATCCAGTAGGTTTCGATGTTGTTGGCGACCGTGATCGCCGAGTTCGTCGCGGTGTAATCGGGAATGCCGTCTCCCCGCTGGTCGATCAGCCCGGAGGAACTCGCGGCGTGGATCATGCCCGTGACCGCGCCGTACCATGACCCGGAGTTGGCCGGCAACGCGTCCGTGATGCCGGACATCGAAGCGGTCCAGTTCGACACGTCGTTCAGGCGGAATTGGAGCACGCCCTTTGTGTAGCCCCCTGCGCCGAGTGCCGCGTTGAGTGTTCCACGTATCAACTCCAGCAGCGGGGCCCCGTCATAGAGCATCTTGCCCCGCAGGTTAACGCCCTTGGTCCCGAAAACGTTCACCACCTGATCCAAGGCCAGCAGTTCCGTCTGGAGCTGTTGCACCACATCGGTCATGTCCTGCTGCGAGAAGGTATACGTCATCCCATTGTCCGGGCTGGTGAATGTGCCATTGGGCGGATAGGGATATATGCTCGAATCGGTTAGGTCCACCGTGGCAAAATCCTCGTTCACCCAGGGAATGCCGTAGGCTCCGCGAATGTCGTTGGTTGTGGTGAGCGGTTGCTGGGCCCCCCAGAGTTTGTGGCTGATCATGTAGCTGAGGTACTGATAGGCGTTCACGCGGGCTGGCGTATCCATCATGGGCCAGGCGCTGGAGGGTTGCCAAACGGTCTTGAGGAAACTCAGATCGATCGTCGTGTACCCGAGCCCGGGATCGAAGATATTCTGCACGCCGCTGACCGGCCGGTACAGATGGTACAAGTCGCGCGACAACACCGCCGTCAACTGGCCGTGTTGGTCGATTTCACTCGGAGTGTACGACACCAGCGCCTGCCGATTCGGGAGGCGGACAGGAACAGTGGGGTCCGGCGATAACACCGCGGCCATTACCGAATTGGTCTCAGTCATTAATTTGTAGGTGTTGATCGGTATCCCATAGGTGTTCAGAAGGGTGTATGGCTGGGCATCGGGAACCTGGTCGATGACCGAGATGCCGGGCTGCTGTCCCCACGCGATCACAAAAATCAAGGATCGCCGGGATACGGAGCCCAGATAGTTGGCCATGGCAATCATGTCTTGCGGAGTGTTCGGGAGGAAGACGGCGCCGCAATTGGTGGGGCAGCTCGAGTTGTCCTGATTGGGCATTGCGGTGGGAGTCAAGGTCCGCCGCGTAATCGGCAGCACCCAGAAACCCGTTGGCGCGCTGGCGGCGGCAGGAGGCGTGTAGGTGACGCCCTCAATTTCAACCCGCTTGTTCACGCCATCCACGTTCACTATGGCGTTGTCGGACGGGTGAAAGTCATAAAGACCGTGAGCGTTGACGGTGAGCACGCCGTTCAGTTGAGCCAGTTCAGCGGCGGAACGCTCATAGCCGGTGTTGTACGACTCCATCGCCACACCCACGGGAGACTGGCCATAGCCGAGGATCATGTACCCCCAGGGCGCTTCCTCATCGCCGATCAGACGGAAGTCACTGCCGCCGATGGCGCCCGCGTTGAGGTTGCTCCAGTCCGCATTGATTCCGGAGATGCTGCCCATGACGGCGAACGAGGTGGAAGGAATCGCCGCCAGTTTGGCGCTGACCTGGGCTGAGGCGAGGCAGGTCGAGCCGATCTCCCGGAGAGACCTTCGATCGATTTCCACCAACAGATAGACGCTGTTCTGGCATGGGGTAGGATTTGCGGGGTACGTCCTGGTTCCGCCTCCCACGAGAGCGTAGGAAGTGACCTGGAGCCAGGGCGTGCCCTGATATCCGCCCGGTGTCAGCGTCGTGAAATTATAGTTCGGTTGAGCGGTGGCAGTCGGGTCGCCAACCCCTCCGTCCGAACCCGAAGCACTCCAGAAGAACCTCGTCCGGGCGTGAAAGGAGTAGCCTGCTCCATTTTTCGCGCGCACGCGGACAACATTCGCCCCCTCGGTCAATCCATCGATCTCGGCCAGGGACGCCGATTCGGTACAGACCGATTTCTGGCACGAGCCGGTGGAGGTGAAGCGACTCGTGATGTCCTTGCCGTTGAGTGCGGCCCGGAAGCTGGAGCGCAATGCGTTCTGGCGGATTTGCACTTCCACCCGGACGCTTGGCCCTTTCAACGTCGCGCGTGCCTGCGGGCTGGTGATCGTCAGAAGGGGGCGCGATTTGGCGGCGGCGGGAGATGCCGCGTGCCCCAGGGAAGCCATCGCCAGCGAGGCGGCGAGGCAGGAGAAAGTCAACGATCTTATTCGCATTGGGGTTGCTCTTTCAATTCGATGAGGCGGCGTGGCGCACCCTCTGAATGGAAGGGGGAGAGCAGCGGGCGTAAATGTAGCAGGGATCTGAATCTTCAAGAGACTCACGACACCGGTCGCTACACCCAGCCCTACGGGCACCCCGTGCCGACTCCGAACCCGCGGAAGTTCGCCGAAGGCGGAGTGCTGTTCCGCCGGGCCTTCTCTGCGGCGCCCACCTGTAGCCCCAGTTGGGCGGCATTGCTCACCGGCCAGACCGCGCACGGCAGGCGCATGGTCGGTCTCGCGCACCGCGGATTCCGTCTGGCCGATCCCAAACGCCATTTGGCCTCGTTCCTGCAGAGCCAGGGCTACCTCACGGCACTCCGCAACGTGCAGCATGAGGCGCCGGCGGAGGAAATAGCCGGTCTGGGTTACTCCGAAATCCTGCGCCCTCCGAAGAACACTGGTCCCGAAGCGGCACGGAAAGCCGTGGAATTCCTAAACACTGCTCCGAAACAGGCGTTCTTTCTCTCCTGCGGATTCCTGGAAACCCACCGCGAATATCCTGTTGCCGGGCCCAAGGAAGATCCGCGCTATATGCAACCGCCCGCCATTCTGCCGGACGTGCCGCAAGTCCGCCAGGACATGGCGAACTTCAAGGCCGCCGCCCGCGTGTTGGACGACTCCATGGGCGCGGTATTCCAAGCCTTGGCCCGAAACGGCCTGGAAGAGAATACGCTCGAAAGGGGACATCCACACGGGTCGTTGGCGAATTCGGCCGACTCCGCCCTTGTCTCGAGCCGCCCGATGGTTTGGCAGCGTGGCGGCGAACCTGTGAACTGCCTGCCAATGGAGCCGGAGGGCCATTGGCAGTCAAGAAGCGAAGCAGGATTGTGGATCCGGTGTTCGGACTCGTCAAGGAGCTAAAATACTACCGCCGCTTTCTGCTTCGAGGGCTGGATCTGCATGACGATGAACGGGTGAGGGCCGCACCGAAGACAGTCTGTAATGGTCCTCCGCGTAGGAATTTGGCAGGACGCGAAGGCTGCATGGGTCATTACGGAGCATCGCTGGTTCAGGCTGACTATGCGTCACTCCAACGATGTAAGGACTGAACGACGGCGAAGGCCTGCTCGATCAGCAGACAGGTTCCTTCCTGGTCGACACAAGCCGGGCACGTCGGCCATATCGCCCGAACAACCCCGAGCCAGCCCTCCAACTTCTCGCGGAACTTGCGCGGTCGTGCATATTCGGCGCTTCCGAGTTGGCTCACCAGGCCGAAGGGACCGAATAGCGGAATCCGCTCTCGTCCACGCGCCGTGAAGCAACGGTAGGAGAGCCACTTGAACAGATCCAGAGCGGCCGGAGAGGACGAAAGTGCTTTGGCTGCTTCCAAGTCGGTGGGAATCGGATGGTCCAGAATCTCTCGATAGAACTTATCGCTCAACAGGATCATGTTCTGGCCGTCACCCGGGAGAAGCCGCTCAAGGCCGCTCCGGGAGTACCAGATTCTGGCCTCGGACATGAAATTAAACCGAGCGCTGTGGACGACTGCGGTGCGATCGAGTTGCCGGTCTGTCCCGAAGAAGATCGTGGCTCCAAAGATCCGCTGAAAGGATGCGACCAGCCGGCAGTATTGGGAACCACCCTGTTGCAGCCCAAAGGCGTCCAGCATCTCGGCCGCGCTGCTGAATGTGATCCGTGGCGACTGCTGCCGGATCGCCACCGTGGCCAGGAAGATAGGGAGAAGACGATCCCGTCCCCACGGCAACCCGTAGCGAGGAGAATCCGACATTTTGGCGCTCGGCCTCTCGGTTGGCGCGGACTAGCTCAATCGCTTCGAAGCGCCGGAACTTCTGCTTCGAAACGGCTGGGCCCGTGAGTGTTTCTCGAATTAGGGGCCGGCCCGCTGCGGACCAGGATGCCCATTACCTGTCGAGCTGCGAAGATGGGCATAACCGGATGACCGCACCGGCACGGCTAGTCGCCCCGACCCACCACCGAGAAGACGGCCCTTGCCTGTCCTGAACAGCCCCGTGTGACGTAATTGTGCCAACCATGCCGCTCAATCCCGCTCTATGGCACCCTCACCGAGAACGGAATCGAGCGGCCATTGATGCGCGCCCCGGGTTGTCCATGAAAGCTCCAGTCCCGCTCGCTGCCCAGATTCATCGGCCACTGATTCGCATTGATCACGGCCGGCAGATCGTCGGCGCCGCCACCTTCGAGCAGCAGCACATGGACATCCGGGTTTTCAGCCAGACGGCGCGCCACAACCGAACCGGATGAACCGGATCCGCATACGATGAAGTCGTACTCGGGCTTCATTGTGGCGCGTAGCCGCTCCTGATTGCGGGATACACGCTCCGTGAACTTCGCATCAGCGGCATTTGAAGTCGACATTGGGTCTCGTCCTGCTACGTTAGTCACCGGCACTCGCCGCGGATTGGAAATCCACCGACAGGCTTGTGTCACGCCACTTCTCTAATAACTCCGCGCGCTCATCGTCTGCCTGCTTCAGGAACGTCAGCGCGTCGCTCCCGAGCACCAGGTGGGGAGGCAGGTCCTTTCTGTCTGCGAGCTTCACGATCAACTCCGCAATCAGGCGGGGATCGCTGTTCTCCTGGCCCCAGATGCGATCGAGCATGCGTAGGACGCCGCCCACACTCTCTTCGTACTCCGGCAGCAACCTCGGGATATCTGAGTTCGCGCGCCTCCCCCAATTGGTGCGAATTCCACCCGGTTCCAGCGCGCAGACCTGCACGCCGAAAGCGGCTGTCTCCTGAGCCAGGGCTTCCGCGAGCCCGCTCACCGCCCACTTCGCGGCAAGATATGGCGCATTACCGGGACGCGTGATCCGTCCTCCTACGGACGACACTTGAAGGATCACGCCGCTTCTCTGCTTCCTCATGACGGGAAGGGCTGCGCGTGTAGTATGAACGACACCATAGAAGCAGGTGTCGACGATATCCTTGAACTCTTCCGCGCTGAATTGCTCGAACGGCGCGAACTTTCCGTATCCGGCATTGTTCACCAGGACATCCAACCGGCCAAACACCTCAATCGCGCTCGCCACCGCGGCGTCGGCTTGTTCGCTGTTTCTCACGTCGTGCCTGACCGCGCGCACGTTATCGCCATACCGCTGGACCAGATCCTGCAACTCCTCTGGCCGGCGTGCGGTTGCGACCACGCGGTGGCCCGCCGCAAGGGCTGTTTCCGCGACGTCTCTTCCCAAGCCGTTGGCACTGCCTGTGATCAACCAGACCTTCGTCATGAACCGAGTCTCCTTTTATCAGCACTGAGCAAACCCACCATCCTCAAAAAGCTCGATCCCGTTGACATAGGTGCTGTCATCCGATGCCAGGAACAGGGCGGCTCTGGCGACATCTTTCGGCTCTCCAATGCGTCCAGCGGGTACCTGAGCCGCGAAGGACGCGACCGACCGGGCTTGCGCGTCTGGGGCGTCAGCGGCGGACTTTGTGAGTCCGGCCGTTCCAGCGTCGCCATGAGCGCCGCCTTTCCCTGACCAACTCAGACATTGTCTCCGCGACTTCATCGACGTGCGGCACCAAATCGATATCCGCCCGTTGTTGAATTTGGTTTTGGGCCCTCCATCCGCGAGTCGGATTGCCAGAGCCTTCACCGTCAGCCTCAGGCGTTTCATATGTGCTCCAATCTTCACCTTGGCAGTTTGCGGGCCATCTGGCCGTTCGCGACACTCGCCCTAAAATGAACAGATAGCACCGCTTGTTCGGATGTGGAGCAAGGACAAAGTGTCGGCAGGTCGACATCTGTCGAATCGGTTGGTCACATTCGCACGGCCCTAAAGATTCCTTTAGAACCGCTATGGGTGTTCATGGCATCATCTAGGAAACGAGGGACACCGGTGCTGCAAGCTGGCGTGAGTTTTGGACAATCGGGCGATCACGGCGCGGATTCTGAGATGCGTTTCGAAGACAGCACGCAATTCAGCGGCCCTGACCTGAAGGTGATGATCGACAGCATTCCGACACTGGTTTACACGATGACCCCGGACTGCGAACTGGAGTTCGTGAATCGCCAGGTGATCGAGTACTTCGGAAAATCGCTGGAAGTGTTGAAGCGTTGGGACCAGGTCGGCATCATTTACCCGGAAGATCTGCCGAACGTAAGAGAGTCCATCAGGCGGAGCATTGAGTTTGGCGAGCCACACGAGGTCCAGCATCGGCTCCGTCGCGCCGATGGCATTTTTCGGTGGTTCCAGGCGCGAGCTCTCCCGTTGAAGGATGCGGCAGGCCACATCGTACGGTGGTTTGCCGTATTGAACGACATTGAGGATTTGAAACGCGCTAAAGAAGCTAGCTTCGCGCGTGAGGCAGATCTTCGGCAGATCGTGAACAGCATCCCGGGCCTGGTTGCCACCATGAGGGCCACCGGTGAGGCCGAGTTCGTCAACCAGAGAATCCTGGACTACACCGGTTGGCAGCCGGAGATGTTCTCGGATTGGCGCCCACTCGTTCATCCGGAGGATCTCGCCGGGACGGTTGAGAAATGGGTGCGCTCCTTGGATACCGGGGCTCCTTACGACAGCACCCACCGGTTGTTGGGCGCCGACGGTGAATACCGCTGGTTCCAAACCCGCGGCGTAGCCCTCAATGATGTGGAAGGTCGCCGGGTCCGCTGGTTCATGCTGCTGACTGACCTCGAAGACCACGTCAAAGCTGAAGAAGATCTGCGGGAGAGCAAAGCCTTCCTGCTCGAAGCCCAACGCCTCAGCCAGACCGGCAGTTGGAAACATGATCTCGCCACCGGCGAAGTCACGTTCACACCCGAGGTGGCGCGAATCTTTGCAATTGACCCTGAAGTGGACCGGGCTCCCGCCGAGTTATTCTTTAGCAGGGTCCACCCCGATGATCGTCCCGCTGAAGCCGCAAACTACGAACGGGCGGTGCAGGCGAAGGGGGATCTCAATTCGAACTACCGGATCGTCCGGCCGGATGGGTCCATCAGCTACGTGCACAACATAGGTCATCCGAAGTTGAGTGCAACGGGCGAGGTCATCGCTTTCGTCGGTACCGCGATGGATGTGACCGAGCAGTGGCACGCCAGGACGGAGATCGAACAGGCTCTGTCAGTGATCAGGCGCCTTACGGTCCGGCTAAAGGCGGAGAACCTGGCCCTGCGGGAACGCGAGCGGGAACTGAACCTGATTGTCGAAACGATCCCTGGGTTGATCTGGTGTGCCTCAACTGATGGCTACGTCACTTATGTCAACAGGCAGGTTCTCGAGTACTGTGGCGCGACCCTCGAGTCATTCTTCGCCAGCGGCTGGACGAGTTTCCTGCACCCGGACGACCTGAGCACGACACTTAAGTTATGGCAGCATGCTGTGCGGAATGAAGAGCTACATGAGGTGCAGTACCGGTTGCGGCGCTCCGATGGGGCCTACCGATGGTTCCACGTTGTCGGATGTCCCGCACGGAACGGCGAAGGCCAGGTGATTCGCTGGTACGGCCTGCTGATCGACATTCATGAGCGGAGGAGCGCTGAGGAGACTCTGCGCCGGGCCGAGGCGCGTCTGGTTCGGGCCACGCAGGTTGCCACGGCGGGCGAGTTATCGGCCTCGATTGCGCACGAAGTCAATCAGCCTCTGGCTGCCGTCGTCGCGAACGCGCATGCCGGCTTGCGATGGTTGTCAGCGGAACCGCCAAACATAATGAAGGCACGTGAAGCGGCGGAGCGCATTCTGCGCGACAGCAAGGAAGCCTCGGCGATCATACAACGCGTACGTACCCTGTTCAAACGGGGCCCTTTCGAACGAACCTCCGTCGACGTCAATCAGCTCGTCGGAGAGGTTCTGCACCTACTGCAGACGGAAACCGTCCGCAAAGGGGTTCGAGTGGAGGTGGAGTTGGCAGATCATCTACCCGCGGTGGAAGGAGATCGCGTGCAACTGCAGCAGGTTGTACTCAATCTCGTGCTAAATGGCATCGAAGCCATGGAGACGAATGGAGGCCGCCAGAAGACGCTCCGTGTGTCCTCGACCCGTGGCACGTCGGGCGAGGTGCTGGTTTCCGTGGAGGACTGCGGAGTTGGTGTGGCCGAGCCGGACAAGATGTTCGAAGCGTTCTTTACAACGAAGAAGAATGGCATGGGGATGGGCCTGGCGATTTCCCGCTCGATCATTGAAGCGCACGAGGGGCGCTTGTGGGTTGAGCCCGGTGCATCCTGCGGCGCGATCTTTCGGTTCTCAATTCCGGCAAGACAATGAACGGCCAGGCCCCAATGATCTTTGTTGTGGACGACGATTTTCGGATTCGCGAGGCGCTTGCGAGTCTGATCTCCTCGCTTGGGCTACAGGTTGCGGTGTTTGGATCTGCATCGGAGTTTCTGGAGTTCGACAAGCCGGATTGTCCCGCATGCCTGGTGTTGGATCTGGAACTCCCGGATAGCAGTGGCCTGGAACTGCAAAAGGAACTGGCGGAACGCAATGCTCCGCCCATCGTCTTCATCACCGGGCACGGTGACATTCCTTCGTCCGTACGAGCGATGAAAGCTGGAGCAATCGAGTTCCTTCCCAAGCCATTCGAAGAGCATGAACTAATCCGCGCGCTCGAAGCTGGCATCGCCTTGGACCGGGCGAATCGCGAAAGACGGTCTGCTCTTGCCGAACTGCAGAGACAGTACCGCACGCTGACCCCTCGTGAGAAAGAGGTGCTCCCTTTTGTGGTGGCAGGTTTCGCCAACAAACAGACTGCCGCGACGCTTGGCACCAGCGAGATCACGATTGGCGTTCATCGGGGCGCAATCATGCGCAAGATGGGAGCCAGATCACTCGCTGAACTAGTCAGGATGACGGATAGGCTCGGCATCGCTCCAGCCAGCAGCAACGTATGAATGAGACTACACCGGCGCCTTCCAACTCTCCGTGTAGTCTCCGCCCGCGGCTAGGCAGGATCGGCGTCGCCCTCATAGTGGCGGCAAGGGAAGGGCATGGGGGCCTATGGCCAGGCGGCGTGAGGCGATGCCGGTCTGGGCCGACAGCACGGAGCCATCCGCCGATCGCATGGTCGGCGTTCTAAATGAACCTATAATGGCGCCCACCTCTCACTTTCCTTATCCTGTCTTTGCAGCCAGTTTGCTCCGCACAAACCAAGGAGGTCCTCATGGACATCGAGATCTCTGGGTGCCTTCTGACGACGCGAGACGGTATACAGATCAATTTCGAGGACGGGGGCCCAGGGCGGCCCGTCAGCTTCAGCCGCGGCTGGACGCCTGCTGTTCACACGACATCGGGGCAGTCGTCGAAAGGGACGCGACAAGCGCCCTCGACTTCATAAGCCGGCACCTGGTGCTGTTTCAATCGAGGTGAGATGAATCTACCAGTGACCAATATTCCCAGTCGAATTGTGGTTGGCGTAGATGACGACTATCGTTTGCGCGAGTCTCTCGCGAGCTTGCTGGAGTCGGCCGGGTTTTCCACACTCATGTTCGCATCTGCCGAAGATTTCCTCAGCTCCGGTGCCCTGGCGCAAGCCGGGTGTCTCCTTACCGATGTCTGCATGCCGCGGATGGATGGACTCGAACTGCAACGCCGCGTACGACTCGAACGGCCCGCGCTCCCTGTCGTTTTCATGACCGCCCACAACAGCAGTGACATGCGTCGTCGCGCATTCGCGGGTGGTGCCATCGAGTTCCTGTACAAGCCGTTTGACGCCGCGGAACTGCTTCAGGTCATCGAGCGAGCGCTAACGGGGCCGTCAAACGCCTGAGGATCTGGAGGAGAACGTATGGCCAGCAGCGCAGTTGCTTACATTCACGCGGAGTCGGAAGAGCCTCCGGCAGACGTCGTGGGCGCACATCAGGGCCTTCGTCGTGTCTGGACGTCCGTGCAGATGGTCGCGCCAACGGACTCCCCAGTCCTCATCCAGGGAGAGACGGGCACAGGCAAGGAACTCGTGGCCCGCGCAATCCACATGCGCAGCCGCCGAAGCCGGGGACCATATGTCCAGCTGAACTGTGCTGCGATGCCGGCGGGCTTGCTCGAGAGCGAACTGTTCGGGCATGAGCGCGGCGCCTTTACCGGAGCCGTTTCTCAGTTTGCGGGACGTTTCGAACGCGCGCACGGTGGCACCCTGTTTCTCGACGAGATCGGCGACATGCCTCTGGAGCTACAGCCGAAGCTGCTGCGGGTTCTTCAGGAGCAGGAGTTCGAGCCGCTCGGCGGAACGCGAACGATTCGCGTGGATGTTCGCGTTGTGGCGGCGACGAACCAGGATCTGCTCCAAATGCTTCGGGAGAGGCGCTTCCGGGCCGACCTGTTTTACCGGCTCAACGTCTTTCCACTTGCTCTCCCCGCACTGAGGGAACGTAGAGAAGACATCCCGCCGCTGGTCGAGCACTTTGTCCGCAAATTCTCCGAGCGAATGAACAAGACATTCCTCCGCGTTCCGGATGAAGCGATCGAAACTCTGAAGCGCCACCACTGGCCCGGCAATGTTCGCGAGTTGGAGAACTTCGTTCATCGGGCCGTGATCACATCCCCGCCTTTCGACCTAAGATTCCCGCTGGAGGATCTCGTTTCGAGCGCACAGCCCGATGCGTCGGGCGCCATACGCACACTTGCGGAGGCTGAGCGAGCCCACATCATGGACGTACTGAATCGTGTCGGCGGCGTTGTCGGGGGCCGGGAGGGCGCGGCCGCGAGGCTGGGCGTTGCCCGCACCACCTTGCTCTACCGGATGCGCAGACTTGGAATCAGCACCGGCGCGGGCCGGCCGGAGCTGTGAGGTTCATTCGAACCGGGCTTCGCGGAGATCGATCGAAATCGTGAGCGGGCTGAGAATCGACCTATGATTCGGCCTGCGACCGTAAGCGTGGCATCCTGACGGCAGGCGAAGGCCACCGGGGTCCAGGCAATCCGAAAGCGACGGCGAATGCTACTCTCTGACGCCGGCATCATGTTGAACTGCTACAGGCGTCCGATACCGACAGCGGTACCTCCGTGCACTTCTCCGAAGCCGATAGGCCACAAGGCATCCTGGAAAGGCGATCCCGCGGCCATTGGTCTCCTTTGGACTACCAGGACGCTTGCCCGATCAGGGCCGTCCATCCGTCGCGGGTCTGTGAGTCGATGCAATGGACGCCCAAATGCCGGTAGGCCAGGCGGACCTCGGCTTCGAGCGATCGCGGGATTCCCGACAGGATGAGGCGGCCTCGGTGCTCCAGGCGGCGCACCAACACGGACGCCATCTCGATGAGGGGAGCGGCTAGCACGTTGGCGACCACCAGCGGCCAGGTGCCTTTGATCGTGTCCGGCGTGCCGGTGATCAGCCGGAGCCGGCGATGGAGTTGATTCAGGCGGGCATTGGCCGCGGCGGCCTCGATCGCGGCGCGGTCGATATCGATCGCCGTCGCCCGGTCCACACCCAGCAGCAGCGCGGCCAGCGCCAATATGCCCGATCCGGTGCCGACATCCAGAATGGATCGGGGATGGTCATCGGCGATGATCCCGGCAAGGGCCTCGAGACAGAGGGCGGTCGTGGGATGATGCCCGGTGCCAAAAGCGCCGGAGTCGGCGAGACGGAGAGCCTCCTCCGGAGCGTCGATACCGGCAGGGACGACCATGATTCCCCCCGCGTGCAGGGTACGGGCACTCACCAGCCAAACCGACCCACTGTCGCGGCCCTGGGCGGTCGAGATGGTGATGGCTGCCCCACGCAACGCGCGAGCGACGGCGGCGGGCTGGACAGAGTCGGGGAGAATCGCGGCAAGCCCGCCGGTGCTAGGCTCGACGTCGAGCGCACCCAATTCGATCAGCACGTCAAGCGCGCTATCCGGAGGACCGGCAATATCCACGCGATAAGGCACCTTGCAGAGTACCGCAACGACGGCCCTGATGCCAGTTTGAACTGCCGGAGCGGCCCTATTCCCCTGGAAGAGCACGGCCAGCGTCTTGGCCCGCTCAACTAAAGTGGGGCCTGCGCCAAACTGCCTGCTAGCCTCTCGCCGACGCCGAGGAAACGATCGCTTATGTCCGACGCGCGTTTGAGAGCGGCAGGCAGGTGAGGCAGGACGTTTCGTTTGCCGATGCGCTCAATGAACTTTGGGTAACGTCGCAAGATCGCCGACTGGCGGGAGATACCGCAGATCAGCAGGATCCGTCCGGAACCCTTGAGCAGATCGCAAAACTCCTCAAGACCTGGCAGGTCCGAGTTGGTGATGTCTTCCACAGAGACGATCACAATGGGAGCGAGCTTCTCCAGCCTCGCGCATCGCCAACCCATCGGCTTGTGCCGGCAATCGCCGTCCTCGCGCGCGCTGGAAAGAACTGTTGCCATGTCCAGGATTCCCCCGCCGATCGTTTCGTCGGATGTGACCTGTGGAACCGCACCACTTGCGAGCGATGCGCGCCGCACATAGTGAAGGACGGCCAGCGCCAGCATCGCCTCGACGGCAACCGTCAAGCCCGCGCAGACCGTGAGGACTACAACGATGAGCCACGAGATCCTGGCCGTCAAATCGAGCCGCAGGATCAAGCGCACTTCTCGCCACAGGCTCAAGTTGAACGCAAGAACGAGCATGATGGCGGCAAGGGTGGCGAGCGGAACGAATCTGGTCAATGGAGCAGCAAAGACCAGCACGGAGCACAGAGCGAGAACATGGACCAGCCCTGCGAGGGGCGTGTTCGCGCCCGATCTGGAGTTAACGACGGTCCGCGCAACGGCACCGGCGGCCGGAATCCCACCGAACATCGGCACAAGTAGGTTGGAAACGCCTTGCCCGATCAACTCCGTGCCAGAGCTGTGCCGATCGCCGCTCACAGTGTCCGTAACGGCCGCGGCCAGAAGACTCTCCACCGATATCAGGATCGCCGCCGCGAATGCGGGGATAACCAACGGCGCAATCAGCTCAGCGCGGAACAATGGAATGGTGAACACCGGCAGGCCAGACGGCATCCCGCCGAACCGACTCCCAATTGTCTCCACCGGTGCGCCGAAGAACCAGACCGCCCCTGCGGCGATGACGAGGGCAATCAGCGAGCCAGGAAGTCGTTTGGTCATCTTCGGAGCGAGGAGGATCACGATGAGAGAACCGGCTGCCAAGACACACGACACAGGATTGGCGGAACTCGGATGTTCGGCGAGTCTCAGCAGCAAGGGAAGTGTCTCTCCCGGCGTACCCATGGTCCCCCACCCAAGAACCAGCCCCACCTGTTTTACAGCGATCAGAATGGCAATGCCGTTTGCGAACCCGATGAGGGTCGATGCGGGAAGCAATTTGACGGTGGCACCGAGTTTGGTCAGACCCAGGAAGATCAGGATGAATCCCGCCATCAGTGTCACCATCTGAAGCCCTGGCCATCCGTACTGTTTGACGATACTCGCGGAGAAGAAGACGAACGCCGCGCTCGGGCCACCGATCTGAAATCGCGAGCCGCCCAGAAGCGAACCACATAAGCTTGCGAAGATAGCTGAGTAGATGCCCGTCTCTGGTGGGAAGCCCGAATTGATGCCAACGGCCATTCCAACGGGCAGCGCGACCGCGGCAGCGGTGACGCCAGCAACCAAGTCGGAGACTAAACGGCTTCGGGAATAGCCGGAAACGCAGCTCAGCCAACTGGGCTTCCATGTCTCCCGCGGAGTCCAAAGCCATGTCATCTGCATATCTGGCTCGTCAGGCCAAGCGGCCAATTCTGATCAGACCTGGTTCACTCTCCGCGTCACATGCAAACGGCTCGCCATAGTGCGGAGCGTGATCGCAGACGACTCTCGGGCGGGCTCATTGGAATGTCGGTGCAGGTTGTGGCGGCATTCGGTGTCGTTTCCGGCACGGACCTGCAAAACTTGCAGGCCCGTAAGCTGGACGCATGTGATTCCGCTTCCTGGAAGGCCTTGCCGATATCTCAAGTCCAATACACAAGACCAGTTCTGAGATCAGTGGGACACCGCCGCCGAATTGGCTGGACGCTTGCAGAGTAAACGGAATAGCGTCTACGGACGTGGAAGAGGACATCGCCTGGCACGGTCAGCACGAGGAGCAGAGTGTCTTGCTTCAGACCAACCACCAAGCCGGACAGCTCCGGTACACAGGGAAAGTAGGGGACCCTACAGCAGTGTCTGCGGAAACATCGGAACAACGACTGGCACGGCTGCGCCGATTGGTGCAACTTGCTCCTCACGACCCCGAGCTACGATGCCAGCTTGCGCGGCAACTCGTCGACGCCTCCTGTCTCGACGAGGCCATCGACATGCTTCGAAGCGTCATTGTGATGTTCCCCAATCACCTGGACGCCCGTAAATTGTTGGAATTGTGCCTGCGAACACGACCGGGACGGCCTTTGTGATCGCCAGGCGGACATAGTCCCGCCGATAGCCCTTACGCCACCTCAATCCGGCCAGCGTTGCAGATGCGTTCGTCCGAAACGATAGACTCGTTCCATAAAGATGCTGAGCGAAACTCAGGAGATCCGCCTTTTCGGCCTGAGGTATCGGACCGTCCTGGTCTCCCTGACGATCGTTGCGTTCGTGATCGTCTCACTGATGGCGCTGACGCTGCCCTCCATCCCGACGCCGGGGCAGAGTATGGCGGCAGTCAGCGATCTGTTCGAACGCTTTCACCACAGTTGGATCAGGCTCTTTGTACTCTCTGCGCTTCTCGGTGTCATTCTCACCGCCTCAGTTCTCACAGTCTTTTCCTACTTCTCAACCAGAAAGCGCCTCGCAAGAATTCAGACGACCTCCAGAGCAATTCTCGAGAGTCTCGTCGGCGGAGTCCTGACGGTCGATGTAGCAGCGCGGATCACGATCATCAATCGTGCGGCCAGTAAGATCCTGGAGCTGCCCTCCCAGGCTCCATACCCCGATCTTGCGACATTGGCAGTGCGCCATCCTCGGCTTGCGGAAGTGATCCGTCAGGCCCTCCAGGTCAACGAGTACGTTCAGGACGATGATGTGGCGTTCGCTAACTCGCGGGGCGATCGCTCAATCCTCCGGACAACAGTTTCTGCCCAGGTCGACGAATCCGGACGGAGGGTCGGGCTGGTCGTGCTCGTCAAGGACGTGACGCGAATCATCGCCCTGGAGAAGGAATTGCGGAGGAGAGACCGGTTGGTGACAGCTGGAACCCTGGCGGCCGGCGTCGCGCACGAGATCCGCAACCCGCTCAGCGCCATCGAGCTCAATCTCCGGCTTCTACGGGATGAGGTCTTGTCCCCCGGTCGTGCCGACTTGGAAGAGTACTTCGATGTGCTCTTTGCGGAAACCCGGCGCATGAACAGGATCACTTCCAGCTTCCTGCAACTGTCCAGGCCGGAACCCATCACGAAAGTGAGGGTGCCGGTTCAGGAACCGCTGAAGCAGGTCCTTCGTCTGCTGGAGTCTGAGGCGACCGGGAAAGGCGTGTCATTCTCGCTGGACCTGCCGGGCGACGGCCTTGAGGTACTCGGCGACGCCACCAAGCTCGAACAGGTGTGTCTGAATCTCCTCATCAACTCCATGCAGGCGATGCCGCAAGGAGGAGTGATCCACATCTCCTGCAGCCGAACAACGAGCGAGGCCGGTGACTGCGTGCAAATTGTCGTCGCCGATCAGGGTGTCGGGGTGCCTAAGGAGAATATGCAACGGCTCTTCGATCCGTACTTCACCACCCGTCCGGATGGAACGGGGCTGGGCTTGGCCATCGCCGACCGGATCGTCTCCGACCACGGAGGGGGGATCTTTGTCGAAAGCACACCTGGCGAGGGAACGACGATGACCGTGCGGCTGCCGCTTGCCACCACTCCGGCTCCTGCAAACGGGGACAATGAGCATCATGATCGGTAGGATCCTGGTCGTCGACGATGAGGCGAACATCCGCACGGCGCTGGGAAAGTTGCTCGCCAGGCTCGGCCACACCGTCCAGACTGCCGCCGCCGTGCCTGAAGCGTTGGAGATCCTTCGTCATGCGCGCTTCCAGATCGTCATCAGCGACTTGAGAATGCCGGGTCAGGATGGATTGCAGCTACTGCGGCAAATCAGGAATATTGATCCCCTGGTCGACGTCATCATGATGACTGCGTACGGCACAATTGAGTCGGCGGTCGAGGCCATGAAGGATGGGGCCTACGACTACATCGAGAAGCCGATCAATCAGGAACGCCTTCCAATCCTGCTCTCACGTGTCCTTGAGAAACAGTCGCTCGCGGAAGACAACCTCCGCTTGCGGCAAGTGATCTCGGCGCGAGAAGAGTATGGAAATCTGGTCGGAAAATCGGACAAGATCGCCAAGCTCTACGAAATGATCGAAATGCTGGCGCCCACGCCGGCAACGGTCCTGATTCAGGGCGAGAGCGGTGTGGGGAAGGAACTGATTGCCCGTGCCATACACCAACGGAGTGCCCGCGCATCCGGACCGCTGATCTCGCTCAACTGCGGTGCCATACCGGAAAGCCTGCTGGAAAGCGAGTTGTTCGGCTTCGAGAAAGGGGCGTTTACTGGAGCCGACAGTGCCCGGCAAGGGAAGATCGAGATGGCAGACCGGGGCACTCTGTTTCTGGACGAAGTCGGCGAGATGAACCCCAAGACGCAAATTGAGCTCCTTCGCGTTCTCGAATCCCGGGAACTGAGGCGGCTCGGCGGAGCGAAACTCGTAAAGGTGGATATTCGCGTCGTGGCCGCGACCAACAAGATCTTGTACGAGGAGGTTTCCGCGGGCAGGTTTCGAGAAGACTTGTTCTACCGCCTCAATGTCGTACCTGTAACGGTTCCCCCACTCCGCGAGCGGCTGGACGACCTCCCATTGCTGGCCGATCGATTTCTTCAGGAGTTCGGCGCGGCCTACTCTCGGCCAACCAAGCGGTTGACCCGTGACGCAGTGGAAACTCTGCTGCGCCACTCCTGGCCGGGTAACGTCCGCGAGCTGAAGAATCTGATGGAGCGGCTCACCGTGCTCACGAACGATACACTCGTCCGGACCGAGGATCTGCCGGACGAGTACCGCCCGGCCCAGCCCACTCTGCGAACGATCCTGGTCCCCCTCGGCGAGCCATTGGAGAAAGTGGAAGAACTCCTGATCCGCCGCACTCTGGCGGAGATTACGACTCACCGGGAAAGGGCGGCCGCGATCCTTGGGATCAGTCCGCGTGCACTGCATTACAAGCTGCGCCGGATGGGCATCGAGAGCGAGGGCGTGGTCGAACACCCGCCGGACCCCGGGGATACTTCGAAGAATGGATGATGGCTAACGGTCCGCAGGCAAAGGCGACCGCCTGGACGGATTCGACTCAGGTGACTGCAATATTTGCAGGAGGACGACTCCGGAAACGCCCACCGGCCGTCGTGCGGGCAGGTTTCCAGCCGAAAGCCACCATTTCGACCTCACGTAGCACCAGCGCTGTACTTGGCCGCTCAGTTGCAGGAATCATCCTGGAGAAGGTGCGCCTCCGTGCTTCCGCCGGTCGGGCGCCTACCATAGATGAACTCTTTTCCGACAGGTGAGATCTTCGCCGCCGGTCTCGCCGCATATGCTCTCGGGGCGGTCTCAGGACTATTCCTGAGGAACACTTCCGCCACCGCGCGCCGCGCCGGCTGCGGTTTCGCTCTGCTGGGTGGCATCCTCCAGGGCGCCGCCGGTCTCGCTGCGTTGCTCGGCGCCTCCGTCTCCTGGTCCGTCCCGTCCGGCGTCCCGCTCTTCGCATTCGGCTTCTCTTTGGATGCCACCTCCGCGCTCTTTACTTGTGCCCTCTCCCTGCTCTCGGCATCCGTCTCGATCTACTCCCTTGGATACCTGGCACCCATGGACGCGCGACACAACCTGGGGCTCCTGTCCTTCTTCTACAACGCTCTCCTTCTCAGTCTGGCTGTCATCTTCACCGCCTCGAACGCCTTCCTGTTTCTGATCGCCTGGGAACTGATGGCTCTCGCTAGCTATGCGCTGGTGACGTTTGAGCACACCTCATTGGAGAGCAGAAGCGCCGGTTTGCTGTACCTGATCATGTCGCACGTCGACGCCGGCTGTCTGCTGCTTGGGTTCTCCCTACTCGCCAGCAACGCCAGGAGTCTGGACTTCTCCGCACTCCGCGAAGCGGCCTCCCGGCTGCCGCCCCAACACCAGACAGCCGCCTTCCTCCTGTTCTTCCTCGGCTTCGGTATCAAAGCAGGCGTCATCCCCCTCCATGTCTGGCTTCCGGCGGCCCACCCCGTTGCGCCGACAAATGCATCCGCCTTGCTCTCCGGAATCGTCATCAAGACCGGCATCTACGGGATGGTCCGGGTCTTCCTTGAATTCCTGGGGGTTGTTCCGAACTGGATGGGCATCGTTGTGATTGTCGTGGCTGTGACTTCAGCGATCCTCGGCGTTCTCTACGCCCTCATGGAGCACGACCTGAAGCGTCTGCTGGCCTACCACAGCATCGAGAACATCGGCATCATCCTACTTGGCCTAGGGGCCGCAATGATGTTCCGCACGGCGGGACATCCACGGCTAGCGGCCGTGGCCGTGATCGCCAGCCTCTTCCACACCGTCAATCACGCCGTCTTCAAGTGCCTTCTCTTTCTTGGCGCGGGTTCGGTCCTTCATTCGACTCACACCCGGAATATGGAAGAGCTTGGAGGTCTGAACCGCCGGATGCCGTGGACCTCGGCGTGCTTCCTCGTCGGAGCAATCGCCATTTCGGGGCTTCCTCCGCTGAATGGTTTCGTCAGTGAGTGGCTCACCTACCAGAGTCTGCTCGCCGGCTATGGTGCGGCCAAGGGTATTGTCGGTCTGATGTTCCCGATCGCGGGCTCACTCCTCGCGCTCACAGGCGCTCTTGCGGCCGCGTGTTTTGTTAAGGCCTTCGGGATCACCTTCCTTGCGCTACCTCGCAGTCCCGAGGCTGAGCACGCCCAAGAGTCGTCGGGCACAATGATTGCCGGAATGGCAATTCTGGCGGTCGCCTGCTTTGGCTTGGGCATTGGAGCGTCGTGGCTATTGCCCATGTTTGACGGAATCACCACTCAACTCGCAGGCGCAGCCGTCGGTCGCGACCTCTCCCTGGCAAATGGCTTTGTGATCTCATCCGGAGCGCCCCATGGCGGCAGTGTTTCGACCGCTGCTATCGCGGCCATGCTGATCGCAGTGGGGGCGATCCCAGCATGGCTCTTTGCCCGGCGCACCACACTTCGGCGGACCGGCCCTACGTGGGATTGCGGACTGCCTGGGCTTGGTCCGGAGAATGAGTTTACGGCAACCGCCTTCTCGAAACCGCTGCGCATGGTGTTTGCCGCGCTCTACCAGCCCCGGCGGGAGATCCAGGCTGTTTTTGACATCTCACCCTATTTCCCCAAGGCCATCCATTTTGAGAGCGAGATTGAGCCGACGTTCGAAAACAGGATCTACAAGCCGATTCAGTCGATAGTCTATTGGGTTTCGTCCAGGATGCGGGCCATCCAGGCCGGCAGCATCCATCTCTACTTGGCGTATATCTTTGTGACCTTGATCGTACTGTTGCTTTACACCCTGCGCGCTTGACCAAGGAGGGTCAGCCCTGCCCCTGCTGCAACATTTGCAGGGCCGAGCCGGCGCGCTGACGAACGGCCATTGGCCGCCCGTTCGATATCGCCGCTAACCGTCTGCTGTATCACAACTCAACGGCGGCCCCGTCAATTGGCAGGTTGGTTGCAGTGGGATGGATGAGCGTTCTGCCGTCCGGGCCGGTTGCCAACCCGTGATCGAGGCGCGGGCGAGTCTGGCAGACTCCGAAAGGAAGAACTGTGAGCGACGAAGACGGATTGCCGGCGTCTTCATCTTCGAGAACCATCGCGAGGGTGAAGCGTGATTGACGGTCTCGTCTCAGAGGTCATGATCGACTCCTGGGCGGCGGTTTGGTTCGCCTATGCGGCCGCTGCCATTGGTTCGCTTCTCTGCCTTCGCAACGCCAACGGGGCTCGGCTCATCTCTTCGTCGCTTGGGGTTGTGGCGGGCCTTTTGCAGGTCTGGAGCTCCGCCACGGTCTTGCTGGACGGCAACACGATCAGTTGGTCCACTCCTTCCTACGTCCCACTGCTGGAGATCAGTTTCCGGCTGGATCCGTTGGCCGCTGTGTTCCTCCTGGCTCTGGGCGTGGTCGGAGTTGCAGTGTCTCTCTATTCGTTCGGATACCTGGCAGGTTCACAGGACAGCCGCCCCGGAGTCATTGGCTTCTTTCTCAATCTGGAGATGTTGAGCTTGAGCTTGGTCTTCACGGCGTCGAATGCAGTGTTCTTCCTCATCGCCTGGGAAGTGATGGCCCTCGCGGCCTACAGTCTGGTCAGCTTCGAGCACCGTAAAGAAGAGACCCGCGACGCTGGAATTCTCTTCTTCGTCATGTCCCATGTCGGTACGGGCTGCCTCATTTTCGGGTTCCTCGTCCTCCACTCCCTAACCGGGAGTTTTCACTTCAGCTCCTTCCATGGGGTTTCTCAGCCGCTTCAGTACGCGACACTCTTCGTCCTCTTCCTCGTCGGCTTTGGTGTCAAGGCGGGCATCGTTCCGCTGCACATCTGGCTTCCCGCTGCACACCCTGTGGCGCCGAGTAACGTGTCTGCCCTCATGTCCGGCATCGTCGTGAAGACGGGCATCTACGGTCTGATGCGGGTCTGTTTCGAGTTCCTTGGAACGCCGCCTCTGTGGGCCGCCATGCTAGTCCTCGCCGTAGGCATCTGCTCCGGCTTGTTGGGTGTTCTCTATGCCCTGATTGAGACGGACCTTAAGCGGCTCCTCGCGTACTCGACTATCGAGAATGTCGGCATCATTTTCATTGGATTTGGGGCGTCGTTGATGTTCAACTCCCTCTCCAGGCCGACTCTTGCGGCGTTGGCGCTGGTCGCCGCACTTGCCCACATCGCTAACCATGCCCTCTTCAAGACGCTCCTGTTCCTCGCCGCCGGGTCAGTGCTTCACGGGACCGGAACCCGCGCCATGGAGCGCATGGGTGGCTTGTTGCGCGTGATGCCCGCCACCGCAGCCCTGTTTCTTGTCGGATCGATCGCCATTTCCGGCCTCCCGCCGCTTAACGGCTTCGTCAGCGAATGGTTCACCTATCAGGCGCTGCTGGCCGGATACGGCAGCACCACCAGCCTGATCAGGTTGGTCTTCCCAGTGGCGGGCTCGTTGCTGGCCTTGACTGGAGCACTAGCCGCGGCCACCTTTGTGAAGGCGTTCGGAATCAGCTTCCTGGCGTTGCCTCGCAGCCCGGAGGCCGAACACGCCCACGAATCGCACTGGACGATGCTGGCGGGCATGGGGGTCCCTGCCGTCGGTTGTCTGGTGCTCGGGCTCTGCTCCACCTGGCTGCTGCCGGCCCTCGACTCCGTCACCCAGCAACTACTGTCGGTACGGCCTTCGAGCAGCTTGACGGCCTTTGGGGGTTTGGTTCTTTCGTCGGGCACAGTGCATGGCGGAACTATCTCCATTCCAGTGATTGCCGGCTTCCTGATCTTCCTTTCCGCCGCCGCCGTCCTGTTGACCAGGAAAGGATTGCGGAGCTCAGTATGCCGAAGCGGCCCTACTTGGGACTGCGGGTTGCCCGGCCTCACGGCCGAAAATGAGTACACCGCGACCGCGTTCTCGAAGCCGCTGCGCATGATCTTCGCGGCGCTCTACCAGCCAAAGCGGGAAATACAGGCGGAGTTCGACATCTCGCCCTACTACCCGAAGTCCATCGTCTTCGAGTCCGAAGTCGAGCAGACGTTTGAGAGCCGGCTCTACGTGCCGTTCAAAGACAAGATCCTGGAACGCGCTGGCCGCCTCCGTGCCATTCAGGCCGGCAGCATCCACGCTTACCTCGCCTATATCTTCATCACTCTGGTCATCCTCCTTCTGTTCGCGGTGCGCTCATGACCTCATTCTTGTTATCGACGACGCTTCAGTTGATCCTCATCCTGAGCATCGCTCCGTTGATCAGCGGGATCATCAAGACTCTCAAGGCGCGTCTGCAGACCCGCCGGGGCCCGGGCGTCCTGCAGCCTTACCGCGATCTCAATAAGCTGCTGCGAAAGGGCATGGTCATCCCCGGCAGCGCTTCGTGGATCTTCAGTGCGGCGCCCATCATCGTGTTCTCAACCGCGGTGTTGGTAGGTCTGATGATCCCAATGGTGTCCGCCGATGCGCCCCTCAGCCTGTTCGGTGGGGTTCTGGCTGTGGTTTACCTTCTTGGACTCGGCCGGTTCTTTCTCGCGCTGGGCGGCCTGGATACGGGCACATCGTTCGGAGGATTGGGCAGCAGCAGAGAGATGACGATCTCGGCTCTGGCCGAGCCCGCGATGATGCTGGCCATCTTTACAGTGGCACTCAGCGCGAACTCCACAAATCTGAGTGAGGTGGCGCGTTCGGCCATCGGACAAAGCTGGCGCTTCCTGGCACCCTCGCAGATCCTTGCTTTCGCCGCCCTGTTCATTGTGTTGATTGCGGAGACTGGGCGTGTACCGGTGGACAATCCCGCAACTCACCTCGAACTGACGATGATTCACGAGGCGATGATCCTCGAATACTCCGGCCCATACCTCGCCTTGATTGAGTGGGGCGCTTCAATTAAGCAACTCATTCTGATGACGCTGCTCATCAACACCTTCTACCCGTTTGGATTGAGCACCGCCATGACTCCAGTGAGCATCGCGATCGGCTTCGGCTCATACCTCCTCAAGTTGGTGCTCCTTTCGGTGCTCATCGTCCTGGTGGAGACCTCAAACGCAAAAATGCGGCTCTTCCGGGTCCCGGAATTGCTGGCTGTTGCATTCATCCTTGGAGCTCTCGCATTGATCTCGACCTTCCTGTTCTAAGCGACCCTATGTACTTCTATCAGGACCCTCAATTCGGCGAACGGATGATCACACTGATGGCCGCGCTCGTCCTCGTGTTGCAGATCGCAATGGTCGCACAGCGCTACCTGGTGACCAATATTCGTGTATTCGCCGCCCAGTCGCTGCTTTTGGCCGGGATTGCCAACACGATCGCCTACTACAACAACGCCCCGCACATCTACTTCGCGGCAGCCCTGACCTTGATCGTCAAAGTCATTTTTCTGCCGGTCTTTATGGAGCGCCTTGTGGCGAGAATCGGGATACGTCAGGAGATCGAGCCTTTGATCAACATTCCGTTGTCCGTGCTGATCTCCGGCGCTCTGACGATTGTTGGCTACGTGGTGGCCGAATCGTTCTACCACCCCGAGGCAGGCACCACCGCTGCCACCCTGGGCCACAACACACTCGCGGTCGCAATCTCGCTCTTCCTCATCGGCTTCTTCACGATGATCAACCGGCGAAAGGCAGTGACGCAGGTACTTGCTTTGCTGTCGCTTGAGAACGGCCTCTTCCTGGCCGCCATCTCGCTTACGTACGGCATGCCGCTCATCGTTGAAGTGGGTGTCTTCTTTGACTTGCTTGTGGCCACTATGGTGCTCGGCATTCTGGTCTACAGAATCCGCGAGACGTTCGATTCGATGGATGTGAGCAAGATGCGGAGGCTCCGGGGCTGAATATGGTGCTCCTCCTTCTGCTCCTGGTCCCTTGCATCGCGGCGATCGGCGCGTTCGCGGCACGCCGCCGTGACGTCATGGAGGGCATCAACCTCTGCGCGGCCGCGCTGACCTTTGTGCTGGCCGTCGTCTTGGCCGGATCAATCCTCAAGTTCGGCGTAGTCTCCGCCTTCGGTGAGATGTTGTATGCCGACGCTCTCAGCGCCTTGGTGGTCCTGTTGGTCGCGTTTGTCTACGTGGCTTGTGCCATATATGCCGTAGGCTACTTCCGCGACGACGAGAAGAGCGAGGTGTTCGAGGAAGATGTACCTGGAACCGTAATGCTCGGCAAGCTTCGGAAGTACTACGCCCTGACACCGTTGTTCGTTGCCTCCATGCTTCTTGTCGCCATTTCCAACAACCTTGGCATTATGTGGGTGGCCATTGAAGCGACAACGTTGGCTTCCGTATTCCTAGTCACCTTCTACGGGCGCGCCAACTCTCTGGAGGCGGCGTGGAAGTACGCGATCATCGGGGGCGTCGGCTTGTCGATGGCGCTGTTCGGTACCATCCTGACCTACTACTCCGCGCACGAGGTCTTGGGAACCGAGACCCTGGCCGGGCTGAATTGGTCTGTGCTGGTGACGAAAGCCTCGCAGTTTGATCACACCACCATGCGGATCGCGTTCATCCTGATTCTGCTGGGCTATGGAACCAAGGCCGGACTGGCGCCAATGCACACCTGGAAGCCGGACGTGTACAGCGAGGCTCCCGTGCCGGTCGCCGCAATGCTCGCCGCCGGAATGCTGAACTGTGCCCTCTACGGACTCCTCCGGTTTCTGATTCTGACGTCGCGCTGCGTGGGGCCCGATTTTGCGTCGAACTTACTCATCTTCTTCGGCCTGCTTTCGATGGGTATCGCAGTGCCGTTCGTGCTCGTCCAGCGCAGCTTCCGCCGGATCCTGGCCTATTCGAGCATCGACCATGGCGGCATCATGGTCCTGGGGCTGGGCTTTGGCGGACCTCTTGGCGCGCTGGGCATGTTGCTCCACATGACCTTCCACTCCATCACCAAACCGCTGCTCTTCTTTTGTGCCGGCAACATCCAGCAGCACTTGCACACCGATCAATTTCGGAAGGCAAAGGGCGGACTGATCCACGCGATGCCAATCAGTTCGGCCCTGTTCCTCATGACCACCCTCGCCGTGACTGGATCACCACCATTCAGCATGTTCCAAAGCGAGTTCACTATTCTGCGCGCGGCCTTCGATGGCGGTCACTTCCTCCCTGCGGTGCTATTCGTCGCCTTCCTGGTTGCCATCTTTGCCGGCTTCCTGGTGCACATTGCCGGATTGGTTCTCGGGCCCGACCCTGAGGTCCCCAAAGCCCGGACTTGCCTGTGGAAAAAGTACTCGCTCCTCGGGTTGGCCTCCATCATCCTCGTGATGGGATTCTGGCTTCCGGCGCCTCTCTACGCACTCATCCAAAGCGCCGCGCGCATCGTCACGGAGGTTCGCTAGACGCTGCCATGCTTCCCTTTCTTGAGGATCTTGTATACCGCCTCGGGGACCAGGTGGACGGAGTGCTCGCGCGCCACGAGAACGAGATCTATCTCCAACTGCGCGACGCCGACAGCCGCCCCGCTATCTCGATTCTTCGAGAGGAACACCATGGCCGGGTCGCCGCCGTGTTCGCGGAGGATCGGTGCGCTGCGGAGGGGTACTTCTTCGTCTATCACGTCATTGAGTTTCCAGGCAGTCCGAAGTATCTCCTCCTGTCAACAACGATCGACCGGAGCGACCCTCGATTCCCTTCTCACTCCGTCGAAGTGCCGGCACTGAATTGGCAGGAGCGGGAGATCCAGGACATGTTCGGAATCCGCCTCGACGATCACCCCAACCCGCGTCGGGTGGCTCTTCACGACAACTGGCCGGATATTCATCCGCTGCGGAAGGACTTCAGCCTCACCACGGTTCTTCCGGAGTTCGAAGGCGAGCGCCATGTCTATCGGCCCGCTCTCGGCGAAGGCGTCTTCCAGATCCCGGTAGGACCGGTTCATGCGGGCATCATCGAACCGGGCCATTTCAGCTTCGCCGTGGCTGGTGAGCCAATCCTCTACTTGCAGCTGCGCATGTTCTACACCCACAAGGGCACGGAGAAACTCTTCGAGGGCATGCCCGTCGAGAAGGCCGTCTTTCTGGCCGAGAGCATATCGGGCGACTCCAGCTTCTCCCATGGCACGGCGTTCTGCCAGGCGGTGGAACGTGCCGGCGCGGTCGAGATCCCCCCTCTGGCCGCCCGAATGCGCACGATCCTGCTCGAGTTGGAGCGCGTGTACAACCACGTCTCCGACATCGGAGCCATCGCCACCGATGTCGGCTTTGGCATTGCGAACGCACACGCAAGCCGTTTGCGCGAAATCCTGTTTGGCCTGAACGAAGTGCTGACCGGGAACCGCCTTCTCCGCGGCATGGTGCGCATCGGTGGTGTTCGGCGCAAATGGGACGAATCACAACGGTTGCGGCTAATGCAGACCGTCCGTGAGTTCGAATCGGAGTTCCACCGCTTGATTGAACTGATCCTCTCATCCGATTCCACCCGCGACCGGCTGGAGCGTACGGGATCCCTTAGTCCCGAAAAGGCGCGGGACCTCGGAATCGTCGGAGTAGCCGGCCGCGCGTCCGGCATCGATTTGGATGTCCGCAGGGATCACCCGTATGCCGCATATGGTGACCTGGAGATCCAGCCGCCGCTCTATGAGGTTGGCGACGTGTGGCACCGGATGCAGGTCCGGATTGACGAGGTTCCGGCCTCTCTGAACATGATCCTGGAGATGGCCGAATTGGCGCTGCAGGGCGATCCATACACCCCTTCCGTGCAGGTCCCACCGGGACGTTGCGCCTTGAGCGCCGTCGAGGGATGGCGGGGGGAGATCATGCACTGGATTCGCGTGGGTGAGAACAACCGTCTGGAACGCTGCAAGATCAAAGACCCCTCGCTGAACAACTGGCCGGCCCTGGTTGAGGCCGTACAGGGCAATATCATCCCCGACTTCCCCGTGATCAACAAGAGCTTCAACCTATCCTATTCGGGAACGGATCGCTGATATGTTCAAGATCCTCAACCAGACCTTCAGGACCGGGATCGTCACCACCCGCTACCCTGACGCACCCGCCAACGTCGCGGAGGGATTCAGAGGCCTGCCGAAGATTGACTACGCCGCTTGGCATGACGCAGCACCCGCCGGCGCCGTTTGCCCCACCGGTGCAATCGCTGTCAGCGACCACGGCGGCTTGCGCGATGTGACGGTGGACTATGGCTTGTGCGTCTTCTGCGGACTTTGCGCTGAGGCTACGCCCGAAGGGGCGATCCAGATCACCCGAGAGTTCGAATTGGCTGTGGAGGCCCGCGGGGAGTTGATCGTTCAGGCCGAGTATAGCCTCAACTATGACGGCTCGCATCGGGAGCTGACTTCGCTCCGGGCCGGAACCCCTCCCGGCGAACCGGCAGCCGAACGCGCCGGCCGTAAGGTGAAGGAGAAAATCTCTCGTCTCTACGGGCGCTCCCTGGCGATTCGACAGGTGGATGCGGGCAGCTGTAACGGCTGTGAGTTGGAAATCCACGCGCTGAACAACCCCATATATGACATAGAGCGATTTGGTATTCACTTCGTGGCCTCGCCTCGTCATGCCGACATGCTGCTGGTGACTGGGCCCGTGACGCGCAACATGGAAGTCGCGCTGAAGAAGACATACCTGGCGACGCCCGATCCCAGGCTCGTCGTGGCCGTCGGCACGTGTGGAATCAGCGGCGGGATCTTCGGTCGGAACTACGCGTCATTGGGTGGTGTGGACGAAGTCATACCGGTGGACGTGTACATCCCCGGCTGTCCACCCCGGCCCCAGGCGCTGCTGCAGGGGATACTCATGGCCATTGGCCGCGCCCAGGGTCTTCGGGAATCTCTCGTTCTGCCCTCCGGCATCAAGTCGACCCCAGGCAACTGATCCGGGATCGCCGGCTGGCGCAACCGGAGTGGCTGGCGATTGCTCGCTCCGTCGGACCGGGAGTGTGCCATCAATGCGGAAGCTCCGCTGCCATCGCCGTAGTATCCACGAGACACAGCGGCTTCTTGTCACTTCAGCACTGCCGGGATGCTGACAAGATCCGTGCGGGTTGTGCCTCCGGCGGCAATTCGCGCCAGCGTATACACCGTGCCGTCCTGGCCAACGGCGATGGAATTGACATAGGCGGGGCGGTCTCCATTCTCATAGAAGATCGGCCCGTGGTCGGTGTACCGCCCGGTCGGGATGTCCCACGTAATGAGATGCAGGTCCTCGATGCCCTTTGACTCGCCCTTCGCCGTACTCTCCTTGCCGCGCACGCGCCTGCCAGCCGTGTAGACCGGAGCGCCCGTCAGATAGTAGATCGTGCGCTGATCTGGGCCGAGTGTGAAGCCCAGATAGCCGTAACTGAACTGGTCGTACATCCCGCTCCGCCGCGAAGGAGTGGATGTGATGCGATCGAGTAGCTCCACACGCTCGGACGTCGGATCCAGCCGGAAAAGATAGCCCGAGTTGCCGTGCACGCCATAGATTCTGCTATCCGTGGTGTTCCAGAAAACTTGGCGCCAGTTATAGGCCATATGCCCGGGAGCGCTCGCATCGTACAGGCCGAAGTAATCCTTCTTCAGATCATCTCCAGCTACAAGTTCAACGGACTCCGTCTCATAGCGGTAGCGGTGGATGCTGCCTTCGCCGGTGGTGAAATAGACCGACCCGTCGCGCGGATCGATGGCGAGAGACCGGCAAATGGTGCGATAGGCCGGGCCCGTGCCGTTCTCGCCATCCAGGAAAAAGGCTCCCAGGTCCTTCGTCGCTTTCGTCTTCAGATCGTAGCGGAAGAACCGGCCAGCGGGCCACGTGAGATAGTAGATCCGCTGCCGCGTTCTGTCCATATTCATCGTGAGAATGCCTTCCCGGTTGGGCGATGGTCCCAGATCTTCGAAGGCGCCCGTCTTCATGTCGAAGGCCAATAGATGGCCCCCTTGGTAGGGGCCCCATCCAGCCGGAGGAACCCCGGCCTTCTCCATTCCGTCAATGATGCTGTAGTAGCCGAGGTGCGTGGCGAAGTAGAGCCGTCCGCCCGCCTCGACAAAGTTCACGTGGCTCTTGCCTTGAGCAATGACATGCCTGTTCCTCTCGCCCGATGCCTCGGTCAGGTCGCCCACATGGCGGATCTGCTGGTTACCTGGATCAAAGACATACATCTGGCCAGCGACATCGTGCCGCTCGGAGCACAGCACGTAGTAGATACGTCCATCACTGCCGGCAGTCAAGCCGTTGTAGGTATCATGGGCGAGCGCAAACCCGGAGTTGTAAGTCCGCGCGACCAGCCGTTTCTCGTTCGGCTCGGCGGGAGCAATCGCAGGGTGCGGGACAGATCGGGAGCATGAGACCGCGGACGCCGTTACTGCCACGGCGAACACGATTCGCATTTCCAAAGACTGCACGATTCTTCGGCAGGTGGCGAAGCGGCCCCACTCTCTCCCGCTCGCATATCGGACCTCGCGGTAACGATCATTGCGTTGGTTTGGCATTGTCTGATCCATAGTCGTCCAACCGCGCCCTCCCCGTCTTACCTCGACGGCCGCCGCATCTGATGCGCAAGTCGCGAATCAGAGCTTCCGCGGGGACGAGTGACCGGTCCCGCGCCAATGAGCTTGACGTCCCCCAAGGCCCGGCGAACTAAGTATTCACGTTCGGAATCCCCGTGACGTATCTTCGACACAGCCGTCAGCTACGCCGGCGTGGGCTGATTGCTGATCGCTGATCGCTGAGAGCTTGCCGCCCATACCTGTGCGAACCTCCGAAACCATGTGCTGTGACCGGTCCCGCTCCAATGAGCTCGACGTCCCCCCAGGCCCGGCGAACTAAGGGCTCGCTAGAGAATAACCATTCCACAGCTCCCTCATGGTCGGGGTTCGACAGCGCGTTGCTGAGCCGCGACCGTGAGGGAGTCCCGCATGGCCCTCCAGGCCGCCAAAGTGGATGAAGCCGCAACGAACCCCGACCGTCAGGGAGTCCCGCATGGCCCTGCGGGCCGCCAAAGTGGATGAAGACGCCCTGCGAACCGCGACTGGGAAGGAGCGGGCACCGGTTGCGAACGCGTCTTCAATGGGGGGTCCCCGCCACGTTGCGAACCGCGACTGGCAAGGAGCGGGCGCCCGTCGTGCGTCTTCAACGGAGTCCCCGCATGGCCCTCCAGGCCGTGAAAGCGGATGAAGCCGTCCTACCTGGCCCAGTCCCGGAACGTAAGTGACGGGCTCCCAGTACGTCTTCAACGGAGCGGATGCGCGACCTGCCATGGTTATTGCGTGACGACGCCTAAGTATTCACGTTCGGAATCCCCGTGACGTATTTGCGACACAGCCGTCAGCTACGCCGGCGCGGGCTGATTGCTGATCGCTGAGAGCTTGCCGCCCATACGTGTGCGAACTTCCGAAACCATGTACTAAGGCGCGGCCCCGTCTAGCACATGATCGAGCATTACATACGCCTCGCTTCGCATCTCGTCCGGGAACGAATGCCCTGCGTCCGGATGGCGGACAATGATCTCCGCTCCCGCGGCCCGGGCCACCGCTACCGAGTCGTCCACCCCGGAGGAGTCGAAATTGTCGTCGCCCAGTGGTGCATTGACGAACACCGGCCGCGGCGCAATCGCGGTCAGGATGTCGCCGAAGTCGAACGGCATGCGGGATGGTTCATTGCCGTATACGGCGGCGATCCGGGGCATGTAACCCGCGTGCGACCAACCCGCCAGGTTCCCACCTTTGTACTTGCGGAAGGCCGTGAAGCCGCAACTGGTGACCACCGCGCGGACGCGCGGCTCAAAGACCGCCAGGAACAGCGCGTTGTGCCCACCCAGGGAATGCCCCATGACGGCGATGCGGCGTGCGTCCACCTGGGGCAGGTCTCCGAGCAGATCGATGGCGCGCATGTGGTTCCAGATGCCCTTGGCGGTGGCGCTCGCGTAGCCGAGCTGGTAAGGATCGGTGCGATAGTCTCCGAAGCCCGGGTAGTCGGGGGCCAGCGTGACGTAGCCGCGCCGCGCCAGTTCCTCGGCGAAGTTGCGGCCAGGGTCGCTGGCGAGACCCGTGGGCACGCCCTTGCCCGCTTTATGTGTTGGGTGGAGACACAGCACGGCAGGCCGCGGAGGCTTGCCCTGCTCTGGCATTAGCAGGTAAGCGGGAACCCGATCGCCCAACTCGGGGGTGAACAGCAGTTTCTTGCGGACGTAGCCAGGCTCGTGTACCTCTTCGACGATCTCCACCTCGAGCGCGACACGCCTGGCCGCGGGGAACGGGCCCATGGCTAGTTGCATCCGCCGCCGGACGCGCTCGCGCGCATCCGGCGTTTTGCTGGCACGGGCGATGGGCGGGGCCAGCGATACTTCCACATGGAAGCCGCTGCCTTCCGGAAGTTGTACCGACCGCTCGGTGGCATCGAACTCGCGCCAGGGCCGGCCATTCACCTTCACACGGTCGATGCCGGCCGAGGGATTGTCGACCAAAGATGCGTAGTGCCGCGCCCCGCCGTCCAGCCGGAAATGCAGCACGGCGGGTTTCCGATTCACATAGAGGTTGAGGTAGAGGTAGTTCACGAGAGCATGCTCCATCTCGTGATAGGAGGTCTTCCATGCGCCTGAGGAAGCCTTTGCCCCGTCACCATGCACGCTGCCCGCGGGTGTCACGGCCATATAGACCCCACCATGGGCGCGGTCGCAAAAGGCTCGTGTGAAAAACTCCTCTGACCGTTCGAACCCCTGCAACCACGCTCTCTCGCCGGTGCTGGCATGCAGCCGAAGTTGGGCCATCGCGCCGTAGATCTGCACCCACCACCAGACCGGTCCGCCGTCATCGACACGGGCCGGGGGACAAGTGCCCACGTACTCGGACCATGCTCCCGTCTTCGCGTTCCAACCGAAGCGTTGGGTGCGTTCCACCAGGTCCACGCCGGCGTCCAGGTACTTCCGTTCGCCCGTCTGCTCATGGAGGCGGATCAGCGCCAGCGCGGCCGTGAGTTGTGCTCCGGTCGACGCGACCTCCTTGCCCTGCACCAGTGCGGGTGTTCTATGCCACTCGCGGTCATACCGGCTGCGGAAGCCATGAAACCATCCGCACTCATCACGGAGCCTTTCGAGAGAGAGATCGACAAGCTCTCGCGCCCAGGCCAATGCCGACGGATCGCGCGTGGCCAGATGCAGGTTCAGCAACAAGGCGCCGGCGTAGTCGTAGTGCGCGTGCTTGTTCTTGCCCCAACTCACCACTTGTAGGTCGCGGCTGAAAGTCTCCGCCCAGCCGCCGTTCTGACGATCGTGGGCGCGCAGGCGCTGCAGTTCGACCGACCGAAGCACCTTTCGCAGGGCGCGAACATCCCCGGTTGCGCCAAACCAGGAGGCCAGGCCCACGTTCACATAGATCTGGTGGCTGACGGCCTTTGTGCCGTCCATCGGCCTGCCGGAGCGATCGAGCAGGTCGTGCCAGCCGCCGAATTCGTCGTCCCATGCGTGCGCCAGCAGGTACTCCGAAGCGCGGCGCGCCAGGTCCAGGTAAGCCGGATCGCCCGAGAGTTGAAAAGCAGTGGAGAACCCGTACGCGTGACGGCCAATCAGCAGCGTGGGTTGATCCAGCGGTGGCATCGGATCCCAGCGCGGCCCGAGGTTCGCGTGGAAGCCACCTTGCGGGTCGGGCGCATGCCGCTTCCAGAAAGGCATGATCGACTCAAGTGCCTCACCACGCCAGAACAACCCGTCGGTGATCTGGCGCGGTGCAGCGGCCACGGCACCCACGGGCAGCGCAAACGGAGCGCAAAGCAGACGTCTTCTTGAGATCGTCACTCAATCACCACCACCCCATAGTCTTCCACAGGGGGGGCGACAAACGGGACACCTCCTCAAGTGCCTAGGCCCGCCGTGTCTGGCACGTGTCAATCGGAGAGAAAACTCCGCCAAACCACTTCCGATTGATCCAGAGCGCAACGCTGACCAGCGAGATCAACACAGGCACTTCCACTAGCGGTCCAATGACGGCCGCGAACGCAGCGCCGTGGTGGATGCCGAAGGTGGCGATGGCCACGGCGATAGCCAGTTCGAAATTGTTGGAAGAAGCGGTAAAGGAGAGTGTCGTCGCCTCGGCATAGTTGGCTCCAACCTTCTTGCTCATCCAGAACGATGCGAAGAACATCAGGACGAAGTAGATGGTGAGCGGGATCGCGATCCGGATCACGTCGAACGGCAGCTGCACGATCATCTCGCCCTTCAGAGAAAACATGATCACGATGGTGAACAGCAAGGCGATCAACGTGATGGGGCTGATCTTCGGAATGAAGCTCTTCTCGTACCATTCACGGCCCCTGGCCTTCAGCATTACGAAGCGTGTGAGCATGCCGGCGATGAACGGGATGCCCAGGTAAATGAACACGCTCTTTGCGATCTCGGCCATCGAGATGTCCACCTCGACGGCCCGGAGACCGAGCCAGCGCGGAACGGTGGCCAGGAAGAAGTAAGAGTAGACGGAGAAGAACAGCACCTGGAAGATGGAGTTGAAAGCCACCAGTCCGGCGGCGTACTCACGGTCGCCGTGCGCCAGGTCGTTCCACACGATCACCATGGCGATGCAACGTGCCAGCCCGATCATGATGAGCCCCGTCATGTACTCGGGTTTGTCGCGCAGCAGCAGCACTGCCAGAGCGAACATCAAGATCGGCCCGACAACCCAGTTCTGGACGAGCGAGAGGAGCAGGATGCGCCGGTGCTGGAAGACGCGTCCCATCTCTTCGTACTTCACCTTCGCCAGTGGCGGGTACATCATTAGGATCAGGCCGATGGCAATGGGGATCGATGTCGTGCCAACGCTAAAGCGGTCCAGAAACGGTACTACACCCGGGATGAGGTAGCCAAGCCCGACTCCGCCAGCCATGGCTGCGAAGATCCAGAGGGTAAGATACCGATCGAGAAAGGATAGCCGGGGGCTTGTTGGTGTGTCCATGTCTGCGTTCAGCCTTTCGAAGAGTCCCGGTTCGGCTTGACTCCTTCGTTGAAAAACGATCAATGGCGTGAGCCGGTCAGATAATCGCCACGAGGGCCTTCATCTTCCGCAGCGTTTCGAAGTTGATGCAATAGCCAATCCGGGTGCCATCCTGGCTGCTCCGAATCAGGCCGGATTCCTTCAGAATCCTGAGGTGTTCGGAAACCGTTGACTGCGCCAGGGGCAACTCGTCGACAATCTGGCTGCACACGCGCGCCTCTTTCCGCGACAGCATGCGAAGAATTCGAACCCGCGCCGGGTGACCGATCGCCTTGGCCAGTTTCGCCAGTTCGTCATCGGCGTCCGGTCCCTCAAGGCATTGAAGGTCGGCGTGGGGCCGCGGCTCGACGGGTGAACAGCGGAGAGGATTGGACTTCTCTTTGTTGTTCATAGTCATTCGACGATTGACGATATCACGTCATCTGACTAGCGTCAAGTCTTCTTGACCATCCTGTCGCTAGTATGTGATCTGTCCGCATGAGTTCACACGTGATCTGTCCGTTCGAGCAGAGCGGCGGGCGAGTCTTGGAAGGTGGAAGCCCCCAAGGATTGCCCGGCCGCGGAAGTGGAGCGGATGATGAAGCTACAAGAAGTGCTGCTGAAGGCCATGGCGAAGAAGATCACATGGTGGAGCGCGGCGGAGATCATCGGAGTGAGCGACCGAACGATGCGACGCTGGCGGGAGAGGCTGGAAGAGCACGGCTATTCGGGCTTGGCCGACCGGCGGAAAGGCAGGCCGAGTGACAAGAGGGTGCCCTTGGCGATGGCGGAGGAGGTGTTGCGGCTGTACCAGGAAACCTACTATGACCTGAACATGCGGCACTTTCACGAGAAGCTGCGCGAGCAACACGGCATCCAGCTGAGCTACACGTGGGTGCAGAAGGCGCTGCAGGGTGCGGGCTTGGTGGCCAAGCGGGGTAGGCGGGCCAAGCATCGGCGGAGACGGGAGCCTCGACCGCTGCCGGGGATGCTGCTGCACATCGACGGGAGCAAGCACCAGTGGTTCAGCGATGAGCGATGGTATGACCTGATCGTGATCCTGGATGATGCGACGAAGGAGATCTACTACGCACAGTTGGTGGAGGAGGAATCGACGCGGACGGTGATGGCGGGCCTGCGGCATGTGATTGAGTCGAAGGGTCTGTTCTGTGCGTTGTACAGCGACCGGGGCAGCCACTTTTTCGTGACGCCGAAAGCGGGCGGGAAGGTTGATAAGGGCCGTCTGACGCAGGTTGGGCGAGCGATGAAGGAGTTGGGCGTGCAGATGATCGCGGCCTACTCGCCACAAGCGCGAGGCCGGTCAGAGCGGAGCTTCGGGACCTGGCAGGGCCGACTGCCACAGGAGTTGCGGCTGGCGGGGATCACCACCGCGGAAAGGGCCAATGAGTTCTTGGCCGAACGTTACATTGGCGAGTTCAACGAGAAGTTCACGGTTGAGGCGAAGGAGACAGGGACGGCGTTTCGGAAGACGACGCGCGCCGATCTGAACTGGGTGTTCACGGTGCAGACTGAGCGCGTGGTAGATCGGGATAACACGGTGGCGATCGGCGACCAGAGCTGGCAACTGGAGAAGAGCCGTTTCCGCCACTCCCTGGCGAAGAGCACAGTGACCATTCACGAGCACCTGGATGGAACGGTGTCGATCCGATTTGGACCGCATGTGGTAGGCCGCTACACAGCCGAGGGCGCACGATTGCGGGACACTCGACAATCACGAAAGGAAGACTGTGGAAAAGGCGGGCCCGAGGAAGCCGAGGAAAACCGCGAGGCGGTTTCCCACGGCTCCCACCGTCCCTTGGAAATCCCGCCGAGCCGGGATTCCCACTTTCCCACCGCCCCGACGACGACGAGAAAGGTACGTCCGAAGACCCGGAAGCCGCCTTCGGCGAGCAGAAAAGGATCATCGGGTGCGGTCAACTGATGCGGACAGATCGTGTGTGAATAAAAGCGGACAGATTGACTTACTACCGACAGTCTTCTTGACCATCCGCGGCACCGCGGTATCTGAGTCGGCGTACGCGGCGGGGCAGAGATGCCCAGTCTCCGGCTCGACAAATATCTTCGCAAGGGAGATTCGAGTCAGCGATGGAACGACTTCAGGAGAAGGTGGGATCTGCAGCCTGATTCAGGCCACCGCAACAGTGAACGGCGCGGCTGTCGCCTCCAATCTCATGACTCTTGCCTGGAACAGCGGAGCCAGTCAGGCACCGGTCGTGAGTCCCGGGGCGCCGCGGACGCTTTCGCTGCCGAATCCGGCCGTGTTGGACGGGGTTGTCCGCGACGACGGTCTGCCCAACAACGCCCTGACATCGGCGCAGAGCATGGTCAGCGGTCCGGCCGCCATGACCTTCGACAACCCGAATCAGGCCGCGACCACGGTCTCTTTCACCGCCGCCGGCACCGATGAGCTGATCGACGGGAGTTGGGCGACCTACTGGTACGGCTACGATGGCGAAGGTCATGTGCGGGCGCTGACAGATGCGATGGGTACCGTCACGGACACCTACGACTACGATGCGTTCGGGAGCGTGGTGGGCTCGACTGGTACGACTCCGAACGCGTATCGGTATCGCGGGGAACAGTGGGACGCCGATCTCGGTCTCTACTACCTGAGGGCACGCTGGTACAGCCCGGTGACAGGCCGGTTCCTGTCGCGGGATCCGCTAGATACAGGCAACAGGTACGCCTATGCGGCGGCAGATCCGGTGAATGGGAGCGATCCGAGTGGGCTGCTGACGCAATGGACGATCCCCGCGGCAGGTGGCGAGGTGTTGTATGCGTATACGGTGAAGGTGATCGTCTACGGCAGCGCCGCGTATAGCATCTACGCCGTTGGTCACCACACCCCGGCAGGGCGTGACTTCATCTGCATCCTAAAGTCGGCCGTGTCTGCGGCTCTCGCGGCGTCAGAGTTGGAGCAGGGTTACTTTGGGCTGGCACCTGACGCGTATGCAAATGGTTGCCGGGTGCGTACTTGTCCACGCCAATCTCACCTGCGCCTCCTTCTTCTCCCACACTATCTAGCCCCCAGCCCGAACCGGAGCCAACTCCCTCACCACAGCCTTCGGCTCCCAATGGCAATAACCCGTGTGATCCAGGAGGAGAGGGCAAGTCTGTCCACAGGCTCTGGAACCCCGGCGCGGACTGGGAAAAGGAGTAAGACGTGCCTGGTGGTAGGATTGATGCGGTTAACCTGAGAACGCATACGGTTCTTGAACTTAAACCCTGTAACGGGGGAGCATTGTGTAAGGGGCGGAGCCAGTTGAGGAGATACATCCAGGCTCTAGAGGCAATGTTTCCAGAGACCACGGGGCTCTGGGTGGGAAGAACCGTCTGCTACGAAAGGAACTCGTCAGGTGGCTATGACTTCCACTATCAGTAGGAGAGTCCGGGAATGTGTTGATCGAGCGGCAAGACTCGCTGGCTTTGTTAAGCACTCCACTTGGTTTTGGACTAAGTCAATTGAGGGTGATTCTTTGATCTTAATTGTCTATCTCCAGAAATCGCGCTGGGGTGACTCTTTTTATATAGAGCTGGGTGCGCTATTTGGTGGAACGCCAGAGAAACTACACATTTGGGATGCTCCACTAAGGATGCGAGTTGGGGCTCATGTATCCGACATGCGTGTGACATTGCCGCTTGACTTCAACCAGGCGGCCAATGTGGAAGGACAACTGAAAGAGCTGGGCGACGCTCTTGAAGTTGGATTGTTCACAGAGCTTTGCTCGATTCGGAGTAGGAAAGACCTCCTAGCATTCATCGCGCGATGTCAAGACCGCACGGTAAACGGAAAGCGAACGTCATTTCAGGTGTCGCGAGATTTCCTAAGCGAGCTTCAGTCGGAAAAACACCTGGAAAAGCGAAGGGGCAATGGCGATCTCCAAGTATGAATGACCTAGCCCCAGCGGTTTCGGAACCCGCGAAAGTGAAGTCACCGTAAACTGCTGACTCTCTAGCAAGGTTCACTTTTGTCCAAGACAAATCCGCCAGTTGCGAACCCGGCCCGGCTGGACGTCTGAGAGGGGTGCCCTCCTACAACTAAGCGTTGGCGCAGTTTCGTTTTCACACCGGGACCGCGCCACGCAAGGAGGGCAAGACAATCCTACAAGCCGCCAGTCTTTTCAATCAACTGCTGCACCGCTTCCCCCGCAATGAGTTCGCCGCTCTCGTCAGGAACCACGGCGCCGAACGCTCCGCCAAAGGCGTCACCTGCTGGACCCAGTTCGTTTCCATGCTCTTCTGCCAACTCGGCCGCGCCGACTTCCTGCGAGAGATCTGCAGCGGACTCAGTTGCTGCCTCGGCAAACTCGTGTACCTCGGTATCGCCAAAGCGCCCTGCCGGTCCACCCTTTCTTATGCCAACGAACACCGGCGTCCGATCAGACGGCGCAGGTGGTGCTGAATGCGGCGACGACGGGCACGGGCAAGATCGGGGTCTTCGACCCCACGGGCCTAGCCAACGGCGCGTATTGGGTGGAGCTCCGGGCCACCAACGCATCGGGCCAGACGATGACGAGTCTGGTACTGGTAAACGTAGCAGGCGAGTACAAGCCGGGCCGCGTGACGGCGACGGTGACGGATCTGGTGGTGCCGGCTCCGGGGCTGGCGATTCGCGTGGACCGGACCTATGACAGCCTGGACCGCGGCCGGTCGATGGACTTCGGCTACGGCTGGCGGCTGGGGCTGCGGCTAAACATGGAGACGTCGCCGACGGGCCATGTGACGTTCACGCTGAACGGCCGGCGGAGGACGTTCTATTTCACTCCGGCGGCCAATCCGATCTTCCAGTATTGGTTCGTGCCGCAATACACGGGAGAACCCGGCTTCTACGGCAAGCTGGCGACGACGGGGGACAACTGCAGCGGTGTCCTGCGACGCGACGGGAACCAGTGGGCGTGCGGGGTGGACAACGAAGGCCAGAAGTACGAGCCGGCTGGGTTTGTGTACACGGATCCCGGCGGACGCGCGTACACGATTGGGGCGGACGGGTCGTTGCAATCGATCAAGGATCTGAACGGCAACACGCTGACGGTGACGGCGGCGGGCATCAGTTCGACGAGTGGTCTGGCTGTGCCGTTCGTGCGGGATGGGCAGGGACGAATCACAAAGATCACGGATCCGCTCGGGCACGAGTATGTCTACGCCTACAATGCGGCGGGTGAGTTGGCGGAGGTGACGTATCCGAGTATCACCACGCCGGCGCAGTATGAATACGACACCAGCCATCTGTTGACCAAGGAGACGGACCGGCGTGGGAACGTGGCGGGGACCTCGACCTACTATGCCGACGGGAAGCTGAAGAGTGTCACCGACGCCCTCAGCAACACGACGCAATACGAGTACGACCCGGCTGCGAACAAGACCACGGTGACGAACCCGGATGGCGGCACGGTTGTGACGATCGCCGATGCCTACGGCTCGCCGCTCAGCATTACGGATCCGCTGGGCCGGGTGACCACCAACACGTTTGATGGCAACCACAACTTGCTGACGACGACAAACGCGATCGGCAAGACGACTACGTATACCTATGATGCCGGCGGGTTCCGCACGTCGAAGAAGGATCCGCTGGGCAACACAACGAGCATGGTGTACAACGCCTCCGGTGGGCCCACATCCATTACGGACCCATTGGGCCACGTGACCACCGGCGTCTACGATGCGCAGAGCCGGCCGACACAGCTTAGCGACAGCCTCGGCCAGCTTGCGACGGTTGTTTACGACTCAGCGGGCAACATTACCAGTCTGACCAACGCCAGCGGTAACACGAGCCTGTTCACTTACGACACGCAGGGCAACGTGTTGACGCAGGCGGATGCACTGAACCGGGCGACCACCTACACCTATGACTCGTTCGGCAACCGGCTATCCGCCAAGGACCCACGAGGCAACACTACGCAGTACGCCTACGACGTGCTCAATCGCCTGATCAGCACGACCAATGCCGCGGGTGGGGTTGTCACACAGGAACATGACGAGAACGGCAATCTCACAGCGACCGTCGATGCATTGTCGCACCGGACCACGTACATCTACGATGCGGCGAACCGGCAGACGCAAGCCACTTACCCGGACAGTTCGACGTCGCAAACCACCTATGACTGGCGCGGCAATGTACTGACTCAAACAGACCAGGCCGGCCGCGTTGCGAAGTATACCTACGACCTGGCTGGACAGGTCTTGAACATCACGGCGGCGTTTGGGACGACCGATGCTTCCACGGTCAGCAGCACTTACGATGCGGCGGGCCGGGTGTTGACGCGCTCGGATGGCCGCGGCAACGTCACCACGTCGGGCTACGACGACGCGGGCCGTCTCACCAGTCTGCAAACTCCGTCGGGCACAACAAGCTTCGCCTACGATGCGAGCGGACGGCGCACCGCGGTGACCGATGCCAACAATCACACCACGCAGTCCGACTACGATGCTCGGGGCCGGTTGATCAAGACGAGCTACGCGGACGGCTCGACCACGCAGTCAACCTACGACGGCGCGGGCCGGCAACTGACGTGGACCGACCAGGCGGGCAAGATCACCACGCGGCAGTATGATGCGGCCGGCCAACTCCTCACGGTGACCGACGCCATGAACCAGGCGACGCAGTACGGCTACGACGCGGCAGGCAATCTGACCACTCGTACCGACGCCAACGGGCACACGACCACCGATACGTTCGATGTGCTGAACCGCTTTGCCGGGCGGACCTGGCCCGCCGGCGGCACGGCATCCTCGAGCAGTTTTGACTCAGCGGGAAACCTGTTGTCGAGCACCGACCACAATGGCAAGACGACAACTTACGCGTATGACCTGCTGAGCCAGTTGCTGCAAAAGACGCCGGACGCGAGTTTGAGCGAGCCGGCCGTCAGCTACACCTACACAGCCACGGGACAGCGGGCCACGATGACGGACGGGTCGGGCACGACGACCTACAGCTACGACAACCTGGACCGGCTCATCAGCAAGGCAACGCCGCAGGGCACGCTGACCTACACCTACGACAGCAATGGCGACGTGACTTCGCTGCAATCGTCGAATGCGAACGGCGTGTCGCTGGGCTATACATACGACGCGCAGAACCGGGTCGCCACCGTGGTGGACCGGCGCCAGGCGGCGGGCCTCGATACAACCGTTTACACGTACGACGCCGCCGGCAATCAGGCAACGGTGACCTACGGCAACGGGGTTCAGCAGACGTTCGCTTACGATGCTGTGAATCGGCTGACGCAGGCTCCGCTGTTGAAGGGCGCTACGCAGTTCCGGAGCTTTAGCTACGGCCGTGCAGCGACGGGCCACATTCTGTCGGTCACGGAGAACTCGGGCCGCTCGGCGACTTATGGTTTCGATAATGCATGGCGGTTGACAAGCGAAGCGGTTGCATCCGACCCGGCTGGCGGCAATGGCTTGCTGAACTTTGGGCTGGATCCGGCGAACAACCGGTTGTCGCTGGCCTCGACGTTGAGCGGCATCCTGGCTCAGTCGTTCAGCTACAACGCGAACGACCAGATCAATGGTGAGACCTACGACAACAACGGCAACACGTTGACATCGGGCGGCAAAACCTATGGCTGGGACTTCGAGAATCGACTGAAGTCGTTCAACGGCGGCGCGGTGACGATGGTGTACGACGGTGACGGCGCCCGGGTGGCGAAGACCACATTCGCCGGCACGACCCGGTACTTGGTGGATGATCTCAACCCGACGGGCTACGCGCAGGTCGTGGAAGAACTCCAAGACGGCATCGTCCATCGGCGGTACGCCTATGGGCCGCGGAGGATCACCGAAACGGAGTCGGTCAGCGGGAGTTGGGCGACCCACTGGTACGGCTACGATGGCGAAGGTCATGTGCGGACGCTAACGGATGCGACGGGCACCGTCACCGACACCTACGACTACGATGCGTTCGGGAACGTAGTGGGCTCGACTGGAACCACGCCGAACGCGTACCGGTATCGCGGCGAGCGGTGGGATGGAGACCTTGGGCTCTACTACTTGAGGGCGCGCTGGTACAACCCGGTGACGGGCCGGTTCCTGTCGCGGGATCCACTGGATACGGGCAACAAGTATGCCTATGCGGCGGCCGATCCGGTGAATGGGAGCGATCCGAGCGGTCTGCTGACGCAATGGACGATCCCCGCAGTAGCCGGAGAGGCGCTATATGCCACTACCGTTCAGGTGATTGTCTATGGCGGTGCCGCGTACGACGCCTACTATATCGGGCGATACACGACCGTCGGCCGTGACTTCATCTGCATTCTAAAGTCGGCGACGTCCGCGGCGCTGGCAGCCTCGGAGCTTGAACAGGGTTACTTTGGGTTGGTACTGGACGCGTATGCGAATGGTTGCCAATTGTCCACTCCGCAGCAAACCAAGAAGCCCTTCTGCGAGCTTGAGACGATACCGGGGTATGGCGAACAGTATAAGTGCAAGGACTTCGTTGACAACCTAAAGGAACCGGGCGACACGATACTCTACTACCACAATCTTCCAGAAATGGCCTCCGATTACATTTGCGGCGCAGATAGCCCGAGGGTGCTTGAGGGATTCAGGAACTGCCGACGGATGGCCGTTTCCTCCGCCGGTCAACATTGGGCACTACTGAGGCACACCGATGGGCTTGTCTACGATTCCTATCTGACAGGGCCTGTTAGTCGAGGAGAGTGGGAAAGCCTGTTCATTGTAGAACCATCAGCATATCCTGGCAGCACGGTCACCATCGGTGAGGCAGACGCCACGGGAATTGGCAAAATAGAAGCAAATCCGATAAACTGAGACTTCCCCATGTTCTTCAACCTTCGATTGCTGGAACGGATCCGGACTGAGCCTCTGCCGCTCACAGGAGATCAATCTGTTCTGTGTTTGCGGTCATTTTTAGATGGATATGCACACAATCGCAGCCTTCGTGCGCCCGAAGCGATATGGTTTCCCATTAACGACCACCTACGAGCTAAATACGGAATATCGCAAAGCGCCCACGGATATCCCGAGTTGCTGTTGCTAGTCAGTAGTGGTGATACTGCTGCCTTCACTTTGTTCTTCAGCGAACTGGACGAATATCTGACTGCGCACGGAACTGCGGCTTCGGATCCATCGAGTTGGCGCTATCCTCTGCCGCAGGATGTTGAGGGCGTCGAGCGGCTATTTCCTTTAATGGAAACACTTAGAGCCATGGAGGCGCGCCCGGCAATGTATCTTGGCGCCCCTTCTGTTACGCGTCTACACGCATTTTTGGCTGGTGAGTTGACTGCGCTCCAGGACGACGGTCGCGACATTGGAGAGATGGGGCTCTTACATCCCTTTGAATCGTGGCTCAATGCCAGGGAGCGGTTCCCTTTCCGTTACCGGTGGGATCGCATTTTGCTGTTTCGGAATGGCGGCCGTGACGATGACGCCTTTGACGAGTTCCTCGAGCTTTTCCGATCTTACATGGAGGACGTTCTGCCACAGTAGTTGGTTTCCGCCGCAGAAGTAGCGGTTTCCTAGAACAATTGCTATCGCGGCGCTTACACTGTTTCAGTTGTGTCTTCATGGATTTTGCTGGTGAGCGCTACGTGAACCCCATGTCCTCCGACCCGACAGCCTCTACTTCATCTGGCCATCAGGCGACGCGGACTGACGCCACTTCCATTCATCCGGCAGTCAGTCGGCCAGGTCGCTGAGGCGCACCGACGGTAGGTTTCTCAGTAGTTGCGTCAAGTAGAGTTGCGGGTCCCCCCCGTGGCGCCGGCAGGTGCTTGTCAGGCTCGCCAGAATCGCTGCGGTCCGGCCGCCCCTCGCATTGCCCACGAAGAGGGAGTTCCTGCGGTTCAGCAATACGAGTTGAACCGGCTCAAGGCGGTCACCGACAACCGGCTGCCCTCGGGTCACAACGGGACCACGTACTCGTACGACGTCGAAGGAAATGTGAGCGAGATCGTCTGTAAGCGTCTCAATGCAGATTGCGAGCGATGCCGATCAGCGTTCCGATGTCAAACCGATCGCGATTCCGAACTTATGCCGATCACCATTCCGAGGTGATGCCGATCACCGTCGGTTAGGCTCGGACCGGCTCCGGCTCGCCGGAGCGGACGGCGCTGGACAATCGAGCCCGCGGTTCTCCAATCCTCCTTTAGGAGGTTCGGTTGCCACAGAAGAGGTTGTCTATGAATAAGTTGAAAGCCGTCCTACGGTTGTCTGCCCAGGGGCTCAGGCAGCGCCGAAGCGCCTCGAAGCTCCTCAGCCTGACCCATCCCACCGCAATTCGCCAAAACAAAGCCCCAGTTGGGTGCAATCACCCAGGAATCTCTATGATCCAGCCCGAGTCAGCACTCAGATCATGGGTGCCCACCACCCTCCTCGGAGAGTCACCGCCCCGCTACCCAACATCGCAGGCGTGATCCTGCGCCATATTTCACAAAAAGTACAGAGCAGAACGGAATCAGCACACGCAAAACGCAGCTGGGCCGGGTCCGAGTGCCCTCTTGTGGCCGTGCCTTTGTGCCTCAGTCGAGGGATTCACCATAGACGGATCCCCCGCGACGCACCTCTATCGGCACGTCCTTCCCTTCCGCGAACAGATAACCGCCTCCGGATCTCCGCACCCCCACCCGGACCCACTCCAGGAGGAACTGAAGGAGGCGTCGGCCGACGATAACACGGTCCCGTCAACCGTTCATGCCGCCGCCCCGAAATCCCAGCTTCTCTCGCATTTTCGACCTCCAACCGGCTTCTGTTCACCGGCTCGACAAATATCTTCGCAATGGAATCAGTCGCTTGCGGCTGGACACCGCCAAAACGCTTGGTTCGGTCGTGTACAACTCACAGCGAGGTGAGAAGGATGGCGAAGACCACGGCGGGCGGCACGACCCGGTACCTGGTGGATGATCTCAACCCGACGGGATATGCGCAGGTGGTGGAAGAGTTGGAGGAGGGCGTCGTCCAGCGGCGCTACGCCTATGGGCTGCGGAGGATCACCGAAACGGAGTCGGTCAGCGGGAGTTGGGCGACCCACTGGTACGGCTACGATGGCGAAGGTCATGTGCGGGCGCTAACAGATGCGACGGGCACCGTCACGGACACCTACGACTACGATGCGTTCGGGAACGTAGTGGGCTCGACTGGAACCACGCCGAACGCGTACCGGTATCGCGGGGAACAGTGGGACGCCGATCTTGGCCTCTACTACTTGAGGGCTCGTTGGTACAACCCGGCGACCGGCCGGTTCCTGTCGCGGGATCCGCCGGACACGGGCAACAAGTACGCCTATGCGGCGGCCGATCCGGTGAATGGGAGCGATCCGAGCGGGTTGCTGGTCAGGCAATGGGGTATTACTGTAGCAGTCGGCGAGGCGTTGTATGCCACTACCGTTCAGGTGCTTGTCTATGGTGGTGCGGCGTACGACGCCTACTTCATCGGGCGGTACACGACCGTGGGGCGTGACTTCATCTGTATTCTGAAGTCGGCAACGTCTGCGGCCCTAGCGGTCTCGGAACTGGAGCAAGGTTACTTTGGGCGTGTACTCGATGCGTATGCGAATGGCTGTCGAGTGCCGGCATACCCCATCCCCGGATCGCCAACTTAGCTGCCGCGCTCGGGACCAACCAGCAGGCCAAAGGCGCCAATTGATCAGAACTCGAAGCCGAAACCGCGCCGACCGGACAACTGTCCGGACCGGATGCCGGAGCACCATATCGCCTCTCAACCGAACTACGAAATCTGGAAGGCCCGGATTGAGGCGCTAAGCAGTGGGTATCCTAGTGTCTTGACGGTTTGCCGGGTTTGCGCATCGACGAACAGAGATGCCTGGAATACTTACAGAAGAACGCGGCCGGATCTCGTGTCAGCATCCAAGGAAGAGATAGATGAGTACCCGTATGCGACAACCGTGGAAGGAGGAATCGTCGGAGGAGTGTATCCTTTCCTGAAACGTGTGAACGCGCGCCAGAACGGGAGTGAGGGAAGATCATGGGGTTGGTCGATCTTTGGCGTCCCCGATGGTTGCCGTGTTCGAATTGTGATCGATCCGTGACGAGAGCCACTGTATGCGATGGAGAGTTGGTTATGACGAGACACGAAATTGAAATATTCCTCAGCGAGGTGAACAGGTGGATCTTGCAGCGTGCCGATCTGGACTACGTTCGATCTGAGCTGCCGGCAAATGTATTGGAGACGAACTGGCTTGGGGCTCCGCCCGCCACGGAGGCGGACATCCTCGAAGTAGAGAGTCGCTTAGGCCTATTGTTGCCTCCAAGTTATAAAGACTTCGTCAGGGTAAGCAACGGTTTTCTCTGCATTTCACCAATTCTTGGGCCATTATTGCCCACGACAGAAGTGACATGGTTTCGCGAGAGGAATCAAGAGATCATTGACTCGTGGCTAGAAGATAATCAGGATGATTTAATATCCGATGAGGAGTATCTGACCTACGGGGAGGAGCAGTGGAGAAGTCGGACGAGATTCGGCTATCTGCAACACGCCATCGCCATAACCGGGCCAGGGGACCCGGTCATTCTTCTGAATCCAAAAGTCACTTTTTGTGACGGAGAATGGGAGGTGTGGAGCTTTGGTACGCTTCATGCTGGTGCCAAGCGATTCCAGTCTCTTGGCGCCGCGCTTCTGGCTCACGTCTTGGAGATAGCGCTCTGGAAGTGAGCCACGGCGATCGGATGTGAGTTGCATACGCTCGCCGCGGCGCCGCAGGAGCTTCGTACCGGCGCCATGCTGATGATAACGGTCGTACTGCGGCGTTCAAAATGATGAACGCGACTGGAAGAGACTGGAAGAGAGAGGGAGATGCCGGCCGGCGCGGTTGCATCAATAGTGGCGTATGGCGCGGCTGGATTGAAGGCTTTGGGTCTGCGGACTGTTCGAGGTCAATATGATACCAGCCAGGATCTACGTCGATTGGGATGATCAAACCGCAGATGGTCGGGTATGGCTGGACGTTTCCGGTGCGTTGGCGGTCCTGCGGCTCCTTCCCATTCAACCATTCTCTGGGATGGAAGTCGTCCTCTATTGGGATCCAACTGACCCCGATTTCGTCTTCGAGATGGATGCGGTATTGGAGCGCGACGATTCATCGGGAAGATGGTTGGCCCGCTCTGTGGAAGGCACGACGCGGACTATCCCGAAACGCACAATAATCAGCAACCGAAGCCGTTCGCCTGGACTGCCAGCGTGGCCAAGATCCTAGAGAAGCTCAGTCATTGTAAAGCTATTTTAGAGACACTACACTAGTACCTGGGCTCTACGGCTTCTCGGTGCAGCATCAACCAGGAAAGACCATTGAGGAGCTGGCGCGGGCGGGCAACTTTCGTAACGGGAACATATGCGTGACGACAATCGAGAGTCTCCTTGCGGTGGGCTCCCCTATAGCGGGATTGGTGAAGAGTCCGGGGCTAGCTTACCCTCGGACTGTGGCGATATTCCCGCACCCATGACTCCTGAAGCGGACCAGGCACTTCGAACAATTTTCACAGTCATGCCCAATCCAGCGCGAGCAGCAAGATAAATGCGACCAAGGATCTTTGCCGATTGGAATTCACAAACAGAAGATGGCCGAGTGTGGCTTCAACATCCTAGGTCCAAGACAGACGTCGAGTCAACGCTAGACGAATTGGTCCGCGGAATGGACATCATTCTGTACTGGGATCCGGAAGACCCTGATTACCTCTATGAGATGGATGCAGTGCTGGATATGCACGAGCAAGTCGAGGTGTGGGTTGCCCGTCCCATCGAAGGTACGGAACGGAACATTCCGAAACCGAAAAGCGGCGAGTAAACGACGCGCAGAACCGGGTCGCCACCGTGGTGGACCGGCGCCAGGCGGCGGGCCTCGATACAACCGTTTACACGTACGACGCCCCCGGCAATCAGGCAACGGTGACCTACGGCAACGGGGTTCAGCAGACGTTCCCTTACGATGCTGTGAATCGGCTGACGCAGGCTCCGCTGTTGAAGGGCGCTACGCAGTTCCGGAGCTTTAGCTACGGCCGTGCAGCGACGGGCCACATTCTGTCGGTCACGGAGAGCTCGGGCCGCTCGGCAACTTATGGTTTCGATAATGCATGGCGGTTGACAAGCGAAGCGGTTGCATCCGACCCGGCTGGCGGCAATGGCTTGCTGAACTTTGGGCTGGATCCGGCGAACAACCGGTTGTCGCTGGCCTCGACGTTGAGCGGCATCCTGGCTCAGTCGTTCAGCTACAACGCGAACGACCAGATCAATGGTGAGACCTACGACAACAACGGCAACACGTTGACATCGGGCGGCAAGACCTATAGCTGGGATTTCGAGAACCGGCTGAAGTCGTTCAATGGCGGCGCCGTGACGATGGTGTACGACGGCGACGGCGCCCGGGTGGCGAAGACCACGGCCGGTGGCACGACCCGGTACCTGGTGGATGATCTCAACCCAACGGGCTAGGCCCAGGTGGTGGAAGAGATCTCCGGCGGCGCGGTTCAGAGGCGGTACGCGTATGGGCCGCGGAGGATCAGCGAGACGCAGTTGCTCGATGGTACCTGGACGTCCCATTGGTACGGCTATGACGGCGAAGGACACGTGCGGAGTCTGACGGAGGCGACGGGCGCCGTCACGGACACCCACGACTACGATGCGTTCGGGAACGTGGTGGGCTCGGCGGGAACCACGCCGAACGCGTATCGGTATCGCGGGGAACAGTGGGACGCCGATCTTGGCCTCTACTACTTGAGGGCTCGTTGGTACAACCCGGCGACCGGCCGGTTCCTGTCGCGGGATCCGCCGGACACGGGCAACAAGTACGCCTACGCGGCGGCGGATCCGGTGAATGGGAGCGATCCCACGGGGATGTTTGCCGAGTATGGAATCTTGAGCAAGAACTCTGACGCGGCCGCGGCAACCGCACCTTTCGAAGCGACAGTTGTCGAGACGGCAGAAGGAACGGGAACGGTCACAAAAGCCGGCGCAGATGTCTTGTGCATCCTAAGGGCAGCCGGATCGCTGCTAGAGTCGGCCATTGTCTTTGCGATGTCGGTCGAGACAGGAGCAATGCCGGTCACTGTTCACGATGGCGCATGCCTGTACTTGACTGTGGCCTTCCCAATGCCCGTGAATCCATTTGGTCCGGATCAAGATCCAGGTCGGCGCCATGAAGATCGACCGCAGTCACGACGACCTAACGACGATGAGGACAGCCGACGCTATAACGGGCATGTGTATGAAGTGGGAATCTATGAAGAGCTCAAGAAGGTGGAGCGCGATGAATCCTGGTTAGGAGCACCTATGGCAGATGAAAATGAGTTTGACTTGGCGAAGAGAGCGAAGCTCTTGCATCGGCTCGGGATCGCAACGTTGCCGGCGATCTGGCTGCGTCCATACACGCAATCCGGTGTGGCGCCGACGGCGAGCAAAATCGGCGGGTTGATTGCGTGGCCGGATAAGGTTCCTTGGCCTGTGTGCAACGGTACCGACGCGTCGCTGAGCGATGGAGACGTTCAGAACGACTTCTTCGTTCCTCTTGCTCAGTTTCGCAGAGATGAGTACTCCGAGATTCGGTTCCCAGGTGATTCAAGCATTCTCCAAATACTCTGGTGTCCACGTCTTCATGAAGACTCCAACCCAGCCCACGGACTGCTTGGCCCCAAAATACAGATCTTCTGGCACAGGCTCGAGGACCTTCGACCTCACGTTAACCCAACTCCTCGGTGCGCTAATCCCTACTTATTGCCAAATGAGTGCGGGCTACGGCCTCTTCAACTGGACGATGCGCTTCCGTGGTGGTTGTTGAACACTCAGCAGCAGGCCGATATTGAGGCGTATCAACAGACATTGTGGCGTACCCCGGATACTGGAGGTCGGTACAGGGATCTGTATTTGTCCAATCTTGGGACGATTCCAGGCACGAAGCTCCTTGGCTGTTCCAATGAACAGGATGAGTTTGTGAACCGAACCTGTGCTTGCGGTCGCCTGATGGGACATCTTCTCAGTGTCGGATCGACAGAAGTTGATCCCAGCAATGGGGAATGGTATCGGAGATATGGTCCAGAATTGAAAAGCGAACACACACACCGTGCGGTTACCCCCATTGGTCTGGATCTACTTGACGGCTCTGTGCAGATTTTCTACTGCGAGACTTGTCCACATCGACCCATCGCCACTCAGTGGATTAACGGGTAGAGGCCAGCCGCCGGTAGCGGAGCATGTCAACTGGGCTCGCTCTACAGCTTCAGCGCGGTCTTGACAGGCTTTTTCCAGGTCTCGGCCGCGGGCGCGGCTACGTTTATCGTCGCGAGTGACGACGTCTTCGGCGTCGGCAGCGGTGATCGCCAACATAGCTGGCCACGCGGACCCAAGAACCCTCCGCCACCTCCTCAAGACCTGGGCTGACCGGAAGATCGAGGGAAGGTCCTCCGAAGCTCCTCAGCGTGTCCCTCTTGCGGCCATGCCTTCGTGTCTCCGTCGAGGAGCTCACCACAGACGGATCCCCCGCGACGTACCCCCCTATCTACGCGCCTTCCGTCCGCGAATAGATGACCGCCCCAGGATCTCCGCACCCCCGCCCCGACCCACGCCAGGAAGAACTGAAGGAGGCGCCGGCCGACGATAACACGGTCCCGTCAACCGTTCAGGCCGCCGCCCCGAAATCCCAGCTTCTCTCCCATTTTCGACCTCCAACCGGCTCCAGTTCACCGGCTCGACAAATATCTTCGCAATGGAATCAGGCGCTTGCGGCTGGACGCCGCCAAAACGCTTGCTTCGGTCGTGTACAACTCACAGCGAGGTGAGAAAGATGCGCGACGGTACAGGAACAGCGATCCGGTGGGCCCACCCACCGGTCGACTCAAGGCGGCTTGACAGAGTGTACGCCCAAAATCCAGACAGCGACCGCCGCACCATTCGGGAGATCCCCGCATGACCGTCCCCTCGGCCCAAACCACCGCCGCGGGGGGATCAAAGCCAACGGTGACCAGCCCGGAAACCACCAGGCAAGCCCCGACCATACGCCTTGCCCCCAGAACCACAGCACCCGCCCAATCCCGCTCTGCAGGGGGATCAAAGCCAACGTCAGCCAGCTCGGAAACCACCAGGCAAACCCCGACTATGCGTCTCACTCCAAGGGTCACGGCACCCGCGCAATCCCGCGCTACCGGGGGATCAAAGCCAACGCCGGCCAGTTCGGAAATCACCAGACCAACCTCGGCTACGCGTCTCGCCCCAAGGCCCCCGGCACCCATGCAATCCCGCGCTACCGGGGGATCAAAGCCAACGTCAGCCAGCTCGGAAACCACCAGGCAAACCCCGACTATGCGTCTCACTCCAAGGGTCACGGCACCCGCGCAATCCCGCGCTGCGGGGGGATCAAAGCCAACGCCGGCCAGTTCGGAAATCACCAGACCAACCTCGGCTACGCGTCTCGCCCCAAGGCCCCCGGCACCCATGCAATCCCGCGCTACCGGGGGATCAAAGCCAACGGCGGCCAGTCCGGAAACCTCCAGACCAACTTCGACTGTTGGTCTCACCCCAAGGGTCACGGCACCCGCCCAATCCCACGCTGCGGAGGGATCAAAGCCAACGGCGGCCAGTCCGGAAACCTCCAGACCAACCTCGACTGTTGGTCTCACCCCAAGGGTCACGGCACCCGCCCAATCCCGCGCTGCGGGGGGATCAAAGCCAACGTCAGCCAGCTCGGAAACCACCAGGCAAACCCCGACCATGCGTCTGGCCCCAAGCGCCACGGCACCCGCCCAATCCCGCGCCACTGGCGCAACAAACCCAACTCCCTTCGGGCATCCCACCGCCCGCCCGTCCGAGGGGACCCCGCAATCAGAGCGCTCATCTCGACGGGATAGGGCGCCTCCTGATTCACCAGACTGAGCGGCACCCCCAACCGGAAACTCGACCACCGGTTCGCCAACCAGCGTCTCGAAGGCCCTTCGCCTCGGAAATACCGGGCTGCCTCTGGCTCACCCGTGATCCACTTGATCTTTGAATCTCGAATCTTCTCCCCATCGAGAGCGGACACCCCGATGGCTACCGCGGCGTCGCAGGTACCGTTCGCGTGGGACGCCATGCTGGGGCGGGCGGCGGGCTTCGCGGGAGGTCCCTCAGTCAGGACTTACCGCGAGGAGCGGCGAGCACCGAGCCGTCCCGAATCTCATCCGTCGCGCGGCGGACCACCATCTCGCCGGCCTGCAGGTGCCCCAACACTTCCACGAGGTCGCCGTCCGCCGATCCCTTCGTCACGTCCACCCATTCCGCTCTCCCATTGCGGACGCGGATGACGAACGTCCTCTCGGTCGTGGTCACCACGCTGGTCTTGGGGACCAGGAGGACCGGGCGCGTGCGCCGCACCGGCCACTTCACGGACGGATACATGCCCGGTGCCAGCGAGGCGTCGGAGTTCGACACGTCGAGCTCGACGGGCATGGTGCGCGTCTTCTGATCGAGCGAATGAGAAACGCGGGCCACTGTGCCGGCAAAGGCACGGTCAGGGAAGGCGGGTACGCGGAACTCGACCCGCGCACCGGGGGCGATCCCGCTCACATTCTGCTCCGGCACCGCGACCACCAACCGCAGGCGGACGAGTTGCTGAAGGTTGAGGAGAACGGGATCGCTGCCGGGACCGACGAGGGCGCCAGGGTGGACAAACCGCTCCGTCACAACGCCATCGAAGGAGGCCGTGATCCGCAGGTAGGAGGCGAGTTCTCTCTGGGCCTCGACGGCGGATTCCGCGGCCTGGTTGGCCCGCTGTCTCGACTGAACCAGAGCCTTCAGGGCGTCCACGCGCTTGCGGGCCAGAACCACCTCGTTGCCCGCCACCGCCCCGGGCGTTTCGGCAGCTTTGGCCATACGTTCAGCCGTGCTCTGCGCAGCGGCGAGTTCGGCTTCCGCCTGTAGCCTCTCGGACTCCGACGCCTGCAGTTTCGACTCCGCTTCAGCAATCTGGGCCTTCATCTCCGGCGCGCTGAGTTCGGCCAGCAACTGCCCCTGCTTCACGAAACTGCCACGATCGACGAGCACTCGCTCCACATAGCCGCGTACCTTCGCGTGGACATCGACATTGAGAAACGGCTGAAACTCCCCGGGCAGATCGACCGTCTGCGAGCTGGACTTGGCGACGACAGAGACGACATCGGAAGTCTGAGACCAGCCCACGGTGAGCGAGATAAGGGCGGACGCGAGGATCAGATTCTTAGTGCGCTTCATAGTATCGGCTCTCCGGATCCATCGGGTTCAGCGACGGCGAAGTGGTGGACGCGTTCCGCTGCAGGATCGCGTAGAGGGACGGCAGGATGGTGAGCGTCGTGAACGTTGAGAGGATGAGGCCGCCGATGACGGCGCGGCCGAGGGGCGCGGATTGGGCTCCGGCCTCGCCGAATCCGATGGCCATGGGTACCATGCCGAAAATCATGGCGGCCGCCGTCATGAGGACGGCCCGCAGACGGCCGGCGGCGCCTTCCTGCGCGGCTCCGATGTGGTCTCGGCCCTGGTGCCGTGCGTGCTCGGCAAACGTGACAAGCAGGATGGAGTTGGCCACGGCAATGCCGATCGCCATGATCGCGCCCATGAACGACTGGACGTTGAGCGTCGTGCCGGTTGCGAGCAGCATCAGCAGGACTCCGCAGAGGACGGCGGGGATCGTAAGTACGATGGCCAGCGCGAGGCGCGCCGACTGGAAGTTGGCCGAAAGCAGCAGGAAGATCATGAGCACCGCGAGGAGCAGGCCGAGCTTCAGGCCAGAGAGCGTCTGTTCCAGAGCAGGGGCCTCGCCGCGCAGTTTGACACTGACGCCCTTCGGCGGCGCGCCGGCGGCCGCGATGGCATGGTCGATCTTCTGTACCGCTTCGCCCAGAGTCAGGCCGTGGACATTGGCGGTGAGGCTGACGACGTGCTGGCCGTTGTAGCGCTCGATCAGCCCTGGCATCGTACCCAGCGTGAACTTGGCCACTTCCGTGAGCCGGGGTTCTGAACGGCCGCCCTGCATGACCGGCAACTCGCCCAGGTTCTCGACGCTTTGCATGTGGTTCTGGGGCAGTTGGAGTTGGATCTGAAATGCGTTGCCGGAGGCCGGGTCACGCCAGTAGTTGGGCTGCGTGAAGCGGGACGAGGACGTGGCTGGAACCACTGACCGGACGACATCGGCCATGGTGAGACCGAACTGCCCGGCCCGCTCGCGATCGACATTGACGTCGACCGTTGGAAAGTCCGCGGGCTGCGCCACCTGGAGATCGCGCAGGAACGCCAGCTTCGCCATCTCGGCCTGAAGCTTCTTCGCGAAGCCGTAGTCAGCCTGGAGGCTGATGCCCTGCACCGCCACCTCAATGGGGGTGGGCGAGCCGAAGCTCATCACCTGGGTGACAATGTCGGCGGCTTCAAACGAGATAGTGGTGCCGGGCAGGTCGGCCTTCAGCCGTTCACGCAGTTTCTCGCGGAGCACCTCGCCGCGCTGTGCGGTGGGTGCGAGAGCCACCTGGATGATGGCCTCATGCGGACCGCTGGTGAAGAGATGGATCAGGTTGACGGGATAGCTTGAGGGGATGGTGCCCACGAAGTCGCTGGTGATGCGAACATTGGCGGGACCGATCGCGGCCTGGATGGAGTCCAGCGCCTTAAGGGCGATCCGCTCGGTCTCCTCGATGCGCGTGCCCGTGGCAGCGCGCAGGCGGATGCGCATCAGAGGCGCGTTGGCGTCGGGAAAGATCTCGGTACCGAGCCTGGGCAGCAGGACAAAAACGAGACCCATGGTGAGGGCCAGGTAACCGAGGGCCAACGGCCAACGGACCTTCAGCGTGACCCGCAGGTAGCTCTCGTACAACGAGCGCAGGCGTCCGAAGAGGCCCTCGCGCTCTTCACCGCGATGGCCCTCCTTCATCAGCCACGTGGAGAAGACAGGCACCAGACTGCTGGAGAGCAGGTACGACGCGATCATCGAGAAGGCAACGGCCAGCGACAGCGGAACGAAGAGCTGGCGGCCCACGCCCACCATGAAGAACGATGGTACGAAGACCGCCAGGATGCAGAACATCGACAGCAGACGGGCGACGGCCGTGCGGCTGCAAGCTTCCACCACGGCACGAGCTCGCGAGACGCCCGGTAGCATCTGCGAGTGGATGTTCTCGATCTCTACTGTGGCTTCATCGACAAGCACGCCCACGGCCAGCGCCAGGCCGCCGAGGGTCATGATGTTGATGGACTGGCCCGTCACCCACAAGGCCACCACGGCGGCGAGTAGAGCGAAGGGGATGTTCAGGACGACGATGAGAGCGCTGCGCCAATCGCGAAGGAACAGCAGTACCATCAGCCCGGTGAGCGCGGCGCCGAGCAGCCCTTCGGTCACCAGCCCGTTGATGGAATTGGTGACGTAAGGCGACTGGTCGAACTCCAGACGAACGTCTACATCGTCGGGCAGCACCTTGCGGAACTCCGGCAGGTTGGCCTTCACGGCGTTGATCACGGCCAGCGTGGAAGCGTCGGCGCGTTTGGTGACGGGGATGTAGACGGTGCGCTTGCCATTCACGTGCGCGTAGGCCGTGATGATGTCCGTGCCGCTCTCGATGGTGGCGATGTCGCGTAAGTAGACCGCCGTGCCGGCGCCCGGCCGGATGGGTGTGCCGAGAAGTTCCGCGAGGTTCCCACCCAGCGCGGCGTTGGTGCGCGCGATGCGCTCCACCTTGCCGGTCCACATGTTACCGGAGGGCATGACGAGCGAGGCCTTACTGACGGCGGCGATCGCCTCGTCGGGTGAGATCCGGTATTGCTGCAGTTTGCCGGGATTCAGAGTGACGACGATGGTGCGCTGATTACCGCCGAATGGTGGCGGAGCGGAGACCCCGGGCAGGGTTGCGAAGAGCGGCCGAACGCGGTTCAGCGCGAAGTCCTGCAATTCTCCCTGGCTGTGCGTGGCGCTGCTGAAGACCAGTTGCCCGACGGCGACGCTGCCGGCGTCGAAGCGGGTAATGAACGGAGGCACGGCGCCGGGCGGCATGAAGGCACGGGCGCGGTTCACATAGCCCACGGTCTCGGCCATGGCCTGGCTCATGTTTGTGCCCTCGTGAAACACGAGCTTCATCAGGGCGGCGCCCTGTACGCTCTTGCTCTCAACGTGATCGATGCCCGTGATGTAGAGGAAGTGATACTCGTAGTAGTAAGTGAGGTAACCCTCCATCTGGGCCGGATCCATACCACCGTAGGGCTGCGCGACGTAAATGGCCGGATCGCCCACCTGCGGAAAGATGTCCACCGGCATCCGCTTCACAGCGAGGATCGCGCCAAGGGCGACCGTGAGCAAGGCAACGACCACCGTGAGAGGCCGGGATAGTGCGGCTAGGACAAAGCGCATGATAGTTGGCCCGTAACGGGAATCACCTGGTTGCCTCGGCGATGAAGGGTTGCAGATCTCCGCCCACGGCCGCGATGGCGAGCAAGCCGCGCCACACGCCCAGGCGGGCAAGCGAGTCGTCGATTTCGGTCTGAGTAAGCAACCGCTGCGCGTCAGCGACTTCCGTGATGTTGCCCAGCCCGGATTGATAGCGGGCTGTAGCCTGCTGGACCGCGGCGCGCGCGGCTGTGAGTTGCACTGGTGTGTTGGCGGCTATGCGCCGGGCGCCGTTGAGGCTGGCCACGGCCCGGTTCCATTGGGCGCGCAGTTCCACGGCGATCTGCTCGGACTTCGCCATCTGCGATCGAATCGTTGCGCTCTGCGCGGCCTCGCGAGCACGAATCGCGGGCAGGTCGAGGATGGGGAAAGTCACCGTGAAGCCGACAGCGTAGTTCTGCGTATTCGGCGCGAGGCCGTTCAGCCCGCCCAGCCTGGCTCCGTCCACCTCGGCGCCAGTGCCCCGAGCGGAGATCGCGCCCTGCAGATTGAACTTGGGAAAGTAAGACCGCTCCAGTGCTCGCAGTTGCGCCTGTGCCTGTTGAACGGCGGCGTTCTGCTCGGCCACTGCCGGGTTCGAGGATGTGTTCGGGGAAGCCGTGCCGCTTTCCGCCGGCAGTGTAAGGAGGTTCCCCGCGGCGATGAGGCTGGTGGTGGGCGCCCCACCGGTGAACTGGGCCAGATTCGCGCGCGCTACGTCGAGCGCCTGTTCTGCCTGAATGAGTTGCGTCCGGGCGGCGGCCGATTCCGCTTCCGCTCTGGATTGGTCCGCGCCGGGCCGCAGTTCCGCGGAGACCTGCGCGGCGATGACCTTCAGGACCGCGTCGGAACGGTCGACGCCGGCTTGCGCGGCGCGCGTCGTCTCTTGGGCGGCCACCACGGTGAGGTACGCGTCGGCGGCGGTGACCAAGACATCGAACTGCACGCGTTTCAACGACGCCTCGGATTGCGCGCGAGCGGCGTTAGCCACGGCGACATTCGCGTCCCGCAGCCCGAAGTCGAACGGCTCCCAGGAGACCAGACCGCCCACGGCGCTGCCCCATACGCTGCCGAAGTTGTTCGAGCCGATGACCGGACCGGAGATGGACGGGATCGTGCTTTGCGGCAACAGGGTGCCGAAGACGTTGTTGCGTGTCGCGCGGTTCACCTGCGCCATCGCGCCCACGCGCGGCAGATAGGCAGTGCGCGCGAGGCGGATGCCGGCGGTCGCCGCATTGATCTGTTCCTGCGACACGCGGAGCGAGGGATAGTTCTTGAGGGCCGCCTGCATGGCTTGGTCCAGCGACACCGGAGCCGACTGGACCGGCTGCTGCGCCATGGCCACGCCGCAGACAAAAAGACCCGCCACGATGCGGGGCAGCGGCATGCGTGGCTTCAGCGAGGTGGTCAATGGGCTACTCACCTTCCACGAGCTCTCGAAACAGTTCACGCACCTTGTGTTTGGCGCCGTCCAACGCTTTCTTGCCCAGAGGAGTGGCTCGATAGACCTTGCGCAGCGACTTCCCGTTGCGCTCTTCCTTTGAGCGCAGATAGCCCTTCTTCTCCAGCCCGTGAAGGATGGGGTAGAGGCTGCCGGGGCTGATCCGGTAGCCATGCCGCGCCAGCTCCTCAATCATCCCGAGTCCAAAGATGGGCTCTTCCGATGCGTGATGCAGGACGTGCAGGCGGATCAGTCCGGAGTAAAGCTCCCGATCGATGGCCGGCTGTTTCCCCTCGGCTTTCGTTTTCGACATTCGATTACGAGTGTCGATAAGTATAGGAGCGCGATCCGAATGCTGTCAATGGGTAGAGGGCTTGAATCGAGGGATCAGGGCATTCAACGCTTTGCCGTGGGTTCCGCGAAAGTGAGCGCCAGCACGGCGAATGAGGTCGCGGCATCGCGCATGAACAGCGCAGGCATTGCGTCCGCTGGATACTGCTTGTTCATCGAGCCGGAGTCCCAGTAACCCGCACGCGGATCCTGATGGGCTCGCAGCCACGCCAGCGCCGACGACATCCGGCGGTCGGAGGCCGGTACTCCGCCGGTCTGCAGTAGGAACGCGGCGAATGCCGTGGCGTAGCCGTTCGCACCCGGGGCGAGTTTGGCGTCGGGATGTTCCTTCCACGGCCCCAGGGACTCGGCGGACCAGCTTCCATCTCTATTCTGTTTCCCCAGGGCCTCCTCGACGATGGCTTTCTTTGCGGCGTCCGGCAGGAGACCTGGCAGCTTGCGAGCCGCCCACAGCAGCATCAGCCGATTGTGCAGCGGCTGCCCGGCGGACGCTCTAGCGAAGTAAGCCTTGAGCGCAGCCGTATGCTCTTTTACCGGCTCCTGCTCGCGATACGACGCAGGCGCACTACCCACGGCCAGCGCTGCCAGAGTGGCGCCGAAGAACGGCGAGTCCGAAGTCTCATAAGGGTCGGTATTGAACACATACCACTGCCAAGCGCCCTGCAGTGGCCCTGTCTTCTGTTGGAGCCTCCACAGCCGGTCGAAGGCCTGCCTGGTAGCTGGACTCATGGTGCCCGACGGCTCATCCGCGCGAGCCAGGAATAGTGCCGCGAAGATCGCCTCGACGCCGATCGCCTGGGAGGCCATGGGCTCCTTCGTAATGCGTGGCGCGTACTCCTTGGCTTCATTCTTGTCGACCCGCGCTCGCAGAGCGTTCAACAATCCAGTCTCATGTTCCACTGGTTCGCCTTCCCCCAGCACCTGGCGCAGAGGAGGCCGGGCCATCAGATAAGTAATTCCGGTGTGGCACGACAGGCATGGCCCGCCCATGGATTTCGCCGGCGCCCAGGCAAACCACTCCTTCTGCCTGGCGTCGAGATAGTCAGCGGCCAGCCGGGGATTCCAATCCGCGGCGAATGAACAGGTTTGGATCACAGTGGCAAGAACAGCCGGCGCGATCGAACATTTCTTGGTCCAGGTCCACATATTGGAATCAGTGTGCCAGCGGACCCGCGCCGGCGTCGCTCAAAAATGGATGGCGCGATGCAGAAATGGATGGGAAAGCGACGGTCGTGCTACCTGCGACTCTGACGTAGAACCAGACCGGGTGAGAATCCGAGAGATCGTTTCATGTGAAACGAGAGGTGGCTGGCATGTGTGAATCCGCATTCCTGCGCCGCCTGGCTGATGGAACTCGTGCCCTTCAAGAGCAGCGTCCGCGCGCGGTCGACACGCCGCTCGATGACGTACTGATGGAGCGGCCGTCCCATCGACTGGCGGAATGCGGCCTTGCAGTGGGAGGCGCTGAGGCCGACGAAATTCGCGACCTCTTCCAGGGACAGATCGCCGCCCAGGTTCTCCTCGATGTAGCAGAGAACCTGCTTCAGCCGGTAGCCCGACAGGCCACCCTTCGTCTCGCGCGGTGTGCCAGACAGGCTCGAATGGTGTTGCACCACGTGCCCACTGAGGGCGACTGCCAGGCTCTCCACGTAGAGCCGGCCATTTGGATAACCAGCTTCGAGTTCTTCCCTCAACGCCCAGCCCAGATGCTCGATGCGGCCGTCGCGAATCTGGAACCGGTTGGCGATCTCGATCGCGCCGCCCCGCAGCCCGGAGTCCTCCGCCACCGACTGCAGCAGGCCGGTGGACAGACCCATGATCAGCGCCGTGTCCGCGTCCTTCAATTCCCACCGGCTGGGCTCGCCGACGGGAATGATGTCGACGTCTCCGTGAACGCTTTTGCCCCTGTGCCGCCGGCCCACGCGGTCGCAGCCAATCATCACGGGGGCTCCAATGTGCACGACAAGCGCGGCGCGGGGGCTGGGTGGGGCCAGCAGGACGCCGGCCGGATCTGTCTGCACACGCGCATGAAACCGCTGGCCTGTCAGCGAATCTGCTGTCAATTTGGCGCGATCCACCCTGCCAGTATCCACGAGATGATGCTTTTTGTTTGTCACAATTTGTCCGGTCGCCGTCCTCAGAGGTAGCGCAGCCACCAGGACTTTCGCGTGCTCTTCAGACGATCGAACCAAAGGCATATGGGGTACAGGGCAACGACCAAGCCAATCCAGACGGCGTAGACCACCCACAGCGGATATCCATAGTCCGCCGGATAAAGGGCGGCTGGCCCACCCATGGAAGGCAGGGGATGGAACAGAAAGGAGCCCGATCCGTAGCGAACGATGGCCAACACGACCGCGATGACGTGGATCAGATAGAGATGGAGAAGAAAGTAGAAAAGAGGCACACGCCCGAAGACCAGAAGTGGATTGGAAGGCCGGAAGTGCATGCGGTCCAGCACGCTCAGCACGAGCAACGCCGGCCCCAGGGTCATCAGCAGAAAGTCCAACGATGGCGGGTATTTGAGGACATTCAGGAAGGAAACGACCGTCATGATCGCGGAGCCCTGACTCGACCAGGGAGCCGGGTTTCCGTAGATGTTCGCCATGCGAATGACGAGGAAGGCGACCGTGGCCGCGGAACCCATCTGCACCATCCTCCGGCGGCGGATCTCTGGCTCCATTACCATGGCGGAGCCGAAGCAGAAGCCGGCCGACATTACGGCAAACCACGGGATGAGCGGATAGGCCGCCAGGAAGATGGGCGCCTGCGGAGGGATGACACCCGGTTGATGCAGGATATTCCAGAGCGGGCCGAGCGATCGCAGCAACGAGGTTTGTATCGGATCCAGTGCATTGTGCAGGAAGATGACGGCGACGCTAAGAATTGCGAGAGGCTGGATGGGCAGGCGAATCAAGCCGCCGAGAATGATCATCGACCAGCCCAGTCCCCACAGCACCGCAAGCACGACCAAGCCTTCCGTCAGGCTGAAGGCGAAGGCAAGCCGGACGACAATCAGTTCCAGCAAGATCAGCCAAAGCCCGCGCTTCCACAAGTACCGGGACAGCGCAGCCTTGTCACCGTGGCGGTTGAGAACAAGGAATGCGCTCACGCCGGCGGCGAACATGAATACCGGTGCGCAGAAGTGGGTGATCCAGCGTGTGAAGAAGATGGCGGGCGTGGTACGGGCCAGGTCTTCCGGACTGAAGACGAAGGCGGCCGCGTGCACAAACTCGCGGATGTGATCCAGCGCCATGATGATCATGACGGCACCACGGAGCGCATCAATCGAGTCGAGTCGATTCCTGGGAATGGTTGGGGTCAAGTCGATGAGGATATTCTAGCGGCACTCCTCCGGCGCGCCCACTAGTGCCTGCAGAAAAGGACGGTGTTTTTACAGTCTGCCGCCAAGCCCTCCAGGTCTTGGTTGGCGTGGAACCCGACCGCGAGAGAATGCTCGCCCGCCTGAGCCGCGTGCCAAGACAGTAGCGACTGGCCGGTCAGCGCCCCGCGTTCAAAGTCCTCACAGCGTAGATACTGGAGCGCGCGGCGATGAACAACGTCTTGCCATCCTTGCCGCCGAAGGCCAACTGTACGGGCCGCTCAGGCACCTCGATGGTGTCGATCAATACACCGGCTGGCGAGTAGACATAGATCTGGCCGGCCGCCAGATAGACATTGCCGCGCGCATCCACGGCCACACCTTCTGCGGCCTGCTCGACAAAGAGTTTGGTGTTTTGCAGAGTACCTTCGGAATCCACAGTGGCGACGTAGGTGCGGTGTTGCTCCTCGTCGCTGACATAGAAGGGCTGCCCCGCCTTGGCGGGCGACAATCCGAAGGCTCGAATCACGTCCACCAGCTTCGAGCCGTAGTACAGGCGTCCCGTGACGAAGTCCTCGCCGGCGGGCAGGAAGGTCGAGCCGTCGGGTGTCACGTACTGGGCGGGCTTACGCACCGGCACTGTCTCGAGAAAGTCATTCTCCAGCCGCCAATGATCCACCGGCAGGACTGGCGTGAGGCCGCCGCGTGGAGTCGCTGCTTGGGGTTGCAGCATCGTCACCGGCACGCCCGGCTTGCCTGGTTCCAGACAGTAGACAACGCCCTTGCCGCCATAGGACACCACGCACAGGTTGTCCGCCTTGTCGAAGAAGAGATTCACCGGCTCCAGTGGAGCGTCACTCACGGTGGACAAACTCCTTGTGGCCGCGGCCCAGCGGTAGATGCGCTGCCACCTGGCGTCGACGAAGTAGTAGTCGCCGGTGGAAGAAACCGCGCCGCCTGAGACATTGAAGAACCCGCCTGCCAGCCGCTCCACCTTGGCGCCAGGCGGCAGCAACGTGCTGGTCCGCTTGGGCTGGACCACGGGCGCCGCGCCCGAGATGTTCATCCAGGCAAACTCCCGTTGGCGCATCTGCCCGTTGTGGGTCTGATCATAGACGGCGCTCTCAAACGAAGCCTTCGCGTCGGTGTAGCAATGAACATTGCGCAGCCTGATGTCCTTCGAGCCGGTGACGCTGATGGCGTAGGGGAACGGCTGGAACGAGCTCACCACACGATAGAGATGGAAGTTCGCCACCGTGATGTTGGACGAATCTTCAATTTCCATGGGGATCGCAGAGCCGCTCTCGCCTCGCTCCTCTTCGGTTTGCGGCGCATAGACCGCCCAGTTCGACACGCGGCGGAACTGGAGTTCGTAGCGCACATGATGCTCGCTGGACATGTGATAAACACGGCCTGGAGTCGTTGTATCGGACACCAACAGCCCGGCGCGAGCAAACGTGCTGGGTGTCCAGATATCGGCAAAGGTACCACCACCGCCATTCGTCACCCACAGGCTGGGATACTGGCTGTCCCACCTGCGATTCAGGTTGGGGTCCGCCGTATGCGTGTTGTTGTAGATGTCTTCCCGGGTGCCGTCGATTTTTGATGTTCCGTGGCCGCCCAGGAAGCGGACATCGTTCATCATCGAATTCTGGCCGGCCATCCATAGCGCCGCCACCGCCCGTGGGTTCATGCCGTTCGTATAGATGCCAAGCCCGGCCACCAGATTCGTGCCGCCCTTCGGCGCCTCCAGCACAGGCACAGGGCCACCCAAGCCTTGGAAGGCTTCGGTGCCGTCGGCCAGCACCAGCGCCGTCCGGCTCGGATGCAGGCCCACGAGCACCGTGTCGGGCCGCATCCGGATGGTGTCGGTGACGCGATACATGCCCATCGGGAAATACAGTGATCGGTGCGCGGCAATTGCTTGACGCAACGCGGCGGTGTCGTCGGTCGTGCCATCGCCCTTCACGCCCAGCGTATGCACATTGACCCAGGAATCCTGGGCCGGCAGGGCCGGCAGATCGGCATGGTCCGCCGGCATTGTCCGGATGGCCGCGGCCTGCAGGTCGGTACGAAAAGTGCCCGTGGCACCGATGTCGGCGTAGTGCAATCCATGCGAGAAGGCCTTCACGTGATAGAGCGGCGCCGGGCCTGCCACACGCGTTCCACTCTCGCGCAGCATCGCCAACACGGGCACGTCGCGGCAGTCCAGGTCTTCCAGGTTGACCTCGGTCCGAGGGCTTTTCTCTCGACTGATGATGATGGCCGGACCCGTGATGTTCTCCAGGCGGCCGTTCTTGATCCACAACTCTTCGACATAGCCCGCGTCGATATCGATCGCGGTGGGCACGTTTCTGATCACGGGATGGACCAGCGTCAGCCCGGCCTCGTGCGTCCGGATGGCCGCACGCTTCTGCCCCTCAAAGATGGTGTCGACCAATGTAAGTTGCCAGCCCGGAGAGGGCTTCCGCGTGAAGAGTCCGTACTGGCCGCCGACAAAGTGCAGGTCTTCGCCATAGTTGCCGCCATCGTGAATTCCGGCCAGCGCGCTGCCCAACCGAAACTCGACGTGGGCCAGATAGCAATGCTGCGCATAGCGGCCTCTCACGGCCACGGCGCCCTCGTTACCCGCACCGATCTCGAAGTCGATGTTGCTCAGGGCGGAATAGAAGGTCCCGGGGTTCGCGTCGAGAGGCTGGCTGAGGTTCGCCTGGTTCAGTCCGCTGCGGCGCGGGCCCGGCGGTTGCTGCGCATTGCCTCCGCCTGGCCGTGGACCACGCCCGGCGCCCGGCCTGTTGCCGGTAAAGAACACCATGTAGTTTTCCTGGTTCAGATCCTGGTAGCCCGGTGTGGCCGCCGCCAGCACCAACACAGGCCTCTGCGCGCCATAGCCAATTAGCCGGATGCCGGGCCAGACATGGATGGTCTTCGTGATGCGGTAGCGCCCTTGCGGAACGAACACGACGCCCTGTCCGGTTGTCTCCTGTACCTTGTCGATGGCGCTCTGCAGCGCCACCGTATCGTCAGCCACGCCATCGCCCTTCACGGCAAAATTCTCGTTGGTGAGATAGACCGCCTTCGGATCTTCCGGCCTCGCGGTGTAATAGGACGCGGCTGCCAAAGGTAAGGCGACCGAGAGGCAAGCTACGACCGTACTGATGCGCTTCATGGCGGCGTTATTCTCCTTCATCTGGAACAGGCTTGCCGTTGACGAGGCAAATGCTGGAGCCGGAAATCTCCTGACATCCTGGCTTCACAACCCCGCCGGGTGGGTGTCGTGCCCAATGGCCACTGAGACTTAAAGACCTGTAACACCCAATTTGTATCGAACGGACGCCGCAAACACAAGTCAAAACCCCCTCGGGTGGATTTCGGCATGCACTGGTAGAATCAAGGAAGCAGGTGATTCCCCTGCTTATGCCTCGAACTTGTTTCGCTTTTTCTTGAGGGGGAAAGAGCGAGGCCTGGCGGAACCTTCCGCGCGTAGAGGTGTGCGATGGATCGAATGGGCCCACACGCCGGTGGCTCTGGGTTCCTGACGGAGCAGCCGACCTCCTTGCGGCAGCCCTATGCCTGGTACGCGCTGACAGTGCGACCTCAGCATGAACGTAGCGTCGAGATGGCTCTGGCCGCCAAGGGGCTGACCACTTATCTCCCTCTCTTCACCACCCTGAGAAAGTGGTCCGATCGCTTTAAGAAGCTGGTGGTTCCCCTATTTCCGGGGTATGTCTTCTGCCGTTTTGATGGCTCGTCGCGCGTTCAGGTGTTGCGCACGCCGGGCGTGATCACCATTGTCTCAACGGGCCTGACACCGACCCCCATCCCGGATGCGCAGGTCGACGCCGTCAGGCGAATGCTGGCGTCCGGAGTTCTCGTCGAGCCTTGGGGCTATCTCAAGGAGGGGGAGCGTGTGCGAATTCAGGAGGGTCCGATGGCCGGAATCGAAGGCATACTTCTGGAGGTCCGCGACGCCTGGCGCCTGGTTGTGAGCATAGAGCTGTTCCAACGTTCCGTCGCGGTTCAGATCCACCGCGGCAGCGTCGTTCCCGCTCGACTCTGAGCCGATGCGCGCTATGCCGTGGCGCGCTGATCGGCGCGTGGCGGCTCTCTGAAGCCCGCTCCGGCCGCCGCGGACATAGCCTTCTTGCCGCGAGCCTCGGCCACCGCCCGAAGTTGCGAGACCTTCCAGCGCATCCCGCGGTTGATCGCGTCCGCCAGTTCATCCGCGCCCCAACAGGGGACCTGGCATTCCCGCATCCGGCGGAACTCCACATAGTCGAGGGAGTCCAAGGGAATCCACAGCCTCCAGATGTTCGGCGCATCCATCAGTGGTCCGTCGCTGAACCGCACTCCACCAAGACGAGCCTGCACGGCGGCGAACCCGAAGACGCGATAGACCGCTGTCACAGCCTGCCAGCAGGCATCCACCGAGGAGGCCGCCTCCACTTGGCGGGAGAAGGAATGTAGCGCAAGTTGCCGATTGAGTATCCGCCGGAACACGCCCTGCCTCAGCAGGCGGCCCACCTCACCAAACTCCACGTAGTCCAGTTGGTGCACACCCAGCCAAGCGGCGACACAGAACAGCAGCAGTACCAGCCCGCTGTGGTTCTCCCATGTGCTGCCGGCCAGCGAAAGCGCCGCCCCGATGGAGCAGACGGCATAGAGGATCAACGTCACGTTTCTTGGTGTGAGCCCGCGGGCCAGCAGGCGGTGATGGACGTGACCACGATCCGCAGCGAAGATTGGCTGCTGGCGCAGGAAGCGCCGCACAATTGCCAATGTGGTATCGAGCAACGGAACGGCAAGCGCCATCAGCGGTGCGGTCATCCCCAGGAATGTCGCTGACATCTGCCCCCAAAGAATTGCCAGGATCCCCAGGAGGAACCCCAGGGTGAGGCTGCCGCAATCACCCAGGAAGATGGACGCCGGGTTGAAGTTGTAGCGAAGGAACCCGAGCAAGGCAGCGGCCAAGGGAATGGTGGCGAACATCAGTTCCTGGTTTCCGCGCAGTAGGGCCGCCACCAGCGTTGTGCAAGTGGCAAAGAATCCGATGCCGGAGGCTAGTCCGTCTACCCCGTCGGTCAGGTTCACCGAGTTGGTGCAGGCGATCAACCATGAAAGCGTGAGCACTACGCTCAGCCATCCTGGCAGCGGATTGCCTCGCACGCCTGTGATTTCGACGCCCGCGAAGATGGTCACCCAGGCTGCCGCGACCAGCTCCGCCAACAGTTTCTGCCACGGCCGTAGCCCTTTGATGTCGTCGGCCAAACCCACCAGGAACACCAGGACAACACCAGGGGCAATGCGAAGGATGCCCGGCGCCCATTCGGGCAGCAGCGCCTGATAGTGGGGGACCGTCAATAGAATCAGCCCGGATGAAGCGATGTATGTCAAGGCAATTGCGATGCCGCCCACGCGCGAGACGGGCCAGCGATGCAGCTTTCGCCGCCCGTCGGGCTGATCCACCAAGCCGACACGATTCGACCAATGAGCAACTAGGGGAGTCAAAAGCAGAGAGAGAACGAATGAGACAAGAGCTAACAGAAGTAGTGGATTCATGAATTGTGGCTCCAGGGATGGGGAAGATCACGCAGCGGCCCGGACATCGGCCGGCGGTCTGGAAGTCACTTGCGCGCGTTCACGGGCGCCGTTGCAGCCGCTCACGCCACGCGAGAAAGGGCTGTTCCACGAACCGGTATGACACCACGGCCACACAAAGCGCACAGATGATGTTGACGGGAAACCGCGCTATGGCAAGCGTCGACGTCCGATCGAGAAACAACTCCTGCCAGATGTACAGGGAATAACTCAGCACGCCGAGGTGGGTCAGAACGGTCGAGTTCAGCAGGCCACCGCCCAGGCTCTCTGGGAAGCGCACATATTTGTCGATCAGCAGCGCCACACTCAGATGCGCGGCCTGCATGAGGAGATAGGAGAGGCCCTGGTGCTCGGCCAGAGCGATGCCCGCCGCGGGAATTGCCAACGAGAGAAGCGGGACCGGCGACCGTAGCAGGCGCAAATAGCCGGGCCATGACGCCAACCGCGGTCCGAGACTCGCAAGCAAGCAGCCAATCGCAATCGCGTCGGCGTCCGTGGGCGCCCACCAGGCCGCATGTCCGTAGTGGAGTTTTGTCGCAATGCGTAGCGCCGGCGCGGCAATCACGAAAAGCAGACAGGCCATCTGCGCACGATGCCAACGGAGGACCACCAAAGCCAACGGCCAGAGGATGTAGAACTGCTCCTCCACCGACAGCGACCAGAGATGCCCAACCGCCCACGACGGCCCGTCGATAAAGTTCATCGTGTAGGACGCCGCGTGCAGGAAGTCGCTCCACAACATCGGCACTACGCCGGCCCACGCCAGCACCGCGACCACACCTAAGTAAGCAATCGCGACCGGAAGAATGCGAAATGCGCGCCGAGTGTAGAACCGGCCAATGCTGATCGATCCGGTTCTGTGCCACTCCCCCATGAGGATGCGCGTGATGAGGTAGCCCGAGATCACGAAGAACACGTGGACGCCGAACTTGGCCAGTGCGCGCACGGGCTCCGTCACCTCGGTGAACCAGAATCGGTCCGTGCCCACAAGGTGCCCAAACAACACGAGCAGGATGGAGATCGCCCGCATGCCATCCAGGCTGGGAATCCGGCTCCGCGTGGACGCTGAATAGGCAATCCGCGCGGCACGAGTGGGCGTTGTCGTGGCTTGCATGGGTAGATTGAGAGGTGTCCCGCCGAGATGGGTGGGCGATGCAGTTCACGCGCTGGCGCGCAGTTTTGGCGTCAGTTCCTGAACGGCGCTACGCACGCTGGCATATGTCCGCTCCCAGGAGTATTCGTTGGAGACCAACCGTCTGCCTGCGAACGCCAATGACCTTCTTAACGGCTCGTCCTGAAATAGCCGGACAATCTGATCGGCCGCATGCCTGGCCGAGTGGTACACCAGAAGATCGCGCCCCGGTTTGGCGGCGATGCCTTCCAGTCCAATGGGAGACGTGACGCAGGGCAAGCCTAGTGCAAGATACTCCAGGACCTTGTTCTGCATCCCCGCGCCGGCCCGTACCGGGCAGACCGCGCATATCGCGCCATCGACGGCATCGGCGATACTCTCCACCCGTCCCGTCACTTCCACGCCATGTACACGGCGGAATGAGGCCGCGGCCCCGTCCGGAATGTTGCCAACGATGCGAAACACCGCGTTGACGTGCCGCCTCACCAGAGGCAGGACATCGTGAATGAAATGGTGACAGGCGTCCAGGTTCTGGGCGCTTACCAGGTTGCCGATGAACGCGATGGCATTGCCTTTCTCCGGCAGCCGGAAGCGAAGCTGACTCGTGTCGACACCGTTGGGGATCACCTCGACACGGGACGCGTCGTCGGGTCCCAGATAGTCTTTGTCCACCCGGGAGATCAACCACGTGGAGTCAAATTGCGAGATGACCGACTGCTCGTAACGCTTCAAACGGCGCTGCTCCAGAGCATAGATGTATTTGCGCGGATCGCGGGCGCCCGCCAATCCGCTGAACCGTTCGTAGTTCAGCGACACCGCGTCGGTCATCTCCAGAATTCTGCGGATCCCTCGGGCGTGCTCAATGTACTGCCCGGTTCTGATCAAATGCGCCCAGACCCGATGGTGCGTGGGCAACAACGAGTCCACACGGGCCCTGAATTCGGCTGAATCGTAGTAGGCAAGCTGGAAAGGCCGCGTCGTGGGCAGTGCCCGAAGCGTGTTCCAGTATGACTTCCACTTGGGCAGATAGACTTTGTGGATCTCGTCAAAGAGATGCTCCGGTTGCTGCGCGTCCACCTCCTCCTGGCTTTGGCAGATCGTCAGTAGCGTAAGCCTCGATTCCTGCGCCAGCGCTTTACACACGTGATAGACCCTGAGCCGGTCGCCCCCGATTACCGGAAACGGAAAACGCGAGGTCAGGACGAGTGTCCTATTGCTCTTCATGCAAATCTCTCCAAAAGGCTTGAATAGGGCCGGCCACGATGGCCGGGTGATACTTGAGGGCCTGTTCCAGACCCAGTCGCGACATCTCCTGGCGCAATATCCGGTCACTCAAGGCGGAGCCCAGGGCGGCCGCCATGTCCTGAACGCTATGTGGATCGCAGTAGAGTGCCGCGGTCCCGCACACTTCGGGCAGCGAGGTGGTCTGGCTCACCACCACCGGCGTGCCTGACGCCATTGCCTCCAGCGCGGGAATCCCAAATCCTTCCGCCAGGGAGGGGAGGAAGAAGACTGATGCCTCCCGGTACAGCCGCATCAGGTTGGTGTCACTGGTTTGGGGCAGAAACTCCACCTGTTCGCCGATGCCCAAGTGCCGCGCCACTTCCTGGTAGTGCGCGTGGAAGCGTTCGGAAACGCCGACCACCTTTAGGTCGTGGCACTCGATGCGCTCAGGCCTGCTGCACCGTGCGAATGCCTGCAACCCCGCAGTCAGGTTCTTGTGCGGCGCTTCCCCGGAAACGCACAATACATAGGGTTTGCGTTCCGGGGTGGGTCCGTCCGCCTGATACCAATCCGTGCTCAGAGTATTCGGGATGACGCGGATCCGTTCCGGTGGAACCGCAAATCGCTCTCGAATGCAACGCGCCGTGTGGTCTGAAACGGCGATGATCCGGTCCGCGCGTTCAATGATGCGCGGCACTACCAGCCTGCGGTATAGACGGCCGGCTCTCTGATACCACGAGCCGCCAGGCCCGGCTCTCCAGCGCCGTTCCAGAAAGATCAGATCGTGAACCACCACGACCAGCCGTGTACTTCGCGCCAGCCGGAGTGGCGCCGTGTTGAAGGGACAGATCAGAACCTGCAGGTCCAACTGACGGGCCAAGGCAGGTAACGAGAACTGCTCCCAAAGCGGGTAAGCTTGAAAGCCGCCGGCCACCAGCCGAAAGCCGGGATCCGATTCCCCCGGCGCGCACAAGCCAATCAGATCCTGCTCGCGGCCGGCTATCAGGTTGCGCAGAAACCGGCCCATTCCGCGCGCCTTGCCAATCGCCAGGCGTCCGTCAAAACCAATGCGCAAGCTTCTCTGCCGGCTTCGCGCCGCCGCGTCGGGATTTGGAAAGAAGAGGGGAGTTGATAGATGAGTCATAGAGATTCACTCGTGGAACGAGCGGTGGGGAAACAGGGATGGTGACCGGCGGGACGAGATCGCTTCGCCGCCGGCAGGGACTTGAACGTCGATGAGAGGTCGGGGCCGGGCCGGTCGCTACAGAAGCTGAAAAACAGCCCGGTACAGCGGAGCCACCCGCTCCGACGTGAAGTGTTCGTCCACAATCTGCCGGCCGGCGCGAGCCAGGTTCTCGGCGTCTTGGGGATTGTTTCTCAGGTGCTCGATCTTCGATCGCAGATCGAGCACGTCACCGACTCGAAATAGCATCGCGCCCGCGCCGTCATTCGAGAGTTCCCGATGAGCCGGGAGATCGCTGACCAGGGCAGTCAGCCCGTGGGACATCGCCTCCATCAGGACCAGCGAGAATCCGTCGGAATGAGAAGGAGAGACGAATAGATTGGCCTGCTCATAGAACTGCTCCGGGTGCTGTTGGAAGCCCCAGAAGACCGTGTTCGTGCCGGACGCAATCCGCTCCGCTTCCTGCCGTTGTGGGCCGTCTCCAAGCACCCACAATTCGATTCCTTCGAGTCCCCGGATTGCGGCCAACAGATCCGCCAGTCCCTTCGCCGGCACAAGGCGGCCCACAAAGAGCAGCCGGTAAGGGCTCGATTCCTCTCGCCGGTGCGTCATCCGCCGTTCTTCCGTCACCCAATTCGGAACTACGGAAAGGCGACCAGGCGGCAGGAACGGTGCGTGCTGTTCGGCCAGATAGGAAGAGACACACACAATCTCAGTCGCCAACCGTGCATTGAAGCGGTACAGCCAGCGCTTGATGGGGTTCGCCTCCAAGGTCAGCGCCGAGTGCCGTGTGATGATCACGCGCCGACCCAGTAAACGCAGGGGCAGTGCGAACATGGCCTCCGCCTGCCCATTCAGATGGACACAGCGGATGTGCCCATTCAACAGGCACCTCACGAGAAGCAGCCATGTGAGCGGAATCCTCATCACCGCCGAATGCCTTGCCCACGACGGAACCTCGTGAACAGTCACCCCCGTGCCTCGCAGCATCCGTCCCAACGTGGGCGAGCACACGACCGCCGTCAGGTCAGCCTCGCCGTCCAAGAGACGTGCCAGCCGGGTGTAGTGAATTTCACCGCCCCCATACACACGGCAGAGGCTCAACAGCAGCAGCTTTGTTCTTTCAGTTCTCACTCCGGATCCTCTCCATCGCGCCATGCATGGCGCGCGCCAGCAGCCAGGCCGCACCGAGCGCCAGCCAGTTCTTCAACGTCGCCGCGAAGGGCTCCACCAGGCCCGAGCGCGGCATGTAGATCAGGTTCGTCATTGCCACCATGGCGAATGCGCACCACAATCCGCGCAATGCCAGATGGAGCCGGCTCAGCAGTACTCCGATCAGAACGGACGCCACCACGACACCGGGAATTCCTCCCGCCAGAAAAGCCTCGGCCAGGTAGGCCGAGCCGGTGCCGAACCCAAGCCGCATGGCTTCCGCATTCAGGAAGTTGCTGAGGTCGATGCCAAAGAGGCGGCCCTCTCCGAAGCGGTCCTGCGGTATGAAGGCAAGCGGGATCTGATTGAGGATGTACTGGAGTCCGTGCGGTTCGAACAGATGCCGGAATCCCACCGCCAGGACAGTGACCTGAAAGGACACTCCTTGTGCCCAGAGGAAGGCGGCGGGCGATGCCGCGGCGGTCTGCGGCGCTTCACTCATCTCACGGAAGCCCGCCACCAGTTGGGCAATTGTTCCGAAGGCCAGGGCCATCAGCACCAGCGGGACGCCGCGGAAGTGCGTGTTTTGCTTTTTCTTGTACAGAAACAGAAAGGTGAAGACCAGTAGGAGCGCCTTGCCGCGCAATCCAATCAGCAACTCCACCACGGTTACCGCGAAGTACGCCGCGCACACCGTCAGCAGCCGGCGTCTGTGCTTCTCGTACACGAAATAGAGCAGGAACGCCGACGAACATACCTGCGACAGAACGCGCGCCAGGCTACCCGCCGCTTCCAGATGGGCGCCGCCATCCGTGTAGATGGCAAGGTAGCCACCGTGCGCACGAAGGTACAGCAGGTACTGCACGTTCTTATAGATGTGGAACGGAAAGGTGGCTAGAAACAGGATTAGCAGGGCTTGTGTCAGATCCCAGCCCGAAGGGACCTCGAATGTCGATTCCTTGTAAAGCAGCCGACACGGGATGTAGATCGCCACGGCTGAGAGAATCAGCAGCCAGGTGGCGGTGAGATTCGCCTCGGCCGGCAGCGTAAACGGAATTGGTGACTGCAGGTCGATCAGGTATGGATCGCCATCCACTCCCATCAGTGCGGCCAGCAGGCGTCCGCCTTGAAACAGGAGCAACAACCCCAGAAACAGCCACAGAGGGTGCATGCCCCGATGGAAGCGCAGCCATGTCATGGCTAGCAGTCCGGCCAGTCCGCACGTCACCAGCACGGCCTCCTGCCACACCGACAGCCAGCCCATTCGCACTGCAAAAAAGTCCAGACAGACGGCCATAGCCAGAAGGGAACACTCCACCCAGGCCAGCCGAACCTCATCCGCCGTCAAGGCGCCACCTCTTCCGCCTGCGCCAGCGGCAGGTTCTGCGCGTCCTGCGCGAATCCACGCTGCACAATGACTAGCGTGACGGGAACCACATAGCTCATGGTCACCACGCTCATCAGAACGAACTTCCAGGCCGCACCCAGCGCCAAGCCGTCGATCCGGGCAAGAACCAGGTAGACCGGCATCGAGAGCCCGGCCGCCACCACCAGGTTCACGGTCTTTCGCATCAGGAACGCGGCCAGTGGAGTATCGGTGACGGCCCGCGCCACAATCACCGATTTCGCCAGCACCGCAAATGCAAGGTTGGTCACAATGCCGGCCCAGAGGATGCCCTCGCTCCCCATCCAGCGCACCAGTAGAGTCCCTTGCAGAATGTACGCTCCTGCTTCCATCAGGGGCAGATAGTAACCAGGCCGGAAGGCTCCTCGTGCCGTGATAAAGACGTCATCCACCGCCTTGATAAGGTTCAGGAAGAGCAGCGCGGCAAACAACGCCAGCATCCACGCGCCCAGCGCGCTCTTCTCACCAAATAGCGCCGTGGCGAACGAACCCGCGCTATAGCGGAAAGCCCCGGCCAGGCAGAACGCCGCGAAATATGCGGCCAGCGACGCGCTTTGATACTGTCTCCAACGCTCCTCCGGCCCAACCGCAATCTGGCGCGCCGCGATCGACGCCGTCAACGACGAGAACGCGGCGCCGAACAGCCCAATCATCCCTGCTGCCAGGTACTGATACTGCGCGTAGGTCTTCACCGCTATCAGTGAAGCCGCCAACGACAGAATGAGGAAGTCCGATTGGTAGTAGATCAGCCCGCCGATCTTGTGGAACAGAACGTACTTCGCCTGTTCTCTCAACGTGCGCGTGTGCGTCTCCAGATGGAATGTGTGGAACCACGGGCAGGCGGCGTGGAACATGCGCCGCAGCAGCAGCACCTCTACGACGGTCAGGAGAGCGGTCGCCGCCGGCAGCGCCACGTAGCTGCGGAAGTACACCGCCGCACTCAGCCCCACTACCGTCTTCAGGATCACCCCGCCGCCGAGGACCGCATTCGCCTTGAAGATTTGAGCCGATGCGTTGAGAAACGCCTGGTAATGTACGGTCAGCAGAGTCGTCAGTGTGGATGTGGCCACAATCACCATGCACGAGAACGCGACTTGCCAGGGAATCTCGGAGTGCACCCAGCGCGAATACAGATAGATCAGGGGCAGCGACAGCGGCGCTGCCACGCAGAGCATTCGCCGGATGTCCGACCTGAGAGCCGACAACAGGCCGGCCGTCTGCTGCGCATCGCCGTTCTTGATCGGCTCATACAGCAAGGAGATGGCGGCCGTCGACAGCCCCAGTTCCGCCAGCATTACGTAGTAGACAGTCTGATTCAGAACCGCGTTCAATCCGGCATACTCGGCGCCAATCCACTGCGTCACTACCCTGAGCTGGATCACCGCGCACACGGCCCGCGCGGCGAAGTAGAACACACCGGAGGCGAAGTTCAGCGTGTGCCGCGATCCCAGTGCTGCTTTCACCTGTCTCATGTCAGGACGCCCGGTCATCGGGACGAGGCCACTCCAGTTTGAAATTCAGCAGGGACCGCACAATCACCCAGGCGCAGCACAGGAAGAACGCCGCCGCTCCCGCGGCCACGCTCAACAGTCCGCGCGGAGGCCACGACTTCCGGTCGGGCACAACCGCGCTGTCCACCACCTGCAACACCGGCGCACTCTTGGCTTCATCCAGACGCGCCGCCTCGCACTGCTTGGCGATCAGCTCAAACAGTGCCTCGTGGTACTTCACATCCCGCAAGCGCCTCATGTACTCGAGCCCTGCCGCCGGCAGGTTGCCCGAGGAGATCAGAGCCGATCCACTGGCTCCACCGGCTCTGCCCTCCAGTTGCCGCAACTGCTCTTTCACCGCCGCCTGCTCGCTGCGCAGCACCTTGATCTGCGGGTTCTCGTCCGTCGCGAAGGTGCTCATTGCCTGTGTCTGCACTTCCAGGCTGGCCAACTCCGCCCGGGCCTGCGCCTGGGCCCGGATGATCGCCTCCGCTTGCCCGGCGGGCTGAATCATCCCGCTCTTTTCCTGGGCCGTTTTCAACGCTCGCTCGGCTTCCGCCAGATCAGCCTTCTGCGCGTCCAGTTCCTTTTCGAAGAAGAGCCGGCGTTGCGACGCATCCGTTACCGCCAGCCGCCCGTTCTGCTTCTGCAGTTCCTCTATGTATGCATTGGCCAGCGCGGCCGCGCGTTTCGGATCCTGGTCTTCCACTGAGACTTCGATCAACCCGCTCTTGCGTGCCCCAATGGCCGTATACTTCGCTAGTACCTTGCGCGTTTCGGTCATCGTGCCGCGCCCGTATACCTGTTGCAGTTGGAAGCGCGCGATCACCGCGTCAGCAATCGTGCGGCCCTCGAGAATGCCCACATACAAGTCACTCGGCGATTTCAGGCCCATCATCTGCGCCGTCGCGCCGAACCCGGTCAACGCGCCAAACTGGCTCATCATTGCCGACGACAGCGACTGCGCCTGCTGTGGCGGCATAATCACGGCGGTCGCCGTGAACCGGCTCGGAATCAGGCTCAGTACTGTGAAGCAGACCGCCGCAGTGAACAGAACGACGCCGGTGATGCGCCACCGTTGCGCGGCCAGTTCCAGAAGAACATCCCGGTGCCGGCCCAGCCAGGGGATCGATGAGGATCCGGGACCGGGCTCCATTGTGCGGTTCGAGCGTTTTTGAGATATAGGATCGCGGCGCGTAGGGGTCATCGTATTAGCTCACTTCACCTACCGGAGAATGTTGATGGCCGCCGCGCCCAGGGCCAGTTGGCCAAACACTTGCGACCAATCCCGCAATCCGCGCAGGAATGGGGTCTTGAACATCTGCTGCGGGATCACCAGGGAGTCCCCCGGGTTCAGCCGTGTCGCGTCGAACGCCTTGGTGAACGGACTGCTGCTGCCCTGCTTGGGTACCACGCTGCCGTCCGCGCGAATGATGAACATGCGGCCCTTGTCCGCATTTCTGGTGCACCCGCCGGCTTGCCGCAGATAGTCGGCAACCCGCAAGTTGCCCTCATGGATAAACGAGTTCGAGTTGTACACCGCCCCCAGCACATTCACGGTTGCCGGACGAGGCGGAACGACAAACCGGTCGCCGCCTTCCAGAACCAGGCCCATCAGCTTCGAGACATCGCTGCCGGCTGGATCCAGCCGCAGCACGATCCGCCCCGTGGCCTGCGTCGCCCGAAACGCCTCCACCATGCGCCGCTCATTCTCCGTGCGAGTGGTGAGCGTGGCCGTATCCTGCGGGGTCGAAGCGCCACCGAGCAGTGCGGTGCCTGTCTGTTCCACCTCGCGCTGCAGATCCCGCGTCAACTCGTCCAAACGCCGCTGTTGCTCCTTCCGTGTCGACTCCCGTTGGAACTCAGAGCCGAAGAGGTAGGCATCCGGCATCAGGCCGCCCGCCCGTTCAATCAACTGGCCCAATGTCTCACCAGGACGGATCGTGTAGATCCCTGCCGCCCGGATCTCCCCTTCCAGACGGACGAACCGGGTCTGCAGCGACACCGGGACGCGAACGTCATCCTGCGAGAAGATCGTCACCACATCGCCGGGACGCAGTTCCAGATTTTGACTTTCGTCCCGTTCCTGCAGCATTTTCCCCAGATTGAACGGCAACAACTCGGCCTGTAGAGCCTGGGCGTTCTGGCGTTCCACCACCGCGTAGGCCCAATTGATCGACGGCGCCGTGATCTCCAGTCGCGTCTCCTTGCGTGCCTGGGCGGCTACCTTCTTCGGATCCCCGGCCACTGTGTCCTCAGGGGCGACATAGCCCAGGAGATTCCTCTTGTTCCAGTAGTCACGGGTGATCAGGGAGGCCTCATCCGGGATCAGATCACGAATGCGCATTCCGGACCGCCACGCGAATCGGCCCGGGTTGGCCACATGGCCGCGCAACGTCACTGCATTTTCGAATCGAGGCAGCACGGTCTGGATCCGCAGAAGATCACCATCTCTTAGCGGAGTCGACGGGCCGGCGCCATCCAGCGCCAGATCTGTCGTCTCACGTGCCGCCCGGTCCTTGATCCGCTCCAGTACCGCCCGGTGGCCTTCCGCGATGGAGGACAGCCCGCCGGCCATGGCAATCGCCGCGTTGGCGTCCGTCGCCCCATTGAGCTCGTAGATCGCGGGGTGCTTCACACTGCCGGCAATGGCCACCTGCGGACCCACTGTCGGGATATAGATCACGTCGCCTGGCAGCAGCCGTGCGTCCTTTGACTGGTCGCCGTTCAAGAGCAGATCGTACAGGTCCAATTCCGTTACCAGGGCGCCGTTGCGCTTGAGCTGAATGTGCCGCAGCGACCCGGTTGCGGACGGCCCGCCCGACGCGAAGACCGCATTCAGGAGTGTGCTGAGCGAGTTCACCGTATAGCTACCCGGCTGTCTCGCCTGCCCCACCACGAGCACCGAGATCGATCGTAGCTGCCCCAGCGTCACGCTGAACTCGAAGTTCCGGAACACCCGTGACAACTCCTCGCGCAGATGGCTCTGCATCTGCTGGTACGACATCCCGGCCACCGTGATGTTGCCGGCCTGAGGCACGAAGATCTGGCCCGCCCGGTCCACTGTCAACGTCAGGTTCTGGCTGATCTGCCCCCATAGCCGCAGCTGCAGTTCGTCTCCGGGCCCGATTACGTAGCTCGAAGTGATGGGCGACTGCTGAATCGGGGTGAACGCCGCCGGCGCTCTCTCGAACAGATCCATACCGAATATCGGGAGCGTCTTGCCGAATGACGACGCCACAAACCGTTGGAACTCGCTGGGCGGCTCCGGCTCCCGCTTCTTTGGCTCCAACTCGTCGTCCCGCTTCTTCAGCTCCTGTGTGTCCTTGTTCTTGGGTTCCTCCGTCTCCGGCTGTGGGGCCATGCCGCTCTGCTGCGCCTGAGCCTGTGCCCGCGCCCTTCGCAAAGCTGCCTGCGCCGCCTGGCATTCCGGCAGACTCTCGCTGCCCGGAGCCGCACAGCGCGCCGCCAGCGCCTGTGCGTCCTCCTGCTGCGGCAGCCCCAAATCCCCAGGCACCGTGGTGCTTTGTCCCATCGCCGCCGCAATTGAAAGTGCCGCCAAGATTGTAGTCCTTGCCACACGCTCCGCCGCCGACTTTGTCCAATCCAGATACAACCTCATACCTCCTCTGCCTGCCGTCACTCGTCCGTCAACGGAACAGCCGCAGCCGCGGCTCCCATCTCAGTTCCAACCGGCCGCTGATGTTTCGCTGTGGTCCACCCAGGACCGGGATCCAAAATCGCTCGTACTGCAGCAACATGTCGGCGTAGCAGTGGCCCGGCAGCTCCATCGACCCGCGCAACGACGCGTCGCTTTGCGTGCCCCCGCCTGGCAGAAAGACGCCACTGATCTTACGCTGCCGGTAGCCGGCCTCCAGCTTTGTTCTCGCACTCAGCCAGTACGTGGACCACGCCTGAATCGCGCGCCCGTCCCGGCCTACGGAGCTGCCCAGCAGATTTCCGTAGTTCGTGTTCCCGCTGCGGTATTGGCCGTTGAAATAGACAAACTGGCCGCCGCGGTCAATTGCGAATGGCGTGGTGGAGGCCACCTCAATTCGCAGATCCAACCTGGGCACGCCGGGGATTCGAGTCAAATGGAGCCCCGGGCTGATGGCCGCATGCCGCGGTGCCGCCAGCGGTGAGGGGTCGTCGTCGCTGTACGAGTCGCTATAGATGGTCAACCAGTCGCGCAGCCCCGGAATGCGGTACTTGAAGTCGAAACCGGCCTTCCGGTCGCCTGGATCCCGCGGATCCGTCGCGCCCGCCGCCACCTGGCTGGAAGTCGCCGTGAAGTTCCGGATGAAGGTGCCCGCCGTGATCGGATGTCCCACGCCCCAGAAGATCGACCAGCGTGTGAACCCCATTTCCAGGTTGTCCGTCAGCTTGAACGACAGTTTCTGAGCATTGAACCACGGCCTCCATGTGTAGGCGTGGCCGCCCAGTTTCCCAATCACGAATTCGCCCCGCACCAGTCCCAGATGTCCCAGAAATCCCGGCAGCCGGTAAGGGTGCAGCATCGAGATCTTCGCGTTCTTCGTGGGCTCCGCGTTCGTGCTGAACGACAGCGGCCCGTCCGCCCCGGGCCCCCACCACATCGCCTGTTTGCCAACCGACAGTTCCAGATTGGCCAGCCGCACACCGGCGTAGCCTTCCACGACGCGATAGCGGTTGGTTGCGGGTCGCGCCTGCTCTTCGGGCAGTGGGATCGTGTCCAGACCCGCGATCAATGTCCGTGTCTCCAGTGACGTCGCCGGAGCCGCCGGAGCATGCTGATATTCGTTCCGCAGGTAGGCGAAGAACGGGCCCTGCTCGGCGCGGACCGAAAAGCCTGTGTCCATGTTCCATCCGCGCCCGAATGGCCGGCCGAAATCATTCGTCCATGTCTGTCCGAAGTGATACCCGTCGTTCAGCACCGGCCCGGCAATCCCGCCGTTGCGCAGATACACCGAATCCAGCACCACCGACCCGCGTCCGGTGTCCGTCTCATTGAACTCGCGGCGCAGGGCCGCGAGCAGAGACTCCGCCGCCGCTGCTTCCCGCCACCCGTTGTCGCGGTCCAGCAGACTGTCTTCCGCCTCGGCCAGTTGCCGCCGGCACTCTGAGCGTGTCCAGGGCCGTAGGCCGGCAATCTGCGAATGGATGAGCCCCAGCGCGGCCAGCCGATCCAGCGCCGGATACACCCAACTGTCCATCGGTACGTAACTGAACCCGAACTCCGAGGTGGCGGGCTCGTGATCGGACCCCTTTTGAGACGGCGGATCCAGGAACCTCCGCTGCTCATCGTGCCCGCCGCTGCGGGCCACGTAGTGCCCTACCAGCCAGCCCAACGAGCTGCCAATCAGCACGTCGGAAGGGAAATGCTGCGACCCCGCGACGCGGCTGGCACTCACGGCGCTCGCCAGTCCGTAGACGGCCACCTTTGTGAGCCAGCCCGGATACCGGTCCGCCACTACCGGCGCCACCGCCCAGACCATCGCGGAATGCATGGATGGGAACGACGAGTTGGCCCCCTGTGCTTGCAGGAACCGGCCGCCGCCTGCGTTCTCCAATGGCCTTTCTCTCCGCGTTATCAGCTTCACCACTTCGGTGGTGATTACGCTGACCGCCACCGCACGCGCGCTCAGTCTGGCGGTCTGGCCCGCATACTCATCGTTGTGCCGCCACCCGTACCACGACAGATAGGCCGGGATCGACAGCATCGCACCCACGCCTGCATTCGCAAAGAGCGCACTGCGATCCTGCGTGACGGGCCCACCACGAAATCGTTCCCGCATGTTCCGTTCGTCAGTGGACAGCAGGAACGATGTCGCGCCCGCCATGGGCATCAACCACAGCCAGTCTTTCTTTCGAATGTGCGTTGGGCTCAGGAATACGCGCTTCTGGTCCAGGAGGATGTCCTTGGGGAGTGCCGACAGGGGCCGGATGTATGGCGCCGCCACGTCCGAAGAATGTTCCGCCTGCCCTTGGCCCTTCGCCAAGTCCTGGCAAACGCCACAGGCCGGCGCGAGCACCAGCACTAACCAAGCGAACTTGGCTCGCCTGAGGACGGCTTCGCCTTCGCTCCTCCCCTTTCCCTCTCTCAACTACTCCACTCCAGCGGCTTGGCTCTACCACCGGCCATTCGCCGGTACGGGCAATAAGTCCTCATGAATCAGTCATATCCGGGCAGTTGATGGCACGTCATTCGGCATTTTGGGCATAGCTCACGCTCTGTGAGTCCCTGGATCGTCGCCCGGAACCCCTAGGCCGTGGAGCAAACCTGACTCGCCGCCTCGCGTTCCCACTTGCAACTGGAGGGCCAGAAATCGAATCCGCTATCCTCAGCAAATGCGGATATATTCTTGGTTCCTGCGGAAAGTAAATATCCAATCGATCGTGTAATTGTGGTAAATGAAGTTGTCGCATTTCCTGTTTTTGCGCCATCACCACGGCAGCCCTGGCGGAGGGAATCGCAATGGACAGAATGAATTAGACCCGGTCCGCGCGCCGCAAGGCCGGAGCACCGGCCCCGGTCGCCACCGAGGCCTCACCACGGCGCCCTACCGCAGATCTGTTAAGCGGATGAACTGCAGGATCTTGGCACGAATCCGTATCCGCTTCACGTCGGCGCATTGGCGAAGAAAAAGGAGCGTACGGCCTCCCTGTGCGCTGATCCTTCGAGGTTGTCCATCTTTGGTAAATTTTACTTAATGTTCTGATTAAGAGAAGGATTTTCCGTATGACGACCTCGGCTGCCTGGCCGATCGTTAACGTAGCAAAGCCCCGGTATCGGCCGTTACTGCGCGGGTATTCCCCGGCCGAATAGAGGGCGGCAATCTGGACCCGGGTCGAACGGACCACCGTCCCAGGCTCAACCCCTTTTCGGGTCGTCCCCATCCCGAGGGGTAACCATCGAACCGGTATCTTCGCCCAAACTATGTCCAGCCCTGCGAATCGACCGGCGGCCACGCGATCGATTTCCGCGTGCTGGGCACGCACTGTTGTAACCGCATTGAAAGGACTTATATGCAATTCACAAGGCGAGACATGGCCAGGTTCGCACTCGCTTCTGCACCGTTAGCCCGGGCGTTTGGCGCAAAGAAGATCAACTCCAAGTTCGGTGGTGTCCAGATCGGCGCCATCACCTACAGCTTCAACCGCATCGCCAGCCCGGACGCCGAGGCCATCATCAAGGCCTATGTCGAAATTGGCCTTGGCGAGGCCGAGCTGATGTCAAACCATTGTGAGGCGCTGGCTGGAGCTCCGGCCATGCCGATGTTTCCCCGGCCCGCCGGCGGACCCCGTCCTGGCGGCGCGCCCGGCCGTCCGCAGTTGACGCCCGAACAACTCGCTGAGCGCAAGGCCGCCCAGGAGAAACTTGCCGCCTGGCGTGGCACCACCAATGCCGCTACCTGGAAAGGCGTAGCCAAGAAGTTCAGCGATGCCGGCATCGACCTCGCGCTGCTCTGCTACAACATGCAGGACAGCATGAAGGATGACGACATTGAGTACGGCTTCCAGATGGCGAAGGCGCTCGGGGTGAAGGGCATCACCACCAGCACCACCCTCACCATGGCCAAGCGGATTGCGCCCATCGCCGACAAGCACAAGCTGCTGGTGGGCTATCACGGCCACGACGCGACCCACGACCCGAACCAGACCGCCACACTCGAAAGCTACGCGACCCTCATGGCGTACGGCAAATACAACGGTGTCAACCTCGACATCGGCCACTTCACCGCCGCCGGCTACGATGCCGTCGCTTTCATCAAGGAACACCACGCCAAGATCACCAACTTGCACATCAAGGACCGCAAAAAGGACCACGGTCCCAACGTCGCCGTCTGGGGCACGGGCGACACGCCGATGAAAGCGGTGCTCCAACTGCTCAAAACCGAGAAGTATCCCATCCCCGCCAACCTGGAGCTGGAATACCCCGTCCCCGAAGGCTCTGATATTATCGCGGAGGCAAAGAAGTGCCTCGCCTACGTCAAGAGTTGCCTGGCGTAGCCGGCGGCTCACACAGTCTAGTAACTGAATTCCCTGGAGAATAAGTATGGCTCACACAAGACGGCATTTCTTCTACGGCGCCCTGCTCGCCGGCGCTGTTCCCACCGCCGGATTCGGCAGCGTAGCTGCCATGAAGTTCGCGGGCTACAAGTCCCCCAACGAGAAACTCAATTTCGCCGCCATCGGTTCCGGTGGCCAAGGCGCGTCCAACCTCGGCGCGGCCGCCCCCACTGAGAACATCGTCGCCCTCTGCGACGTTGACGATCGCCGCGCCGCCCCCACCTTCAAACGCTTCCCCGACGCCCCGAAGTACAAAGACTTCCGGCAGATGCTCGACAAGGAAGGCAAGAACATCGACGCTGTGATCGTCGCCACCCCCGATCACATGCACGCCACCGCCGCCGTCTGGTGCATGGAGCGCGGTAAGAACGTCTACGTCCAAAAGCCCCTCGTCCGCACCATCTGGGAAGCCCGCCAGCTCCGCGCCGCCGCCGCCAAGTACGGGGTCGCCACGCAGATGGGCAACCAGGGCTACTCCAACGAAGGCACCCGCCAGTGCGCTGAGATCGTGTGGAACGGCGACATCGGCGCCGTCACCGAAGTCCACGCCTGGAGCGATCGCCCCCTTTGGCCCCAGGGCCTCACGGAAATCCCCAAGGAAGATCCCGTGCCGTCCACGCTGGATTGGGACCTCTGGCTGGGCCCGGCTGAAAAGCGTCCCTTCACCGCCGGCGGCAAGACCGAGCCCGACCGCTGGGGCGGCTTCTTCTACCAGCCCTTCAACTGGCGTGGATTCTATGACTTCGGTTGCGGCGCCCTCGGCGACATGGCCTGCCACATTCTGGGCGCCCCCAACATGGCGCTGCACCTGTCCAAGCGCAAGATCGTCGGCGTCGAGTGCATCAAGAAGGAAGGCCCCAGCCCCTTCATGTTCCCGAAGGGCTCAGTCATCCGCTACGACTTCGCCGCCTATGGCAACATGCCGGCGCTGAAGATCTTCTGGTATGACGGCCTCAAGCAGAACCCCACCGTCCCTGGCGTCCCCGAGGGTGAGTGGATCGGTGATCCCCCGTTCCTGGTCCGTGAAGGCGGCCCTGGCGGGCCTGGTGGGCCCGGCGGCCGCGGTGCTGGCCGTCCCGGCATGGGCCGCCGCTCCGGCTTCAACTTCAACTCCCCCGGCCGTGTCTTCAACTGGGACGACTTCCAGGCCATGAAGGCGCCCGACGCCAAGCTCCGCTTCCCCACGCCCGATGGCAGCGTCTTCATCGGCGACAAGGGCATGCTCACCACCGGCACCTACGGCGACGTCACTCGTCTCCTGCCCGTCGAGAAGATGAAGGATTACGAGATGCCCGCCCCGCTGCTCACCCGCTCGCCCGGCCACATGCGCGATTTCATTCGCGCCTGCAAGGGCGGCGACCCGGCCTGCTCCAACTTCGACGTAGCCGCTCCGTTCGTCGAATGGATGCTGTTGGGTGTCATCGCGCTGCGCCATGAAGGCAAGCTCGAATACGACCCCGACAAGATGAAGATCACCAACAACGCCGAAGCCAACAAACTCCTCAAGCCCACCTTCCGCAAGGGCTGGGAGTTCCACACCGTTAAGTCGTAGTCTTGTTCAAGACCCGCGGCGGGGCTCCACCTCGCCGCGGGTTGCCCACCAGCGAGTCCCCGCAAACAGCACAAACCCCAAGCCGGCCGCGAGCAGTGTGTCCCGAGCCTCCCGCCAGGTGCTGCTGGAAAACAGCCACAGACAAACCAAGACTCCAAGCATGGCCATGGGCACTCCTCCCGGCGTGCGAAACAACGCCGAAGGTGCGTCGGCTCGCCGCCGGAACACCGGCATCGCCCCACAGGTGGCCAGGTACGCGGCCAGCCGCGACAGCGTACTCACCGTAACCAGGTAGACATAAGTGCCTGAGAGCGTCAGGGCCAGCATGGCCGCCGTAGTCCACAGCACGGCTGCGACGGGCGTCCGGTAGCTTGGATGCAGGCGCGCCAGCGAGGCGGGCAGGTCACCCTGCTCCCCCATCGCGAACAGGGTCCTTGAGGCTGAAAGCACGATCACATTCAGGTTTCCCGCCAGCGAAAGCACCAGCCCGAAGGCCATCACCGCCGCGCCCCAAGGTCCGAGAAAGGCGCCCGCCGCGTCGGCCAGCGGACGCTTCGAAGCAGCCAACCCCGGCAGCGTTCCGATGCACACCACCTGCACCAGCACATACAACACGATCACCACGGCCATGCCCGAAAGCAGCGCTGTGGGTAGGTTCCGCTTCGGATCCGTCGATTCCCCAGCCGGTACCATCCCCATCTCAAAGCCTGTGAACGCAAACACGAGCAGTAGGACAGAGAGCGCGAACGACCGGTACTCCGGCGGCTGTCGAAAGTCGAACTGCTGCGAATGCAGGAAGAACAGGCCAACAATCGCGAAGCCAAACAACGGCACCAGTTTCCCCACCGCCAGGACATTGCTGGCCGTGGCCACCGGCCGGATGCCCCGGATGTTCAGCAGCGTCAGCGCCGCGACAATGCCCGCCACCAGGACGGCACGCGCCGGTCCGGCCGAGAACGCGGGCACAAACAGCGCCAGGTACTCCGCCAGCAACGAGCAGTTGGCCGCGAACGCCGAAACCCGCGCCACCCACAGCAGCCAGCCCACCGCGAACGCCGCACCCGGCCCAAACGCCACACGGGCGTATAAATACGGCCCTCCGGTTTCAGAGAACCGGCTGGCCACCTCCGCGAACGAGGCCACGATGATTGCGACACAGATCGCACAGACGAAGAAGGCCAACAGGCTGTAGTCGCCGCTCAATGCGAATACGCGCGAAGGCAGCCCGAAGATGCCCGCGCCGATGACTCCGTTAATGACGACAGCCGTCAGATCGCGGGTGCGCAGCGAACGGAGCAGCCCCTGCCTCGCCGCCGGCTGAGCCATCAGGGCTTCTCGCCCGTCGGCTCTTTTGGCGCGACCGCCCGCAACGCCTCGGCCGCCGCCCGCGCCACGCGAGGTTGCGCATCCGCGGCCAACGTCGACAGTACGCTCGCACCCACGCCACCAGCCTGCAGGTCATAGACGAGCGTCAACTTCTCGGCCGCGGTCAACTGGGCCAGGCCGCCAGCCGTCAAAACCTTTAGTTGTCCCTCGCTCCAAACAGTCCGGTAGTAGCCGGTCCCGCCGGCATTTCCAAAAACCCAGGCTGGACACGCGTTCAACGGCACAGTCTGTTCGCCTGATTCCAAAACCGTGCAAGCCCGCGCCCTGTCAGTCCTCCAGCAGACTGGGACCGACCAGTTCTTCGCCTTGTCCTGCTGCGCCAGCATCAGCCGCCCGCGGCCGTTCTCGCACCGCGCCGTCACCTCAACCTTCGGGATCCCGGGCTGGTCGAGAAACGTATGCAGCGTCGCGGCGGTGCCCAGCGCCTTCGCCAGATCGTCCGTCGTCGCAACACCGAACTGCCGCTGTTTCAGATACGATTGCAACTCCTGCCGGAATCGCTGCTCGCCCTGCCAGCCCTCCAGCATCAGCAGCACCGCGGCACCCTTCTGGTAAACCATGCGGCTATAAACGTCGCTCAACTCCTCGCGGCCCCGCATCGCCAGACGCACCGGCCGGGCCGCAGCTACTGAATCGACCGCCATGATCCGCTCGCGCGCCGCCACGGCCGCCAGGTTCCTCTCCGCCGCCGGAGAGTCGTCGTCCATCATCCGCCCTGCCAGCCATGTCGCGAATCCCTCGCTCAGCCACACGTCCTGCCAGCCGGCCTGCGTCACCAGATTCCCAAACCACTGGTGCGCCAGTTCGTGAGTCATCAGCCCTCGCAGCCGCGCACGCCACTCCGGCGTGTCCTTGCCAGGTTCAGCCAGCAGGCCCCGTTGCTGGTACGTGATCAGCCCCGGATTCTCCACGGCACCATACGCCCCCTCCGGCAGCGCTACGTGATCCAGCTTGCCCGACGGATAGGGGATTCCCGTGTACCGCTCCAGCCGTGCCAGCAAAGTGTCCGTGACATCCGCCGCATAGCGCCCCTGTTGCGACCGCCCCCGTGGCGTTACCACGCGGACAGGTACCTTCTTCTGCCCGGCAGCATGCCCCTCCAGCGTGTCGAAGGGCCCCACGGCGAAGGCAACCAACTCGGACGGCAGCGGCGCCGTCGCCGCGAATCGCATCGCCTTCATGCCATCCGGCTCCGGAGTCTCAGTCTCCATTCCCGTATTGCTGAATGCCTGGTGCTCGCGGCGGACATGCAGCGTCAGCTTCCAGGGCGTTTTGAAATGCGGTTCGTCGAAGCACGGAAAGGCCCGCCGGGCTTCGATAGCCGTGAAGGTGGTGAACACATACCATGCGCCATCCACCTGCCTGCGATACGGGCCCACCAGTAGCTTGTCGTCCATTCGCCCCTGATAGGCAATTTCGACTTCCGCCTCGCCAGGGCCCAGCGGCGCCACCCACTCCACCCGAATCTCCTCCGGATTGAGCACTCGCGCCCGCGCAGCCACCGTCCGTCCTCCGGAGCTCACCCGCGCGTTGCCCGGCACTAAGTCTTTGGCGTTCAACGTAACGCCGGTCGAGCCGGCATCCAGCTTGACGGTGATGCGAGCCACGCCACTAAACTCGGGGCGCTCCGGCACAATTGTCAGATCAACGGAGTATCGGACCGGGGTCGCCGCGGGCAAACCCATCGCCATCAGCAGGCACGAGATCAGGCGCAGCATCTTCATCGCAGGTCTGGATCGCCAAAGCCCATTGGGAATGCTCTCCAGAGTAGCGCATGCGTGCTGGTCAGTTCGTCTGCATTGGCTTGTCCAGCGTCTTCTTCACGGCCCAATCCAGAAGGAATAGACAGGCGGGCACAGCCATCACAGCCACCACCTTCGCGCCGCGGTCCATCCGGAAGTTCACAATGGTCACCCAGGCGGCCAACGCCGCCAGCGAGAGCACCGCCGCTTCCAGTTCCCACTTCCACGCCAGCAGTGGAGCCAGACACGCGATCGAGATCAGCGCAATACCCAGCCACTCCCGCCAATGGGACGGCGCGCCCGAGTGCGGCGTCAGAAACTCACCCAACACCAGGAAAAGGAAGCCGCCCGCCACCAGAAGTCCGGCCACGCGCGCCAGCCACTTCAGAAACAGCATCCACCATCGGGTCTTCATCGGAACGTCTCCCAATGTGATGGTAGGCCGGCACCCATTCGATTGCACCGCCATTCCGGCGAACGGTCGTCTGGCGCCGATGAACGGTTCTACGGCAGGAACCCAGTGGTCTCGGGCAGTACGAGCGGGGTCTCGAACAACTCGACCCCAAAGAAGGGTGTCACCAGGTAGTTAGCATCCGGCACCACATCTTCGCCCGATTGTACGAATGTCACCGCCTGCGCCAGCACCGCCAGCGAGATGGGCGCCCCGTTCACGTCCAACAGGAAGGCGAAGTAGGCGTGCGGATCGGCCGGCAATCCGGGCCGCAATGCGCGCGCCAAATCGTGGCGGTAGATGGATGTCAGCGCCTGACCGCCCGCGCACCGCACCAGCAACGAGTTTGACGGATTCGGCACGGTCTGATCCCCAATCGCAAATTGGAACAGCACGCGCTTCGCGGGCACGCCATCCAGTGGGGCCGTCTTCAAGTGCGGCGCGTATGTCGATGGAGCCCCGCTGGCTTCGATCCACTCCAACCGTTCAAACTCGTCCTTCAAGTCGGCTGCGCCCGCCACACTGAGGATCTTCGCCGGCTCGTCGCGTCCCACGTATTGCTCATCGAAGTCGGGCAATGCGTTCAGCAGCGCGGGCTCGCGCCGCCCCAGATATGCCTGCACCAGCGGACGCAGTGCCAGACTCACCCGCGCGGTCTCCGTACCGCTTGCCCCGCCGACATTCAGCACGGCTGACGAGATGTCCGGATCCGTGGCCATCACCAACGTGCCGGTGAAGGCACCTAGCGACTGCCCCCAGAACGACATCCGCGAGCCATCCAGGTCCGGCCGCCCATCGCCGTCGAGATCCAGGCCCAGCTTGATCGCTCGCGCCATCGCCATCCAGTCGATCGCCGTCTGCCGCACGCAGTCGCGAATCGAGATCGGCGCGCCCGGCACCAGCACCACGCAACCCTCGGTCGTGCCAATCACGCCATCCCCATCCAGATCCATACCCCGGCCGGGCGCCGGAAACTCCTGAACCCCCGCATCGGTCCCCACGCGGAGCGTCGATTCCGGTCCATACCCATGCCCCACGGCATTCAGCGCCACAATTGCATAACCCTTCGGCATGAACGACTGCGCCAGTACGGACGGACCGGCCAACCGGTTGTCACCCAATCCGTGCGCGGCCAGCAACACAGGATAGCCCCCATCCGGCATCGGCGTACTTGGCAGCAGTACGTGGAACGCGAGCTTGTCGAAACCAATCTCCTTCGGAAGCGGATCGAGCGTCGGGGTAGTGGGGATGATCTGCTGATCGTTCAAAAGCCGCGGTGACGCCAATGTTCCAAACGCGATCCGGTTGATGCCCAGCAACGCCAGAATCGCCGGCGGGGCAGGGAATGGCACCTCGTCGAACTTTTCGCCCTCGGTCCGTACCTGCGCATGCACGGTCAAGCTCTTGATGTCTCGGGTAAGAACCGAGGCCACTCTTTCGTACGCCGGGGCGCTGAGATCGATCATCTGGCGCGCGGCTTCCAGCAACGACGTTCCGGTCATCGTGGTGAATACCGATCCGCCGGCAATCACGGCGTCCGGCAGCACCTGCCCGGCCAGAGCGACCGTATCTTTGATCTCGGTGCAATAGGCCCCGCCAATCCGCTCATCGATGCACGCCTGAAACCCTTCATCCCGCTTCACTGCTTCGCCGTCCACATCCTTCACCGCATCGGTCACCAGCACCGCGTAGCGCAGCCCTTGGCGCAGAGGCTCATCCGGCTTCGCCAGCATCGTGTTCGTCGCCGGATCCCAGCTCACCCGGTTCACCGCCGTGACGTGGTTCGACCCGTCCAGCCACAGCAGACGCACACCACCGCGCAACGTGTCGGGGCTTACCGGGCCGTTGAACACCACCATGATCCGAGCCTGCACGTTGAATCCGTCCAGCTCGTTGATCAGCGTGATCTCCTGGCAGTCGCCCGGCTTCGCTTCGCAGTCCGGTAGGGGCAGATTCACCCGCCGGCCCGTCTTCTGTGTCTCGTCCGGTGTTGTCAGAAAGTTGGTCGGGAACGGGCCAACCACAGGGTTCGTAGGATCAAACGCAACGGTGACGTTCCCGCCACAAAGCAATGTGGAAGAGAGCAGGGCCAGGACGAGTGTCCGCATGAAAGTCCCTCACAGACTATCAACAGGATAGCCCTGAGCGACCCATTCATCGTATCCGCCCTGCAGCGGCCTGACATTCGCAAAGCCCATCTTTTGAAGTCGTAGCGCCAAACTGGCGCTTGAGGCTTCGTTCGGTCAACTGCAATAGAAGACCAGATGCGCGCCGGAAGGCAGGCTCCGCAAGTGAACATCCACCTCATCCTGCCGCAAGGTGACCGCGCCGGGCAGCTTCGAGCCCGTCCGTTTGATGACACTCGGCGCCCGCAGATCAATGATGTGCGTCGGCGTTCCGGCGTCCAGCAGCGCCTTCAAATCCGTGGCGGCCAGCCGCGTTACGCGGTAGAGCCGCATCGCCCGCTCCCGCTGCCATAGCTTCCAGAAGATCCACGCGGCCAGCGGTGACCCGATGACCACCAACAGGCCCAGCCCGAAGTTCGAGAGATGCTCCGCGAACGCCTCCACCTTGCGCCTCAACAGGAACCCCAACAGCAGAGAGGATCCTGACCATAGCAGGGCTCCGCCGGCATCGAAGGCCACAAACCGGGCAAACGGCAGCCGGGCGCTCCCAGCCAGAGGCGGCGCCACCGTGCTCAACCCCGGAATGAACTTCGCCACCAGCAGCGTCGCGGGGCCCCAGCGGTCAAAGGCGTTCGTCGTGGTCCGGACACACGTGTCGGGCTCCAGCGACAGCTTGCACAGAAAGCCCAGGATGGAGTCGCCGCGCCACCGTCCCAGCAGATACCACAACATGTCCGGCCCCAGCGTGGCGAGCACCGCCGCCAATAGCGCCAGCGACCCCGAGTAGTAACCCAGGCCAGCCATCGCGCCCATGGCCATCAGCACGGGCACGGCGGGCACAGGCGCACCCAGTTGCTCCAGGAACACAGCCGCGAACATCAGGCCGTACCCGTGGCGTAGAACGAATTCCCAAAGCCCTGGCATGAAGAGAGAGAACCCCAGATCGATAAGGGATACGCGCTTGGGCGCGAATTGGATCCCTCTTCTTTAGAAGCAGACAACCCGGTCCGGGATGCAACTACCGCGACGGCTCCAGCACCGCCGCGTTGGCCATATTGATAAACGCATCTCGCACTGGCTTCGCGTCGTCCGCCTCCTGCACCAGAAACACGCCTACCAGCTCCTTGGTGGGATCCACCCACCCGTAGGTTCCAAACGCTCCGCCATGGTCAAACGTGCCGATGCTGTGGCCCGTCAGCGTCCCAATCGGCTCCTTCACCACGGCCCAGGTTAGCCCGAAACCCACGCCCGGGTCGTGGCCCGCCTTCAAGTCGCCCGTATGGACCCTGGTCATCACCTCCACCGAGGAGGGCGACAACAGCTTCTTCCCATTGAGAGTGCCTTTGTTCAGCATCATCTGGTACCACTGCGCCAGATCCCAGGCCGTGGAGTAAATTCCATACTCCGGCCCCGAATATTTCGCGCCCTTGCGGAACTGCAGCGCGTCGCCGGCCAGCACATTCGCCCCGGCCTTCACCAGCTTGCCGTCCTTCCGCTGGTATAGAGCAGCGAGCCGGCCGTGCTTCTCAGCGGGCAGGAAGATATAGGAATCCACCATGCCCAGCGGCTGGAAGATCCGCGTTTCGAGAAACTTCTCAAAAGCCATGCCGCTCGCCACCTCGACAATCCGGCCTAGCGTCGCCAGCCCGGTGTTGGAGTACTGCCATTTCGTCCCAGGCTCGAAGTCCAGTGGTTGCTGCGAGTAGACCAGACACGCCTCGGCCAGCGTGCGATCCATCTTCTCCAGGATGTCGCCGATGCCCGGAGCCGCCGGCCCCATACCCGACGTGTGCGTCATCAGGTCGCGCACCGTGATGGGCCGCGCCGGATGCTTCATCGTGCGCAGGCCGTCGTTTTGCGACACGATCACCCACTGCCCGCGGAACTCCGGCAGGTGCTTCTCCACTGGATCGCTCAGCCGCACCTTACCCTCTTCCACCAGCATCATGATCGCCGCGCCGGTGAACTGCTTTGTCATCGACATGATCTGCACGATGGAGTCGGTCCGCATCGGCTTCCGGGCTTCGATATCCGCCCAACCGGTCGCCTCCAGGTGCGCCAGCGTGCCCTTGTGCATCACCAGCGTCACCGTGCCCGCTACCATCTGGTCGTCGGCCATCGCCTTCATGCGCGGCGCGATCTTCGCCACCTCCGTGGCGTCCAACCCGGCTTTACCGGCGTCGGCCGCCGGCGGAGCCGCGAAAACCAGACTCGTCACGAACAACAGACCGGCGCAATATCTTGACAACATGTGTGGGAACTCCAGGGGCATTATAATCGCAGGGAACCAGCCCATGCCCATCACCCGCAGACACTTCGCAGCCGCCATGGCCGCTTGCACGGCCGCCGCCGCGCCCTCCACCGCCTCCCTCGACCCGGATCTCGTCCGCCGGCACGACGAAGCCGTCGACCGCATCCTGCGCCAGCAGATCACTGATCCGGCCGACCCGCACCGCGGCGGTTACCCCGACGAATACGGCCTCTTCAGCGCCGGCACCGGGGCGGGCCTGTGCGACACGTTGATCGCCGCTTATGTTTTTCCCGGCTCGCGGCATCACAAATCCGCCGAAGTGGCCGGACGCTTCCACCTCGCCGCCGGCTACCTCACCCGCATGCAGAACAGCGACGGCACCATCGATCTGCTCGTCACCAACTTCCACTCCACCCCGGACCTTGGCTTCGTCACCCACAGCGCCGCCGGTGCCGCCTGGATCGCCAGGCACTTCAACGAACCCGAACTCTTCGCCGCGCTGGAGCCGTTCCTTCGCAAGGCCGGCAAAGCCCTGGCCACCGGCGGCATTCACACGCCCAACCACCGCTGGGTCGTCTGCGAAGCGCTTTCCCAGGTGCAGGAACTCCTGCCGGATCCCGCCTATCCTCGCCGCATTGCCCAATGGCTTGCCGAGGGCATCGACATCGACTCCGACGGTCAGTTCGACGAGCGCTCCACCACGGTCTACAACACCGTCAGCGATAAGGCCCTGCTGGTCACCGGCCTCAAGACCGGACGCCCGGAGTTGCTCGAACCGGTGCGCCGCAACCTCCAGGCCATGCTCTACCTGCTCCACCCCGGCGGCGAGGTCGTGACCGAGATCTCCACCCGGCAGGACCAATATGACCGCGCCGGCATGGACCGCTACTGGTTCCCGCTCCGCTATTTCGCCATCACGGAGAACAACGGCCAATTCGCCAATCTCGTGCGCAGCGTTGAACCGCGTGCCGGGTCGCTGTCGTTCTATCTGCGCTACCCGGAACTCCAGAAGCCTCTGCCGCCCGCCCAGCCCCTGCCCGAGGACTTTGAGAAGCTGATGCCCGCCATCCAGATCGCGCGCTTCCGTCGTGGCCCGCGCAGCGCCAGCATCCTGCTCAACGGCAACAGCCGCTTCTTCACCATGCGCCAGGGAGGATGCGTCGTCGAAGCCGTCCGCTTCGCCTCGGCCTTCTTTGGCAAGGGTCAGTTCCGGGCGTCCTCTTACGAAAAGACTGCCGATGGCTACCGCATGACCCAGGAATTGGAAGGCCCCTACTATCAGCCCTTCGACCCGCCTCGCCGCGTCGAAGCCTCGCAGTGGGGTGCACTACGGTCCCAACGCCGTCAAAGCAACGTCGAACGTATGCGTTACACGGTCACGGTTCGTGAGAAGGGCAAAGGCTTCGCTATTGATATGGAAGCCCAGGGTACCGTCGGCGTGCCGCTGGCCGTTGAGGTGAACCTCCGCCAGAACACCCTGCTCGATGGAGTCACAGAGGCTCCGAAGGTCGCTGGTGGTTTTCTGTTGAAAAAAGGTTACGCCGTGGCCCGTTCCGGCGGCGACGCTCTCCGCTTCGGCCCCGGCCTGTCCCAGCACACCTACACCCAGGTGCGCGGGGCGGACGCCAAACTACCCGGCCCCAGCGTCTATCTCTGCGGCCTGACACCCTTCAAACACACACTCGAATTCGAGGCTCTCTAGCGCAGTTCCAGCCGCGCGATGCGGAACATCCCGTTCAGCATTGCCGGCTCGTCATGCACCACCCGGAACCCGGCCTCCACGGCCAGGTCCAGAGTTCGAACATTCAGGTCGGTAACCAGGAATCGCATCAGCGGGTTCAGTACCCGCCGGATCAGCCGGGGCCGGCCCGTCCCGTGAAAGTACTTGTCGAATACCATCACGCGTCCGCCGGGCTTCACCACCCGCGCGGCCTCCCGCAGGCACCGCAGCGGGTCGGGCACGATGGCCACAATCAGGTGCAGCAGCACACAGTCGAAGGTCGCATCCGCAAACTCCAGTTGCTGTGCGTCCATCGTCCGCACTCGGGCCGCAGTCCCCTTGCTCAGGGCCTGCTCCACCATGCCCGGACTCAGATCGATCGCTTCCACCTCAACTTCCGCCGGAATCAGCGGCAGGTCCAGACCCGTCCCGCAGCCGTCCACGAGCAGGCGTTCACCCGGTCGCAGTTCAGCCAAGGCCAGCGACCGCCGGCGATGCGGCACAAAGCCGATCAGCCTGTCGTAGTAAGGCGCGTAAAGATCCCAGCGGCGGGCCGTCCAGCTCATCGTTCCCTGTGCAGCACCTTGCTCAGCTTTAGCTGGTTGGCATCCGTGGAATTGTCCGGAATCGAACAACCCGGCGCGCAGATCCACTTCGGCGCCGCCACGCGCGACTTCTGGACCCAGGCCGCCAGTTCCTCCGCCGTGGCTGTCGCTGCCCTGTTCTCGTCGAGTCCACCCATCAGGACCCCCGAAAACCGTCGTCGCGCCTCCGACATCGGGAACTTCGTCCCCGCCACCGAGTACTGCACAATCGGCACGTCCCAACCCTTCCAGAAGTAATCGAGAATCACCCTCTCTCCATGCAGGTGCAGAGTGTTCATCGGCGCGCCTTTCGCCGCCGCCAGCACCATGCGATCGAAGGGCTCGCTGTACTTCCGGTACTCGGCCAGCGTCATCACGCCATGCTGCGCATTGGCGATGGACAGAAAGATGCCCGACGTGCCGGCTTCAATCGCCGCCTTGACGTGGTTCGCCTGCGACTTCGCAATCGCTTCCAGGGCGTCCAGCAGCGACTGCGGTTTGTCGTGCATCAGCCGCAGCACCGCCTCCTTCGACGACAGCTTCTCGGCCACGTTCCACGGGTTGAACTGTGTCTCCAGAAAGTACTTCTGCCCGGCCAGCCCGTCGTTGATCAGTTCCAGCGCTTTCAACTGCTCGGGGAACGGCGACTCCACAGGCTTCAACTCATACCACTCGCCCTTCGTGTTCTTCGGGTACGGGTAGTCGCTCATCACCTTGACGAAGTCCAGGTGGTACCGCCGCTGATAGTCCATGGTCGACGCGGCGTGTTTCGTGGCCGGAAGCGCCTCGTCGTGGAAGTGGTGCCAGAACGAGAACGGCGGACGGTCCGGCATGCGTCCCTTCAGCACGGCCGACACCCGCTCTGTCGGTGTCATCCGCTCCTTGGCCGCCGGCGCGAACATTGCCAGCGCGCCCAGCGAGAACTCTCGGCGGTTCAGCATGACCAGGAACCTCCCAAAATCTCAGTAAACCGGATTGCCCGCGATCAGCGGTGGCTGCCGGATCTCGGCGCAGCCCCGGCCCGCCGGCAACAGTTTGCCCGGATTGAACAGCCGTCCTGGATCGAACAGATCGCGGATGCGCCGCATCATGTCCAGCGATTCAACGGAAAACTGCTTGTCCATCAGGTGGACCTTCTCCATGCCGATGCCATGCTCGCCTGTAATCGAGCCGCCTACCTGAATGCAGTACTCCAGAATGTCGAAGCCTGCTTTCTGCGCCCGGCCCAGGTCACCCGGCTTCCGCGCGTCGAAGAGGATGATCGGATGCATGTTGCCGTCGCCCGCGTGGAAGATGTTCCCGATGGTCAGCGCCTGCTGCCTGGAGATCTCGCCGATGCGCCGCAGCGTCGGCGCGATTTGCGTGCGCGGCACCACCCCGTCGTGCACGTAGTAGAACGGACTCACGCGGCCAATCGCCCCAAACGCGTTCTTGCGGCCCTTCCATAGCAACTGGCGTTCCAGCTCGCTGCGCGCCACGCGAAATTCCCGCGCGTGGCAATACTCGCAGGCCTGCCGCACCTGCTCCGCCTGCTCCTCCACGGCCTCTTTCACGCCTTCCAGCTCGATCAGCAGCACGCCATCCGCGTCCAGCGGATACCCGGCATGTACGGCGTCTTCCACCATCTTCAGCATGCAGCCGTCCAGCATCTCCACCGCCGCCGGTGTGATGGCACGCGCCGTGATCTCGCTCACCGACAGCGCACAGTCGTCCACGCTGTCGAAAATCGCCAGCACTGTCTTTACGCACTCCGGCTTCTTCATCAGCCGGATGATCACCTTCGTCACCAGGCCCATCGTGCCTTCGCTACCCGTCAACAACCCGGTGAGGTCATAGCCTGGAGTATCCGGCCACCACGCACCGGTCTGCATCACAGTGCCGTCCGGCAGCACCACCTCCAGGCCCAATACGTGGTTCGTCGTGACGCCATAGGCGAGCGTGTGCGGCCCACCGGCATTCTCCGCCACGTTGCCGCCGATGGTGCAGGCGCGCTGGCTGGAAGGATCCGGAGCATAGAAATACCCCGCCGCGTCCACCGCCAGGCTGATGTCCAGATTGACGACGCCCGGCTCCACCACCGCGCGTTCGTTCGCCAGGTCGATCTCCAGGATGCGGTTCATGCGGGAGAAGCCCACCATGATGCCGCCCTTTTCGGGAATCGCCCCGCCGCTCAGCCCCGTGCCCGCGCCGCGCCCGACAATCGGCACGCCGTTCCGGTGAGCCACGCGCACAACTGCGCTCACTTCTTCTGTCGAACGTGGGAAAACGACAATCTCCGGCCGGGCCTTATCCACCCCGCCGTCGTACTCATACAGCCGCAGATCCTCGGGGCGGTCCAGGTACCCGCGCGGACCAACCGTTCGAATCAGTTCGTCCTTCCAAGTGCCCATGATTGCCCCTCACTCTACTACAGCCGGGCTACAGGAGCGACTCGATGCTGCGGATCACTTCCGGCGACGTCCAATCCTGTGGACCGATGATCTTCTGCCGAACCTTGCCTTCTTTGTCAATAATGTATGTCTCGGGATACTTAAACGTGCCGTAGTCGGCGCTGATGTTGGCCTCGGGGTCGCGCGACGTCTCGAACGTAACCCGCGCCTGCGCCAGGAACTTCTTATACGAGGTGTCATTCTTGTCCACACTCACGCCCAGCACCACCACGCCCTTCGGACCCAGTTGCCGCGCCATGGCCTCCAGTGACGGCATCTCCTCGATGCATGGCGGGCACCACGTCGCCCAGAAGTTCACCACCAGTACCTTGCCGCCGAAATCGCGCGTCGAGACTTCGCGCCCGCGATCCGTGCGAACAGTAAACTTCGGAGCACTGTCGCCCACTGCTATCACCCGCTCGCGCAGCGAATTACCCATGACGAGAGCCAGACCGGCCAACAGCACCACGGCCAACATCTGAATCCTGAATGCCAATTTGTTCTTGTCCATCGCGTCCGACTTTCTGGACCTGGGTCTACAGATCCCTGCCCCTATAATTGTATCGTCAGCCGCTAGCCGTGCATCTTTTGAAGAGACGGCCCCTTCCGCCATGTGGATCACCCGTAAAGTCGAGTTCTCCGCCTCCCACTCCTGTTACAACCAGGGGCTGACCGAGGCCGAAAACGCCGCGCTCTACGGCGCCGACGCGAATCCGCACGGCCATGGCCACAATTACTCCCTGGAAGTGACGCTGGAGGGTGCTCCCGATCCCGTCACCGGCATGGTGGTCGATCTGAAGGAAGTGAAACAGATTCTCGAGCGCGAGGTCGTTGATCCCATGGATCATCGCCACCTCAACCACGAGGTCCCGCCCTTCGATACCGTCGTGCCGACAACCGAGAATCTGGCGGTCGAGATCTGGCGCCGCCTGCAGCCCCATTTCGTGGACGGCCCAGGCCGCCTTCACGCCATCCGCCTGTACGAAACCGACGACCTCTTCGTCGAGTATGAAGGGCGTTGAGCGGAGCTGTACCATGCCTGACATCCGCCTGGTCCGCCGCTACCGCTTCTCGGCCTCCCATCGTCTCCACACGCCGCTGCTCAGCGATGAGGAGAACCGGGCAGTGTACGGGAAATGCAACAATCCCTACGGTCACGGCCACGACTATACTCTCGACGTGTACGTTCAGGAGCGGGTCGATCCGGCCCGCGGCCGGGCGGTGTCCGTGGATGCCCTCGACTTGTTCATTGACGCCGTGGTATTGAAACCCTTCGACCGCCGCAACCTGAACGTCGAAGTGGCCGAGTTTGCGACACTTGTGCCCACCACTGAGGTTTTGGCCGAAGTGCTCGCGCGGCGTCTTGCCGCCGCCTGGCCCATCGCGTTTGCGGGCCTTCCGGCGCGGTTTGAAAAGCTAAGAATCTGGGAAACCAAACGCAACATCTTTGAAGTGCTGGCGCCCGTCCCGGCGCCAAGAGAAAGTCATCGCGATGAAATCATCGAAAGCTGTAGTCAAGGTTCTTGAACCCAAGCGGCTCGAGGCAGCCGGCAACGAGGGGGCCATTGCGGCCAACATGAAGGAGATCCTGCGCGCCCTGGGCGAAGACCCCAATCGCGAAGGCCTGCTCTCCACCCCGACGCGGACTGAGAAGGCGCTGAAGTTCCTGACCAGCGGCTACCACGCCGACATCGAGAAGATCGTCAACGGCGCAATCTTCACTGAGAAGTGCGACGAAATGGTCGTGGTCAAGGACATCGAGTTCTTCTCCATGTGCGAGCATCACATGCTGCCCTTCTACGGCAAGGCTCACGTTGCCTATATCCCGAAGAATAAGATCATTGGGCTCAGCAAGATCCCGCGCCTCGTCGACGTCTTTGCGCGCCGGTTGCAGGTGCAGGAACGCCTCACTCAGCAGATCGCCGAGTGCCTCCAGGAAGTGCTCGACCCCATTGGCGTCGGCGTCATCACCGAGGCCCGCCACTTCTGCATGATGATGCGCGGCGTCGAAAAACAGCACTCTTCCACCACGTCATCCGCGATGCTCGGTGCCTTCCGCCAGCGCAAGGACTCGCGCGACGAGTTCCTCTCTCACGTCCGTCACAATTCGCTGGTCTGAACCCGTTGCTACTGTAAGATTTCTTAAGTTTTCCACTGGCCGCCCCGGCGCACTTGCCGACGGCGGCCTTTGCGTTAGGATAAAAACTGAATGCTAGAGAACTTCCGCCGATTCGAAGTGACCGACCCCTTCGGCCGCGTGTGGCAGGTCGAGTTCCGGTGGCAGCAGAATGCCATCTCCATCCGCCACTGCGACGCCGTCGACTGTAAGTACTACATCACCGACGGTGAGGAGAAACGCGAGGTGGTGGTGGCCCTCATGCACCCCGACCTCCTGGCCGCTTCCGCCAGCCGGAAACGCCCCCTGACCGACGCCTGGTGCATGCGCTTGGCGGGTCTCCATCTCCAGCACATGATTTCCACCTGGGAGGACATGGAGTCGTCCATCGTCACGGTCCCCTCCGCCGCTCTGGAGGCCCACGGCCGGGCCATCGAGGAAGCGGAGAACCAGGAGCGTGAACGGCTTCTGTTAGCCCACTAAGTTCCCCGTTGCATTAGGCGGAGCACTTTGGCGACAATTCACTCTGAACGCTTGAAGCGCTTGCCTTCTTTTGAGGAGAATCAGCCATGATCGACTGCCCGGAATGTGGCGCTGCCATTGACGTAGAAGAGGACGAACTGGACGAAGGCGAATCTGTCCTCTGTGAGGAGTGCGGCAAGAATTTCGTAGTCTCGTCCGTCGATCCCCTCGAGTTGGAAACCGACGGTGAAGACTTCGACGACGAAGAGTTCGACGAGGAATTCGACGAGGAAGAGGATGAGGAAGATGAGGAAGAAGAAGAGGAGGAAGAGGACGACGATTGGCGCTAAGCTCTTTGTCCTGCTCCTGCTGCTGGCCCTCTCTCCCGTTCTGCCGGCCGGTCTCCTTGCGGCCGGGGACCAGCGCGCCGAGTCGGCTGTTGTCGCCGGAACTGTGTTCCGGGATCCCGGCTTTGCCCTCCCTGGCGCGCAACTCACGCTCACCGTCAAAACCAAACCCGAAGGCGTGAAGACGCCCAAAGCCCAGAAGGCGGTTTCCGACGCCCGCGGCGAGTTCGCCTTCTACGTTCCGCCTCGCAAGGCTCAGTATCTTGTCACCGTGAAGGCGCGCGGCCACGTCCAACAGGAGAAGGTTGTTGACGTGACTGACAGTCCGGACCGGCTGGACGTCTACTTCCAGCTCAAGCCCGAGACCGCGTCCGAGTCTAAATAGGAGTCCACCATGAATCGCCGCTTCTTTGTTCTGCTGCCGCTGCTGGCCATGTCCCTGTTCGCCTTCCAGTTCACCAACCAGAAGAAGTCGAAGCGTCGCGATCCAAACGTCCGCAACGTGGAAGGCGTTGTCACCCAGGTGGATGGCACGCCGGCCGTCGGCGCCGTGGTTCAACTGAAGAACATGCAGAGCCTGGCGGTTAAGTCGTTCATTACACAGGACGGCGGCAAGTACCAGTTCCAGAACCTCTCCACCCACACTGACTACGAGCTGAAGGCCGACTGGAAGGAATTCGCGAGCCCCACTCGCGCATTGACCATCTTCGACACCCGTCTCGACGCCATCCTGAACCTCAAACTCGAGCCCAAGAAGGCCGACGAGAAGAAGTGAGGCCGGAGATCATGCGCCGCATCCTGCTCACCCTGCTTCTGGCTGCCATCCCGGTCCTCGCCGCCGACCTGAAGCCGGTGGACGAGACCACCTTCCAGGCCAAAATCGTGGCGCCCGCCAAGGGTAAGGTTCTGTTGGTGAACTTCTGGGCAACTTACTGCGTCCCCTGCCGCAAGGAGATGCCGCAACTTGTGGCCCTGGAAGGCCGCCTCAAAGCCAAGGGTTTCCAGTTTGTCACCGTCTCCGCTGACGAACCCGAGCAGACCAAGGACGCCGGCGCCTTCCTCGACAAGGCCAAGGTTCCAGCCCCCGTCTTCATCAGGAAAGCCAAGGATGACGACAAGTTCGCGGCCGCCATGGACCCCAAGTGGTCCGGAGCCCTGCCCGCGTCGTTCCTCTACGACAAGACAGGGAAGAAGGTCCGCTCATTCTTCGGTGAAGTGAACCTGGTCGAGCTCGAAGCCGCCATAAAGAAGCTTCTCTAGCCCCTTACTCCACCCGCCAGTAGCGTGGACGCCCTCATCCGCAGTCGCCCCCCACTCCGGCTTTCCGTCTCTCCTCGTGGCTAAACCTCGCCCCGAATCAGGTCGTCCAGCGTCTCGCGCTTCCGCACTGCCCGCCACGTATCGCCTTCCACGAGAATCTCGCACGGCCGTACCCGCGAGTTGTAGTTCGACGCCATGACAAACCCGTAAGCCCCGGCGGTCATGATCGCAATCAGATCTCCGGGCAGCACATTGGCCACTTCGCGATTCTCGGCCAGGAAATCGCCGCTCTCACAAACGGGTCCGACAATGTTCGCGACCACTGTCCCGAACTTCGATTTCCGCAGCGGCAAAATCTCGTGGTGCGCCTCGTAGAGCGCCGGCCGGATCAGGTCCGTCATCGACGCGTCCGTAATCACGAACTCCTTCTCACCGTTCTTCTTGCGGTACAGCACCCGCGACAACAGGACGCCGGCCTCCGCCACAACTGACCGGCCGGGCTCGAACATCAGGAACAGATCCCGGCCCTCCACCAGCTTGCGGATCTGGCGTAGGAACCCATCGACGTCCGGCCGCGCGTCCCCGGCACGATACGGCACGCCGAGTCCGCCACCAAGGTCTAACTCTTTGATTGCAATTCCTTTAGCTCTCAGTCGCCCGATCAGGGCCAGCATCTTCGTGGCCGCTTCCAACAGCGGTGCCGCATCCAGCAATTGCGACCCGATGTGGCAGCTCACCCCGTCAATCGAGACGCCCGGCAGACTGGCCGCCCGCTCGTAGACACCCTCTACCTCGGCGATATCGATGCCGAACTTGTGCTCCTTCAGCCCTGTCGAGATGTACGGGTGCGTCGAGGCGTCCACATCCGGATTCACCCGCACCGCGATGGACGCCGTCTTGCCCAGCCGCGAGGCCAGCGAACTGATCAGCGCGATCTCCGCCTCGCTCTCGCAATTGAAGCTGTGGATGCCCAACTGCAGCGCCGAATCGATCTCGACGCGCGTCTTCCCCACGCCTGAAAACACCACCTTGGCAGGATCTCCGCCGGCCTTCAACACACGGTGCAGTTCCCCGCCGGAAACGATGTCGAAGCCCGCCCCGGCCTGGGCCAGCAGGTTTAGCAGGCTCAGATTGCTGTTGGCCTTAACGGCGTAACAGACGCGGTGCGGAATGCCAAACAGACCCTGGTCATAGGTGCGGTACCGGTCCAGGATCGCGCCCGACGAGTACACATAGCAGGGCGTGCCCGCGTCATCCGCGATCTTCGACAGCTCCACGTCCTCACAATAGAGGACACCCTCCCTGTACACGAACGGGTTCAACATAGTTCTCTTCTACTCCCCGGCGTTAAATGACTTTGAGGACGATGACCGTCTGGTCGTCATGCACAGGCGTGGATTCCCGGTACGACTCCAGGTCGGCCAGCAGCCCGTCCGCGATCTCCTGCGCTGAATCCGAGCAGTGTCCCTCCAGAAAACGGCGCAGCCGCCGGCGGCCATACTCCTCGCCCTCTGGATTGCCCTGGTCCTGGACACCGTCGCTGAACAGTACGAACACGTCGCCGCTCTTGGCCTGGAACTCGGTCTCGTCGTACTCCACGTTCTCCAGCAGTCCCACCGGCACGCCGGCCGCGTGCGGCTGCAGAATCTGCCCGCCGCGGCACACCAGCGGTGTGGTCGAGCCCGCATTGGCCATGATGAACTTCTTCTCCACGGCCCGCCACAGCATCACCAGCAGCGTCACATACCGCGCGGGCACCTGCCGTTCCATCAGAGTGTCGTTCAGTGACTTCAACAGTTGCGCCGGGCTCCTGCGCCTTGGCGCCGCGCCGCGCAGCATCCCGCTGAACAGCGCCCCATACAACGCCGCCGCCGCGCCTTTACCGCTGGAGTCGCCGAACGCCAGCATGGTGTGGTCGTCCGAGTACTCGAAGAAATCGAAGACGTCGCCGCTCACCAGCCGCGCCGGCTTCATCCGCACACCCACATTCAGGCCCGGCAAGTCCGGCGCCGCCTGGGGCATCATGATCGACTGCACTTCCTGGGCCGCTTCCAGATCGTCCTGGATCGCCTTCTCGCGCTGCTCCAATTCCTGGTACAGCCGCGCGTTCTCGATGGCGTTCGCCACCGACGGAGCAATCAGCGAGAGTGTCCGCACATGGTCTTCGTTGAAATACCCCACACGCTCGCTCTCCAGATCCATCACGCCGATGACCCGGTCCTTCACGATCAGCGGGACAGCCACTTCGCTGCGGATCCCCAGATGCGAGTCGATATACCGCGGATCCGTCGCCGTGTCCCGCGACAGCACCGGCTGCCGCGACGTCGCAGCCGCGCCCGTAATACCCTTGCCCAGCGGCAGACTCTCCATCTGCACCCGCTGGTCATACCGCTGGCTGAACAGGCTCCGCAGCTCTTTCCGCTCTTCATCCACCTGCAGCACGATAAAGGCGTCGAAGTTGATCAGTGTCCGCACGCTCTTCGCGATCTTCACCAGAAGGTCGTCCAGCTTCAGAATCGACGAGAACTCGTGCGCCATGTGCCCCAGCACGCGCTGCGTCTTGCTTTGCCGCTCCACTTTCCGGTACAGCCGCGCATTGTCGATAGCCGCCCCCACGCGCGAGGCAATCAATTGCAGCAACGCGCGGTCCTGGGCCGAGAACGCATCCGGAGTGGTGGATTCCAGGTCGATCACGCCCACCAGTTTGTGCCGCGCCAGCATGGGCACAGCCAACTCGCTCCGCACGGCATCCAGGGCGTTCAGATACCGCTTGTCGTCATCGACATTGCCTGCCATCACCGGCTGCCGCGTCGCCGCCGCCGTTCCAGTAAGACCCTCGCCCAGCGGAATCAGCAGATTGTGCGCGACTTCATTCCGGTGGCCCAGGGAGTAGCGGATCCGCAGACCCTTGCGCCGCTCGCTGTACAACAGGATTGCGAACAGGTCGTGCGGGATCACCTGGCGGACGATGTCCGAGACGTTCTCCATCAGCCGCTCCAGGTCGAGCGTCTCGCCCGTCGCGGCCGACACTTCCAGCAGGAAGTCGAGCAATTCCGCTCGCTCCCGGAACCGGACCCGGGTTTTGCGTGTGACGGCCATGGACCTATCGCGCCGTGGCCTCTACGATTTTGACGCTGGCACTCGCTCCGATCCGGCTCGCGCCGGCGGTGTACATGGTTTCCAGGTCTTCCAGCGTGCGAATGCCGCCGGACGCCTTCACGCCCATATCCGGCCCCACGATCTTGCGCATCAGCGCGACATCGTTGGCCGTGGCGCCGTGCTTGGAGAAGCCGGTGGACGTCTTCACGAAGTCCGCCCCCGCGATCTTGCACAGTGCGCACGCGATCGCCTTCTCCTCGTCCGTCAGCAACGCCGTCTCGAGAATCACCTTTAGAATTGCGCCGTTGCGGTGGCACGACTCCGCCACCAACTGCACGTCCTGCTTCACCGTCGAATGGTCGCCGCTCTTCAGGGCCCCGACATTCAGCACCATGTCGATCTCCTGCGCGCCCACCCGCACCGCGATCTCGGTCTCCGCCACCTTCGACGCCGTCGACGTGGCCCCCAACGGGAACCCAATGACCGTGCAAACCTTGACCGGCGTGCCCTTGAGCTCCGCGGCCACCAGGGGCACCCAGTACGGATTCACGCAGACACTGGCGAAGTTGTACTGTTTCGCTTCCTGGCAGACTTTGACTACCTCGGCGCGCGACGCTTCCGGCTTCAGAATCGTGTGGTCGATCAGCGCCGCTACCTTGGGGTCGATCTTCGTCAGCTTCTCACTGGCCGAAACGCGATCGGCACCGGCCGAGATGATGTTCTTCGTCTTCAGCGCGCACATCTGCGCGCAGCGCTGCACGCAGCCCGGGCACACGTCCTCTGACTCGTTTAGACCCTCCCGGCCCCTAATGCTGGAGGTGATGCTGGAGGCCGACACCGCTGGCGCGGACACAATGGGAGCCGTCCCGGCTCCGGCCAGGATCTGTTCGGCGATCGCCGCCGCTATGCTTTCGAGTTCTGCGCGTTCCACGTTGAATACGCTCGTTCGATCTCAGTAATCTTATCGATTCGACCCTGATGCCGGCCGCCGCCGTATGGGGTGGCAAGCCAGCTCCGCAGCACGTCCTCGGCTTGGCTCTCGGTGAGCATTCGCCCCCCTAAAGTGAGCACATTGGCGTGGTTGTGCTCGCGGCTGTTCCGGGCGGAAGCCCTATCATAACATAGGGCTGCGCGGATTCCGGGTACCTTGTTGGCGGCCATCGAGCTGCCGATTCCGGCCCCGTCCACGATGATTCCAAAGGCCGCTTTGCCCCCCGCCACCAGCTTGGCGACGGCATGCGCAATGTCCGGATAATCGGCCGCCTCTTCCTCGAAAACCCCAACGTCCACGGTGGTCCAGCCCAACTCGTCCAGAATCGGCTTCAGCCGCTCTTTCATGCGGAAGCCGCCATGGTCGGCACCAATGGCGATCTTCCTGTCCGGTTGCACCAGCCGCGCGATCTCCTCCTGGGGGAGTTCCACGATCTGGACGCCCCGTTCCAGGGCAAGGTCGCGGGCGGATGGGGTGAAGATCGAGCCCGGCGGCACGTGGAGCACACCCTCGCGGGGTACATCCTCCATGGTGACGACACGGCGCATCAGACTCGATGATCGCACAATGCGTGCGACCGCCCCGTCCCGATAGCGGATGCCTATTGACACACCGCCGTGCACACCGTATAACTATATCGAGGTTTGTACTAGTATGACGCCTGCCGGCCAACCCGCCCCAGAGGACCTTCTCCCCCTTACCCCTCTCGTCTTCCACATCCTCCTCTGCCTCGGTGATGGCGAGCGCCACGGCTACGCCCTCAAACGCGAGATCGCCCGCCGCACGGAAGGACACCTCAATCCCGGCGCCGGCTCCCTCTACGGCGCCATCCAGAAAATGCTCGACCAGAACCTGATCGAGGAGTCCGGCGAACGCCCCGATGCCCACCTCGACGACGAGCGCCGCCGCTACTACCGCCTCTCGGATCTCGGCCGTGCCGTAGCCCAGGCCGAAGCCGCCCGCATGCGTGCCCTTGTGGAACTCTCCGAAACCCGCTTCGGTCTCGGAGAACCCGCATGAATAGCGAGCGATTCTACCGCGCCCTGCTCCGCCTCTACCCGGTTCGCTTCCGCGAACAGTACGAACGCGAGATGATCAGCACGTTCCGCGAAGACCTCGCCGAAAACGGCCCGTCCGCCCGCCACTGGCTCCGCACGCTCGCCGACCTCGCTCTCACCGTGCCGGTGCGCCTCCTCGAAGAGGCCGCCCACGACCTCCGCCACAGCCTGCGCGTTCACGCGCGCCGTCCGTTCGTCGCCCTTTTCTCCGTCACCGCGCTCGCGCTGGGCATCGGAGCAGCCACCGGCCTCTTCGGAGTGCTGGATGCCATGCTCTGGCGGCCCTTGCCCTTTCAACAGCCAGACCGTCTCGTTGCCCTCCACATGTTCGCCAGTAGCGGCCGTCTGGCCGACTCGCCCGGCGCCCTCCATTCCTGGGTGAAGCAGAGCCCCTACCTGAAAGACGCCTCCGTCTTTCTCACCGACGCGCTCAATGTCACCGCCGGCGGCCGGACCGCGCGCCTCACCGTCTGTGAATCCTCGGCCAGCCTCTTCTCCCTCATGGGCGTACCTATGGCCTGGGGCCGCGGCTTCCTGCGCGAGGAAGAAACCCCGGGCCGCAACGACGTCGCGGTCATCAGCCATGCCTTATGGGATCAGGCCTTCGGCGGCGACCCGCGCGTCCTGGGCCAGATCATCCGCCTCAGCGGCATTCCCTTTCGCGTCGTCGGTGTAGCCCCGGCCGGATTCGACTACCCCGCCAAGGCCCAGCTTTGGACGCCCACGCTCTTCGAATTCGACCGCATTCCCAAGGAAGGCGTCATCTTCTGGCAGGTCCTGGGCCGTCTCAAGGATGGTCTCCCCCTCGTCCAGGCCCGCGACCTCTACCTTGCCGAATCCGCCCGCCTCGCCCCCAAACGCATGTCGGCCGACGAAGCCAATCGCTCCGACCTCCGCCCCTTACAGTTCGAACTCGCCGGACCCGCCCGCCGCTCCTCGCTCGTCCTCTTCGGAGCCGTCCTCTGCGTCCTCCTCATCGCCTGTGGCAACGTCGCCAATCTGCTGCTCACCCGTGTTCTCGACCGCCGCAAGGAGCTCCAGATCCGCGCCGCGCTCGGGGCCTCCCGCGCCCGCCTCTTCCAGCAGTTGCTCTTCGAAAGCCTGGCCCTCTCCCTCGCCGCAGGCCTCGCTGGACTCGCCGTCGCCCAAGTAGTCGCCCGCCTCGCCGCCTCCCTCTGGCCCGATCAGCCGCCTGCCCCACTCGACTGGCGTGTACTCGCCTTCGCCTGCGTCCTGTCCGTCCTCACCGGCCTCGTCTTCGGAGTCCTCCCCGCCTGGCACGTCAGCCGGCTCCAGACCACCAACACCACCCTCCGCGCCGGCGCCGCCCACGCCCCCGGAGCCCGACTCCGCCTCGCCCTCACAGGCCTCCAGGTCCTGCTCACTCTCGTCCTCCTCGCCGGTGGAGTCCAGCTCGGACGTCTCCTGCTGTCCATGCTCCACTCCGACATGGGCTACCAGACCGCTGGCGTCGCCACCCTCCGCGTCTCCGTCACCGGGACCCCCAGAGAGAAAGACACGCGCCAATCCGCCTACTACCGCGAAGCGCTCGACCGCCTCAAAACGCTGCCCGGCGTCGAAACGGCCGGAGCCGTCGACTACCTGCCCCTTGCCATGCAGCCCATCGGCGCGGGCGCGTTTCAGTCCGAAGACGGCCGCACCTCCGGACCCGCCATGGTCTCCGCTGCCTCCCCAGGCTACTTTGACGCACTTCAAATCCAGGTCATCGCTGGCCGAGCCTTCCGCGATTCTGATTCCGCTTCCTCTGAGCCTGTCGCCCTCGTCACCGAACGCACCGCCCGGGAACTCGGCGGCCCCGCCGCCATCCTTGGCCGCCTGATCCAGAGCAAGATGCGGAAGAAGAGCCTGCGTGTCGTTGGGGTCACCAGAACTGTCCTCCACTTCGGTCCCGGCTCCGAGCCCTTCGGCCAGATCTACGTCCCACTGGAGCAAACCCATCCCTCGAATGTGACCTTCGTACTGAAAACCCGTGGCCACCTGGACCGTCTGCTCGCCGCCGCCCGCCCCGCCCTCGCCTCTGTCGACACGCAGGTGCCCGTCTTTGCGGCCCAGTCCATGGACACCTATTGGGCTGAGCGTCTCGCCCAGCCCCGCATGTACACCGGAGCTCTCCTCGCCTTCGGCCTCTTTGCCGGATTCCTCTCCATCCTGGGGCTCTACGCGACAGTTGCTTACTCGGTCTCGCAACGGACGCATGAACTCGGAGTCCGCCTGGCGCTGGGCGGTACACCGGGCCTTCTTCGCCGCCTCATCCTGCGCCAATCGATGCCGGTCGTGCTGGCCGCACTATCAGTAGGAACCGCCGTCGCCCTGACGCTGGGCCGAGTCCTGACGGCGCTCATCTACCAGGCCAGGACCGTGGACTGGCGCGACTGCGCCACCGCCGCGCTCACTCTGGCCCTGGTAGCCACCCTGGCCGTACTCCTGGCCGCCCGCCGCATCGGGCACCTGAACCCCGCCCGTGTCCTGCGATCGGAGTAGCTTTCCCGGTTACACTATCTCCCATGCCCCATCCGCTCATCTACACCGCGCCCTATCGCCTGGGGCCCGCCGTGCATGATGAGCTGTTCCGACGCCTCGTCCGCTCGCGCGACTACCTTGCCGCCGGGCTGGCCCAACCCCTGCGCCTCAACGACGCCGCCCGCGAAGCCTGCCTCTCCCCCTACCACTACCATCGCCTCTTCACGCGGACCTTCGGCGAATCCCCACTCGACTTCCTCACCCGCCTTCGCATGGACGAAGCCAAACGCCTGCTCGCCCGCGAGCAACGGGCCGTCACCGACGTCTGCTACGCCGTCGGCTACGAGAGTCTCGGCTCCTTCAGCACCCGCTTTCGCAATCTGGTTGGCCAGTCTCCGTCGGAATACCAGCGCGCTCTCCGGCGCGTCTTTCCGGTGCCAGGCCTCGCGGTCCACCGCCACGTCCCCGCCTGCTTCCTGCAGTTCTACGGCGTGAAGCTCTTCTGAGCCCTTACTCGTTCCTCAGCCCGCAACCGCAGTTGCCACGCCTTCCCGCAGGAGCCGTTCGAGCGTCAGCCTGGGGCAGATGTGGTTGTGGATGTAGCTGAGCAGGTTCGTGGCGGTCTTGCGGATCAGACGCTCTATATTGGGGTCGGTGACCGCGCCCGCTTCGTCGAAGATCGTCTGCACGTTGGCGATGGATACCGGCATGGGCAGGGCGATGCCCCCGACATGCGAGACAATGCCGCGCAAGGACTCCAGCGACTTGATGGCGCCAATGGCTCCGGCCGCCACACCCAGCAAAGCCACCGGCTTGCCGGCCAGGGCCGAAGGGAAGCCCATGTTCTCAATGGCCAGCTTAATGACGCTCGAAAAGGAGCCGTGATACTCCGGCGTCGCCAGGATGACCCCCACGGCCTGATTGACGCGCCGCTGCAGATCGAGCGTACCCGGCGCGTCCCATCGCACGCCCGGCATGGGTAGATCCATCGATGCGGGATCGATGATGTCGACCTCCACGTGAGGATCCTTCCTCAGTTCATCGGCAACGAGGGCCACCACCTTGGACGTGAAGTTGCCGGGACGTGCGCTGCCAATGACGATCGCGATCTGAATCGGTCCTTCGGGAATGCTCATGTCCCGGTTAGATGGCGGAGCTCCCCGGAAAGCATCAGAACTCAAAGAGCTCGCCGATTCTTCAAGCGCACCCAACACGAAGTGCAGTGAGCCTATCATGGAGGGCAGCTAGGAGTAGATACCGTGCTGTTGTCGTGGTGGAGGTGGGATACCGTCACAATAGGCGGACTTATTGTGGGGTTCGCTCTCACGTTCATCGAGATTTACGTAGCGTATCGTCGCGGTAGACGTGGACCTTACCGCAGAGGAAGTGTTCGACCCAAGGACGAGGGCGGAGAAGACTGACACATCCGCGCCTACTTGTGCATTTCGTAGGATGTGAAGCCCCTCCAGTGCCCTACTCGTTCCGCAACGCCACCTGCGGATCAATCAACGCCGCCCGCCGGGCCGGCACAAAGCTGGCCAAGGCCCCAACGAAGAGGAGCGTTCCCACCGTCGCCGCCAGCGTCAACGGATCCGCCGGCTTCACTCCATAGATCTGACTCTTGATCAGCCCCGACGCCGCCAGCGCCGCCGGCAAACCCAACACTGCGCCCACCCCAATCAACACCAGCGACTCCCGCAGCACCATCCACAGCACATGGCCGCGAGGCGCGCCCAGGGCCATCCGGATCCCGATCTCGTTCGTCCGCCGTGTCACCGCGTAGGCCAGAGTCCCATAGAGCCCCACGGCCACCAGCACCAGCGCCACACCGCCGAAGACGGAACACAATACAGCGAACAGCCGCTCCGAACTCAACTGCTCCCGCAGCAGCGCCTTCTGGGTTATCGGCTCCACCAGCGGCAGCGTCGCGTCGATACCCCGCAGCGCCTGCCGTATCGCCGGCAGCACGGCTGCCGGATCTCCCTCGGTCCGCACTTCAAAGTACATCCGGCCCAGCACCACCGGCATGGCTGGATAGGCAATGTAGGCCGTCAGCACCGTTTCACTCTGCGGAGTGCTGTACTTGGCGTCGCCCGCCACGCCGATAATCTCCAGCGCCTCGCTCGGGTCGTACTTGGCGCTCATCTGGAAGTGGTGCCCCACCGGATTCTGGCCTGGAAAGAAGCGGCGCGCGAAGCTCGTATTCACCACCGCCACGCGCCGCCGCAACCGGATGTCCGCCCAGTCCGGGCCTCGCCCTTGGATCAATCTCATCTGCATGGTTTCAAAGAAGCTCGGCCCGATCGTGTTCCAGTGGGCCGACTTCTCCTCCTCGCCCGGCTTCGCCGTTCCGTCGGTCGACACGTTCGACTGGTTCACCCAGCCGGACAACAGCGCCAGTCCGGATGACGTCGCCGACCGTACCCCCGGCAGCGGCTGGATCACCTCCAGCGCCCGGTGATACAGCTCCAGCTTCCGCGACTCGTCGTACGCCGACGCCGGCGGATTCAGCGAGAACACCAGTACGTTCTCCGTCCGGAAGCCCAGATCCTGTCCCTCCAGGTTCCCCAGCGTCCGCAGAAACAGCCCCGCTCCTACCAGCAGCAGCACGGACAGCGCCACCTGCCCGGCCACCAGCGCCGGTCCCAGCGCCAGCCGCCGCACTCGCATCGTCACACCCGTCTGTATCCGCGATGGAGCCCGCGTCGCCCGAAGCGCTGGCGCCAGCCCGAACAGTAGCCCGGTCAGCACTGACAGCCCCAAACAGAACCCCAGCACCGTTCCATCCGGCTGGACGTTCAGATCCAGCGGCTGCGCTCCTCGCCCGTCCAGAAGCAGCAGCCCCCAACTGCCCCAGTACGCCAGCACCACGCCCAGTCCCCCACCAACGAGCGCCAGCAGCAGCGATTCCGTCAGATACTGCCGAATCAGCCGCCCTCGTAGCGCCCCTAGCGCCATCCGCACCGAGGTCTCCGTCTGCCGCGCCGCCGCCCGCGCCAGCAGCAGTGTCGCCACATTCGCGCAGGCGATCAGCAACACCAGTCCGGTCGCGCCGAACAGCAACCGGAGCGGCTTCGACAGCCGGCGCCGCAGTGAGTCCAGCCCGCGCCCGGCGTCGAGCAATTCCATCCCCGCAGCCACCTCCGGCTTGAGGCCCGGCTCAAGCGCCATCTGCGCCTGCCGGAACTGAGTGTCGAGCCGCGCCTGCGCCTGCTCTCGGGTTACGCCCGGCTTCAACCGGCCCACCATCATGCACCACCACCACGTCCTGTCGTCGAACATCCCGGCCGCCTTCGGCGACGAGTTGCCCCACGGCGCCAGCCCCGGCATCCGCCGCAGCGGCACCCAGAAGTCCGGCGGCAGTGCCGCATTGAGGCCGAAGAACTCCTGTGGCGCCACGCCTACCACCACAAATGCCTGCCCATTCAACGTGATCCTGCGCCCCAACACCGACGCGTTCCGCCCGAACTGTCGCGTCCAGTAGCCATGGCTCAGCACCACCACATTCGGAGCCCCCGGCCGCAGATCGTCATCGCCGATCGCCCGCCCCAGCACCGGCGCCACGCCCAGTCCGCGGAAGTAGTTGCCCGATACCATCTCCCCGCCGGCCGTCGACGGCTGCCCGCCCGAGATCACCGTCACGCTCTGCCGGTTGAAGCCCAGCGGAACGAACGCCATCAGTTCCGACAGCCCGGTGTCGCCGCGCCGCAACTCGCCGAGCATCGTGTGGGGCAGGGAAAGCTGGTTGAAGCCTGACGTCGACCACCGCAGTGTCTTCGGCAGCTTCTCACCGCCCCGGAATCCCAACTGCACCAGTTGCTCCGGCTGCGCCACCGGCAGCCGCCGCAACAGCACCGCGTTCAGTACGCTGAACAGTGCCGCCGGCGCCCCGATCCCCAGCGCCAGGCACGCAACCGCCGTCACCGTGAAGCCCGGCCTCCGCCGCAGTCCCCGCAGGGCGTACTTCAGATCCTGACCCAGCGCCTCCAGCCACGGCAGGCCCCGCTGGTCCCGGCAGCGCTCCTTCACCGGCTCCACCCCGCCCAGCCGCAGCGCCGCCACCCGCCGAGCCTCCTGGTGGTCCAGCCCGCCGCACTCCAACTCTTCGGCCATCATCTCCAGATGGGATTCGAGCTCCGCCGTCAGCTCGGCGTCCCGCCGTCCACCGCCGAGCAGTCCCGTCAGCCGGCTCGCCATCCGCCGCAGGTCCTTTCGATTCACTGGTTTTCTCCAGGCGCTGAGAGAAAGCGGGCCATGATCGAAGTGGTGGTCGCCCAATGGTTCTGCTCTGACGTGAGCTCCTTCCGGCCGTCTTCCGTCAACCGGTAGAAGCGCGCCTTCCGGTTGTTCTCCGAAACACCCCACTCGGACGCGATCGACCCCTCCTGCTCCAGCTTCAGCAGTACCGGATAGAGGGTCCCGTGGTTCACCGAGAGCAGGTCGTCACTGATCTGCTCGATGCGCCGGGCAATGCCATAGCCGTGCTGCGGGCCCATCATGTCCAGTGTTTTCATCACCATGAGGGCTAACGTGCCCTGCCATACATCGTTCTTGTCTTTCATTTACTTCTCCGCTGGGGATCCCACAAGAAGGATACGATTCTTCTTGTGGGGAAGCAATAGGAGGCCACCGAGACACAGGTTAATTTTTGGAGATACTCCCTTCCGGCGGCTCACTAGTTACACTAGAAAGCACGCTTGTTGACAAGCACTGCTATACTGTAAGAGTTTTCACTAGTCACCAAAGGAGGCCCCCGGAAGGCCATGGCTCTCGAAGAGAAGGAAAAACAGCGGCTGCTGAGTGTCACGCTTGGCAATATTGAGAAGCAGTTCGGCAAAGGCACCATCCAACGGCTTGGCTCGCACGATGCCATCGTTCCCGTCGGCGTCATCTCTTCCGGGTCGGTCTCCGTGGACTATGCGCTAGGCGTGGGCGGCTTCCCGCGCGGCCGCATCGTCGAAGTATACGGGCCGGAATCGTCCGGTAAGACCACCATCGCCCTCCAGGCCGTGGCGCAGGCGCAAAAGGTGGGCGGCATGGCGGCGTTCATCGACGTCGAGCACGCCCTCGATCCCATCTACGCCCGCAAGCTCGGCGTGGACGTGGATAACCTCCTGGTCTCTCAGCCGGACTACGCCGAACAGGCCCTGGAAATCACCTCATCCCTCATCAGCTCCAACGCCATCGACATCATCGTGGTCGACTCGGTCGCCGCGCTCGTGCCCAAGGCCGAACTCGACGGCGAGATGGGCGACTCGTTCATGGGCGTCCAGGCGCGCCTCATGTCCCAGGCGATGCGCAAGCTCACAGGCATGGTCTCCAAGTCCAACACCTGCCTCATCTTCATCAACCAGATCCGTGAGAAGATCGGCGTCATGTTCGGCAACCCGGAAACCACCACCGGCGGCCGAGCCCTGAAGTTCTACTCCAGCGTCCGCATCGACATCCGCCGCATCGCCGCCATCAAGGACGGCGAGAACGTCGTCGGCAACCGTACCAAGGTGAAGGTAGTCAAGAACAAGCTGGCCCCGCCGTTCCGTGAAGCCGAATTCGACATCATGTACGGAGAAGGCGTCAGCCTCATCGGCGACCTCATCGACATCGGTGTGGAACACAACATCGTCGAGAAGAGCGGCTCGTGGTACAGCTTCGCCAGCGAGCGTATCGGCCAGGGCCGCGAAAACGCCAAGCAATTCCTGCGCGACCACCCCGAGACCCTGCAGAAACTCGACGGCATGGTCCGCGAAATGCTCGGACTGGCCAAACTGCCCGACGCCGTGGAGCCCACCGTCACTCCAGAACCCGTGGCCGCCGGCAAAGCCCCCCGCGGATCCAAGGCCTAACTCGAATAAATCGGGGACGTTTCGACGTCCCCTTGCCTCCTACCGCACGACGCCCCACTGCTTGTTCGGCGCCCCTCCCAACTCCACCTCCAATACGCCGCCGGCCACTAACTCCTTGTGCGTCACCCAGAACCGGCCCGTGAGCGGCTTGCCGTTCAGCTTCGTTGACTGGACATAGACGTTCCCCGGCTTCTGATTCCGGGCCACGACAGTGAAGGTCTTGCCGGGATAGAAGCGCGGGTCCAACTGGAACGTAACCCGTTCAAATAAAGGGCTTGTGATCTCGTAGCGCGGCTCCAACTCCGCCCCGCCCTGCACGTCGAACAACCCTGCCGCCATCAGCACGCCCAGCGCCCCCATCTGGCCCTGATCTTCGTCGCCGTTATATCCACCCATCGGCGTGGCGTCGCCAAACACCTCGTCCTTCACGCGCCGCACCCAATACTGTGTCAGCCACGGAGCGCCCGCATAGCTGAACAGATGGGCCATGTGGCACGCGGGCTGGTTCTCGTAATCCACCCAGTTCTCCCCATGCTTTCCATGCGGCGTGATGAAGCGGTGCGGCGCGGCCTTCTCAAACTGCCCCTGCAGCTTCTCAATGAACTTCTCGCGGCCGCCCAAGGCCGCAATCAGCCCTGGAAGATCCTGCATCACGTAGTAGGTATAGATCGCCGCATTGCTCTCCACGAAGCCCCGGCAATTCGACCCCTCGCACGTCGGCGCAAAAGGCTCGAACCACGACCCATCCATGTTCTTCGGCCGGATCCAACCTGTTGATTCGTCAAAGAGATTCCGCCAATTGCCTGACCGCTTCTGGAAGAACGTTGCGTCGTCCTTCTTGCCCAAAGCCAGTGCAAACTGCGCCAGGGTCCAATCCTGATAGGCATACTCCAGAGTCTGCGCCGCACCCTCACGATGCCCGCCCGACCCGAACTTGCCCAGCGGCACATAGCCCCGCTCGACGTAGTACTTCATCCCGCCGCCCTCGGCGTTGGCACCCGCTTCATAGCCTGCGTGATCGCGAATCCCGCCGGGAAACGCGCTCTTCTTCGACCCCTCATAGGCCGCCTGGACGTCGAAGTTGCGGATCCCCTTCTGGTACGCCGCCGCGATCAGCGGCACCGCCTGGTCACCCACCATCACGAACGTATAGTTGCCGCCGCTGGGACCCCGGGCAATCATGCCGCCGTTCTTGTAATAGTCCACCAGCGACTCCGTCATCTCGCCCATTAACTGCGGGTAAGCGATAGACCACAGAACATTGAGAGTCCACTGCGACCCCCAGAAAGCATCGGAGTTGTATGTGCTTCGGGTCGGCTGCCCCTTGGCGTCCAGCGGCACCTGCCGCACCACCGGCTTGTCCCCGGTATTGTCGATGTACTTGCCGTTTACATCGCTGAACGTCCGGCGGCCCAGCACGGAATGCCACAGATCCGTATAGAACTTCGTCCGTTGGGCGGGCGTCCCGCCGCTGATCTGGACCTTGCCAAGCCACTCATTCCATTCCTGTTTCGACTCGCGCACGACACGCTCGAAGTCCCAGTGCGGCAACTCCGTGTTGAGGTTCAGCCGGGCCTGCTCCTCGCTCACATACGAGATCGCGACCTTCATCTGCACCTGGCTCGGCTGCGCAAACCGGAAGTGAACATACCCGCTGCCACCTTTGCTCCACTGGCCAAATCCATCGAACGGCCGATCCAACTGGATGACAAAGTACACAGTGACAGGCTTCTTCCGCCGGATCGTCGGTGCCAGAACGGTGTTGCCGGCGAGTTCCCTGTCGCTCACCTTCCGCAACTGCGCGTCCAGCGGCGCATCCATCATGGCGAGCTTGGCCCCTGTGTCTACATAGATATAGGCGTCCTGAGCGGCCGGAAAACTGTAGCGGTGCATACCCACGCGCTTCGTCGACGTCAACTCCGCCGTCACTTTATAATCTTCGAGATAGACCTTGTGATAGCCCGCCTTGGCGACTTCCTTGTCGTGACTGAATGCGGACTTGTAGGCCTCATACCCACCCGGGCCCTTCATCTCGCCCGTAGCAGGCATCACCGGCACAGCCGCCAGTTGCCAGTCATGAACGTGGCTGAAGCACCGTATGTACTTCTCTCCATAGAGGTAACCGGCGTTCCAGTCGCCATCGACGCCCGTATCCGGACTCAGGTTCACCATCCCGAACGGGCGGCTGGCCGAGGAGAAGAAGAACCAGCGCGACTTGTGCGTATCGATGAGCGGATTCACCTCATCGGCCGGCGTCACCTGGGCGCGGCAATCCGCCGCGGCGCCAAGCAACAGGGCGGCAGCCGCCGCGCGGACATACTTGCTGAACACTGCTTAGTCCTTTCGAATCAAACGCCTGCCTTCAATGCGGTAGGCGCCGCTGAGAACCACGGCGATGGCCTCGCTGAAGATCTTGTGCTCTTCCACCAGGATCCGCGCGGCCAGCGTATCGGCGGTGTCTCCATCCAGAACCGGGACAACAGCCTGCGCCACGATCGGCCCCGTATCCAGCCCGGCATCCACGAAATGCACCGTACAGCCGGAAAACTTGACCCCGTAGTCCAAGGCCTGCTGCTGCACATGCAAACCCGGAAACGATGGCAGTAGCGATGGGTGAATGTTGAGAATGCGGTCGCGATACGCCTCGAGAAGTGGCGTCCCCACCCGCCGCATAAACCCGGCCAGGACAATCAGGTCAATCCCCAGCGGGGCCAGCCTCTCCACCACTATCGCCGCATACGTATCCGTGTCGATGCCCTTCGAAGGCAGAGAAATCGCCGGTAAGCCTAGGGTGGCCGCCGTTTCCAGCGCTTTGGCTGTAGGCACGTTGGCGATCACCGCGGCGATCTCCGCCTGCAGTCTTCCTTCACGGATCTGCCGCGCGATGGCCTCGAAGTTCGAGCCGCGGCCGGATACGAGAACGGCGATCTTCTTCACTTGTAGATCACTCGACCCTTGCCGCGCGGCTGCGTGATCACCTTGCCGATCTCGTAGTACGGCTCCTTCATGTGCTTCAACAGCCGTACCGCCTTCGCGGCCTTCTTCTGCGGAATCACCAGGATCATGCCGACGCCCAGGTTGAACGTCCGCCGGTAGTCGTCGTCCGGAACGTTCCCCAACCGGCGCAGCAGTTCGAACACGGGCAGAATGGGCCACGAGCCGAGCTTCACCTCCACCGCCAACCCCTTCGGCAGGACGCGCGGAGTGTTGTCCGTGATGCCCCCGCCGGTGATGTGCGCTGCGGCGGCAAGAACATTTGCTTTCAACAGCTTCTGAATCGGCTTCAGGTAGCTGCGATGCACCTTCAGCAACTCATCGGCCAGCGTGCAGTCCAACTCCGGCAGGAACGTCTTCGGCGTGTACTTGCCCACCTCGAACAGCAACTTGCGGGCGAGTGAATACCCGTTGGTGTGCAGCCCGTTCGAGGGCAGGCCCAGCAGCAGGTCACCGGGCTGTACACTCTTTCCCGTCAACAACTTGGACTGCTCCGCCGCACCCACGATGAAGCCGGCGAGATCATACTCGCTCGGCTGGTAGAGGCCCGGCATCTCAGCCGTCTCCCCACCAATCAGGGCGCAGCCGTTCTCCTGGCACGCCTTACCCAGGCCGGTGGCAATCTGCCCCGCGACTTCCGCATTCAGCTTCCCGACAGCGAAATAGTCGAGAAAAAACAAGGGCACGGCGCCCTGCACCGCGATGTCGTTGACGCAGTGGTTCACCAGATCCTGGCCGACCGTATCGTGCCGCCCGGTCATAAACGCGACCTTGATCTTCGTCCCCACGCCATCGGCCGATGAGATCAGCACAGGCCGCTTGTAACCTGTCAGGCGGTACATTGCGCCAAAACTACCGATATCCGCCAATACGCTTCGGGTGAAGGTCTTCTTTGCCGCTACCTTGATGTAGCCGACAGCACGGTCCGCCTCGTCAATGTTGACCCCGGCGTCCTGGTAGCGGATGGTTTTCTTAGTAGGCATCGCTGAAGTACCAGTCTAAAATACAGGGATTCTCCATGCGCCAAAGATTATTTGTCCTCTCTCTCCTGGCCTGCACGTTTTTGCCGTTGCGGGCCGAAGTTCCATCGCTGGTGGCCATCCAGGACGCCCGGATTGTCACAGTCAGCGGAGCGGTGATCGAGAAGGGGACCGTCGTTCTGAAAGACGGCATCATCGCCGACGTCGGACCCAGCGCAACCATCCCCGCGGGCGCTTGGGTGGTGGACGGTAAAGGACTTACGGTCTATCCAGGACTCATTGATGCCTTCAGCACCTGGGGCATTCCCGAGCCTCCAGTTCCAGTGCAACCGTCCACCCCAGCCGCAGGTGGAGGCCGCGCCCCCCAGCCAACAGGACCTCGGTCGCGCGGTCCGGAAGACCGTCCCGGAACAAATAGCTGGGTGATGGCCGCCGACCTCGTCAAAGCCACTGAGCGTCGCGTCGACCTCGCTCACGGTGCCGGCTTTACGACAGCCGTCACTTTCCCCCGCCAGGGCCTTATCGGTGGGCACGGCGCCATCGTCAACCTGGGCGGCCAGTCTGATGGAGCCATGATCGTCGAGCCCGACGCAGGCCTCTACATATCCACAACTCCTTCCGGCTACTCGGGTTATCCGAATTCTCTGATGGGTGTGTTGGCCTACTTCCGGCAGCTTTGGAGCGACGCCAACTACTACAAAATGAACAAGGAGCTCTACGCGAAGTCGCCGCAAACCATCCCGCGGCCCGCCTACGATCGCGCCTTGGAAGGCGTCCTCACCACTCGCCGCCTGATGCTGCCCGCTCCCGGTCCCGTCCAGATGCGCCGCATGTTGAATCTAGGCAAGGAGTTGCAGACCCCCGTGGTGCTCTGGGGCGTCAACGAGGGCTACCGCATGGCCGACGAATTGAAGAAGAACGGCACATCCGTCGTCCTCAATATTCACTGGCCCACCCAGGAGCGCGACCACGACCCGGAAGCGATTGACACCTTGAAGGTTCTGGAGCTGCGCGACAAGGCGCCCACAACGCCGGCCGTCCTCGCCGCCGCCGGTGTGAAATTCGCAATCTCGTCCGACGGGCTGGAGTCGCCCAAGGAAGTCCTGAAGGCGCTGAAGAAATCCATCGACGTGGGTCTGAAGAAGGAAGATGCGATCCGCGCCCTGACTCTCAGCGCGGCCGAAATCTACGGCGTGGAAAACCGCATGGGGTCTATCGACAAAGGGAAGATGGCGAACCTGGTTGTGGTCAAGGGCGACCTCTTCGACGAAAGGTTGACAATAGCAATGATATTCGTTGACGGAGTCAAGTATTTACCGCCGCCAGATCCGCCGCAAACGCCGGGCGGAAACCGTCCTTCCACCGCCAATCAGGAGGCCAACTGATCATGCGAGGCATCCTCCTCAGCCTCTTCACCCTGGCGGCCCTCTCCGCCCAGAACACCATCGTTCTCCAGAACGGAACCATCCACACAGTCACCAAGGGCACCTTCCAGGGTTCCGTGGTCATCGTCAACGGCAAGATCACCGACGTCGGTGAAAAGGTAATGACGCCGCCCGGAGCCCGCATCGTCGACGCCTCCGGCAAACACATCATCCCGGGCATCATCGATTGCCACACCCACATCGCCGTCGACGCCATCAACGAAGGCAGCGTCTCGGTCAGCTCCATGGTGGGTGTCGACGACGTCGTGAACGATGAGCGCATGGACATCTATCGCGCCCTGGCCGGCGGAGTAACCACCGCCAACGTACTGCACGGCAGCGCCAATGCGATTGGCGGGCGCAACGTCGTCCTCAAGATGCGCTGGGGCAAGAGCGCCGACGATCTCGTCTTCAAGGAAGCCAAGCCCGGCTTGAAGATGGCCCTGGGCGAGAATCCGAAACGGCAAGGCATGCAGACGACAGGCTTCGGAGCGCCCGGCGCTCCGCAGAACCTCCGCTACCCCGGCACCCGCATGGGCGTCGAAGACGTCATCCGCGAAGCCTTCACCAAGGCCAAGGAATACCAGAAGGAGTGGAAGGACTACGAGGCGAAAAAGAGCCGCGGGGAACTGGCTCTGCCGCCGCGCCGCGACCTCCAGCTCGACACGCTGGTCGAAGTGCTGGAAGGCAAGCGTCTTGTGCATGCCCACTGCTACCGTGCCGACGAAATCCTGATGCTGCTGCGCGTTTCGCAGGAGTTCGGCTTCAAGATCGCAACGCTCCAGCACGTTTTGGAAGGTTACAAGGTAGCCATGGAGATTCAGGAGGCCGGCGTCGGCGCTTCGACCTTCTCTGACTGGTGGTCCTACAAAGTGGAAGCCTACGACGCCATCCCCTACAACGCGGCCGTGATGATGAAGAAAGGCGTGCTGGTGAGTCTCAACTCCGACGATGCCGGCGGTGCCGAACTGATGCGGCGCCTCAACACCGAGGCGGGCAAGATCATGAAGTACGGCGGCGTCACCGAGGACGAAGCGCTCGCCATGATCACTATCAACCCGGCCAAACAGTTGGGCATCGACCAGTATGTGGGCTCCATTGAAGTGGGCAAGCAGGCCGACCTCGTGCTCTACGACAAGGACCCTCTCTCCATCTACTCCAAGGTGCAGAAGGTGTTCATCGATGGGCACGAGTATTTCGACCGCGATGGCGACTTGAGCGCCCGCCCGAAGAAAGAGGCCGAAAAGAAGGGCCTGCTGGAGAAAGAAAAATCCAATGAAAGGCGCAATGTGCCGCCGTCGAGGAGGTCTTCGTGAGAAGCCGTGGACTGTTGGGAATACTGCTGGCCGCCTGTGTCTATGCGGGCGCCAACGATACGTTCGTGATCCGCAATGCGACGGTGCACCCGGTCTCGGGACCGAAGCAGGAGAACGTGTCCGTGCTGGTGGTCGACGGCAAAATCGCTGAGATCGGCCCGAAGGTCGCGGTGAAAGGCAAGATCAAAATCGTCGAAGGCAAGGGTCTGCAGGTCTTCCCAGGCATGATCGATTCGGGCTCGCCGGTGGGCATGTCCGAGATCGGCTCAGTCCGGGAAACCACCGATACCGGCGAAATCGGTGACTTCAATCCGCAACTGCGCGCGATTGTCGCCGTGAATCCCGAGAGCGAGCACATCCCCGTGATCCGGGCCAACGGCATCACGTCGGCCATGGTGCTGCCCGGCTCCTTGGGCGGGCGCGGCGGCGGTCCGGGCAGCATTCTCAGCGGCCAGGTGTCGTTGCTCCACCTCGACGGCTGGACGTGGGAAGAGATGGAGATCCGCCGCGACGCGGCCTTGCAGATGGTGTGGCCCGCCATCCAGTCGCGCGGCCGCGGAGCCAGTGACGACGACTTGCCCCCGGCCCTGGCCGCCCGGCGCGTGACGTTCACTCAGGCTAAGCGCAACCAGGAAGAGCAGGTCAAAAAGCTCAAGGAGTTCTTCGAAGAGGCGCGGCGCTATCAGAAGGCCAAGGCGAGCAAGGATCCGGCCCTGAAGCCCGATCTCAAGTTCGAATCCATGATCCCCGTGTTGGAAGGCAAGCGCCCCATCTTCGTGCTGGCCTCCAAAGAGCGTGAGATCCGCGAGGCCGTCGACTGGGCCACCCGCGAGCAGGTGAAGATCGTACTGGCCAATGTCCGCGAGCCCGGCGCCATGACAGCGGAACTCGCCAAGAAGAACATCCCGGTGATTCTGGGTTCACCGTTCACGACGCCCATCGACGATGACGCCCCCTATGACGAGCCGTTCGCGCTGGCCGGACTCCTGCACAAAGCCGGAGTGAAGATCGCCTTTGCCAGCTTCGGGACTCAGTTTGCCCGGAACCTGCCGTACGAGGCCGGACAGTCCGTGGCCTTCGGGCTGCCTTACGATGAAGCGCTCAAGGCGGTGACCTTGAACCCGGCGCAGATCTGGGGCGTGGCCGATCAGTACGGTTCCATCGAGCCAGGCAAGTGGGCCGACCTCATCGTGACCGACGGCGATCCGTTGGAAGTGAAGACAAACATCAAGATGATGTTCATCAAGGGCGCACCGGTGGATCTCGAGTCAAAGCACACGCGGCTGTACAAGAAGTATCTGGCGCGGCCGTAAGCGGTTAGTCGATCACGCCGCGCCAGGTCTTGCCCTTCTGGTCGCGCAGGATCACCCCATAGCCGTCGGAGACTCCGGAGATGTAGTTGCCATGATCATCGCGGAAGCGGTAGCGGATGGTATCGTCGGCCATCTGCTCCGCCATGCCGCGCCACGACTGCCCAAACTCATCGCGCAGATGGATGAACTCCCCATCGCCCGGACCGCTGATGGTGCGGTTGGAGGAGTCGGTGAAGCGGTAGAATCCACCGGGTATGCCCGACTTATTGCGCCGTCTGCGATAGATCATGGTATCTGACATAGAATCGGCGTTCCCGCGATGGGGCGCTATAGGGCAAATACCTCATGCGCGCGATTGTACAGAGAGTGAAGAAGGCCAGCGTCGAAGTGGACGGCCGCATTACGGGTTCCATCGGCCAAGGCATCCTGGTTTTGCTGGGCGTCACGCACGGCGATACGGAAGCGGAAGCCGACTATCTGCTGGACCGCATCACCGGTCTCCGTATGTTCAACGACGCGGCCGGCAAGATGAATCTTAGCTTGCGCGACGTGGGCGGCCGTCTGTTGGTGGTCTCGCAATTCACGCTCTATGGAGACGTGCGCAAGGGACGCCGGCCCAGCTTCGATCTGGCGGCCCCGGCCGAGCAGGCCCGCCGTCTGTACGAGTATTTCGTCGACCAGGCAAGGGCCAGCGGGGTAGCGACAGAAACCGGCGAGTTCCAGGCCCATATGGACGTGTCTTTGGTAAACGACGGCCCCGTGACCTTCGTCCTGGAATCGAAGTAACAGGGCCGTCTCCTCTACGACTTCCCGGCGGAGTCCCCATACTCCCAGTCATAAGGGACACCGGTATTGCCCAGTAGAAACCGCACCAGTTCCGCGAACCCCTTCTCCGCCCGAACATCATTCGACAAAATCAAGGCGCACCGCTGCCCCTTCTCCAGGCACACCAGGGTATTCGCGGTCTGCCCATCATGCCCGCCCTTCAAGAACCCATGTCCCTGAGGCCCATCGAACACGATCACCCCAAGCCCCGCGTAGAGATCCTTGCGCTGTTGGGCAGCCGGTAATTCCGGCTGAGCCGGAGGAAACTGATGGGCCGTCTTGATATGGAGTTGCCGCTTCGTCAGCTCCGCGCGCGACGCCGCGCTAAGCCCATCCCCACGCACCAGCGCCGCCGCGAACTTCGACAGATCCGAGATCGTCGTATCCATGGAGCCCGCCGCCCGCACCTTGCTCCGCTGGTCGTGTTCCTGCGGCTGGCCCTGGTCGTTCCAACCGTCGGCCAGATTCGCAGCGAAGTCGTCCCGCCACATCAGGCTCGTGCGCGTCATGCCGAGCCGGTCGAAGTTTGCCTTGGTCAGGTCGCCCACATCCAGCCCGAGACCGAGATCCTTTCGCCCGTGCTCAATGACGAACTGCAATAGGATCAGCCCCTCGCCGGAGTAGCTGTACCGTGCCCCCGGCTCGAAGTGAATCCGCAGCTTCTCATCCGGCTCCAGAAACCAGAAGTTGCTGAAGCCGATGGAGTGCGTAAGCGCCATGCGGGGCGTGATCTTCTGCCAGCGCGGATCGCCGGCCAGGTCCTTGTAGGGGCCGTACTTATCGGGAAAGACCGGATCGGGCCCGTACGTCGGCAGCGGCTTCTCGAGATACTCCTTGATGGGCGTATCCAGGCGTAGCTTGCCCTGCTCGACGAGCTGCATCACCGTATAAGCAAAGACCGTCTTCGTGAGCGACGCCCCGTACATGACAGTATCTGGAGTCAGCGGCTCGCCCTTGGCGTTGCGGGTGCCGTAAGCCTGCACATACGCGACCTTGCCGTGATCGATCACCGCCAGGGCCAGGCCGTTGGCATCGGCCTTCTTCATGACCTTGCGGACTTCGGCGTCGATAGCCGGGGGCTTAGGAATGGACTGAGCAGCAGCGGCCAAGGGAAGGATTACGGCGGCCAGGCGGCAGAACCAGAGGGGGCGGGCAGTGGGGTTGGTCATGAGTTGGGTCTAGGGCTGAGTTCTGAGCTTCGCATACCGGCTGAGGAGCCGGGTCTGAATGGAGGTACGTGTACCAGGGTGTGCGAGTTCAGGGGTTCTTCGGAGGTCAGGGCCGTTCCTCCGCGCGGGAACGTCCCCCACCCACCCGCGCGTCCGCCCTGCCAGTCAAGGAACCGGGCGTACCTTCGCCCGGTCACCGACCGTAAGGGCGGGGCTCCACGCGGAACGCCGCATAGCGAGCGAAACGTGTCCGCACAGTCCGGAGTCGGAAGTGTCCATACTCCGCTCCCGACTCCGAAGGCCACCGTCGGAGACGTTCATCTGTCCCACCCCGGCTTCCCTCGAAGTGCCGTTTCGTCCGGGCCAAACCAAGTAGAAACTCTGAACTGGCTCTGGAAGTCCGTTCCCGACCTGGCCCGTGGGGCATCCACCGAACCCAATTACTCGACTTTGTTCCGTTCAACGGTGTAGAACACAGGAGCGAATCGCCGATAGGGACGGTCCACGTATGTTATGCCGTCGGGCTGAATGCCTTCACGCTCGCGGATCAACCGCTCAGTCAACCACTGCCGGGAGCTTCACCCTGCGGATCCGATCATTCAAGCAGTCGGCAATATACAGATTCCCGTCTGCGCCAACCGTTGCGCCCGTGGGTAGGGACAGTCTGGCAGACGAAGACGGTCCGCCGTCGCCTCTAAAGCCGGCCAACCCGTCACCGGCGATTGTTGTCATCTTGGATTCCGGCTCAAAAGTGACCTTGCGAACACAGTGATTCTCGCTGTCGGTGACGTACAGGTTGCCAGCGGAATCCATCGCCAGAGCGACCGGGCCAGACATCGCAGCGGCCAGCGGATGCCCGCCATCCCCGCTAAACGCCGCTGCTCCTGAGCCGACGATAGTTCGAATCGACGGGGTCGGTCCGAACACTACTCGACGGATGCGGTTGTTGTGTTGATCTCCAATCAGGAGGTTGTCCCGCCCGTCAAATATGACGCTGGTGGGGCCGGATAGCCTTGAAGACTCCGGAACTCCACCATCGCCATCGAATCCGTCAATTCCACTGCCCACCACGGTGGTGATGATGGGATTCGCGCCGAATCTCACCATTCTCACTCGGTGGTTACCATAATCGGCAATAAACAACCTTCCCGTAGAGTCGAATGCTAAACCCATCGGCGAGCTCAACTGGGCGTCTTGTGGGGCGCCACCATCGCCGGCATAACCTCGAACACCACTACCGGCAATGGTCCGAATGGTCCCTTCCCGGAAGGAGATCTTTCTGATCCGCGCGTTGTTTTGATCAGTGATGTAAAGGTCACCGGCAGAATCCACAGCGAGAGCAACCGGGTTGTTGAAATGCGCTCGTCGCGGATCCCCACCATCGCCGCCAAAGGCCATCGTCCCGGTGCCCGCGACCAAAGTCGCGCCAGACGGATCGCCAATTCGGAACCGGTAAATCTGGTGTCTTCCGGTGGAGCTGAAGTAGATAGTTCCATTCCGGTCGGAGGCAATTCCGTACACATGGCCCAATGATGCTGCGTCACCTCCAGCGACCGTCGAGATGGTGGGCGCCGGGCACCAGGGCCAGTTGCTTTCGCCGGAGCATAGAATGCGTTCCGCTTGCTTGCCCACCTGGGGCAGCACCGCCGCCGTCAGGCCCGCAGCGGCAACAATGCCCGCCATCAAAGCGTGCTTACGCTGACGCGAGGGGCCCCGCCGAAATGCTGCCGAGAGTTCCTCGGCGAACTGCTTCGGCGTGGGCTGGCGCCGCCGGGCATCGAATGACAAAGCCCGGCAGATGACCTGATCCACGGCGTGTGGCAGATCCGGGCGCAACCTCGACAGCGGCACGACTTCGCCGGCTTTCTGCCGTTCATACATTCCGAATGGGGTTTCGGCCTCAAGGGGCAACCGGCCCGCAAGCATCTCGTAAGCCACAACGCCCAAGGCGTAAATATCGGTAGCGGTCGTGCTCTGGCCCATCAGTTGTTCAGGCGCGACGTAGTTGACGGTTCCAACGAACGTGACGGTGCGTGTGGCCTCGTCGGATCCGGAGTACTGAACCTTCGCGATTCCGAAGTCGATCAGCTTGACCAATTCGACGCCCCTGGCGGTACCCTGTAGCATCACGTTTTCGGGTTTGAGATCGCGGTGTAGGATGCCTGCCTGATGCGCGGCACAGAGTGCGTCCGCGATCTGCCCAATCACGTCTGCAACCCTTGATGCTGGCATTGGGCTCCCTAGATGAGACCTTAGTGTCGCCCCCTCAACATACTCCATGACGAGGAATACGCGGCCGGTTGCCGTGCCGACATCCAGGGCGCCAACGACTCCGGGATGCCGAATTCGAGCAAGCGCTTCGATCTCCTGCCGAAACCGGCTCAAGAGTCGGTCTTGCGATTCTCCACCGGGGTACGGGAACTTCAGAACGACAGGGCGCTGGTGTAGTGAACGGTCGTGGGCGAGATATACGATTCCACCACCGCCACTCCCGAGTTCGCGTACGATCTCGTAGCGGCCCGCTACAACTTTGCCCGGCGCCGTCGTCCGCTCGCTGGACACCGCGATTGCCTGCGCGGCCCGTTCCAGTAACTCGTCCGGAGTCCGGGTAACCGCTGCCAGGAAATCGGCCCCGGCCGACAGATATTCATGGACTAATCGGACTGCTTCCGCGACGACGTCCGAGGGGGCGCCGCTTTCTTGAATCCACGCCATGCGATCCTGTTCTGGAAGATCCACCGCCTGCTCAAAAAGTGACTTGACCCGTTCCCAGTGCGCAGGCGTCATCGTGATCGCATGCTCAATTCTCCGTGCAGCCAGGCACGGGCAACATTCCAGTCGCGCTTCACCGTCCTCGTGGAGACGCTGAGCAGAGAAGCCACCTCATCAACACTGAGGCCGCCAAAGTAGCGTAGTTCCACGACTCGGCACTGTCGCGCATCCATGCTGGCGAGCCGGTCCAGGGCGTCACTGAGCACTTCGACATCGATGCCGGCGGAGCCGGAAGCTGATACCAGTTCGGGGCCAGTCACGGTTAGGGCCCGCCGCTCCGCCCGCAATCGCCGGGCATGGTCCACCAGAATCCGGCGCATAAGTAGAGCCGCCACTCCGTAGAAATGACAGCGATTCTTCCACCGGATGGACGTCGACCGCACCAGCCGCAAGTAGGTCTCGTGAACAAGTGCGGTGGGCTCCAGGACATGTCCTATCCGCTCCCGAAGCATATAACTTCGCGCGAGTTCTCTGAGTTCCCTATAGACCAGAGGCACGAGTTCTGCCCACGAGTCCTCGCAATTCAGTCTGCCCAAAACTTCGGTAATGTCGCCGGGAGATGAATCAAAAGAATCAGCGGCCATATCCCAGTCTCCAGAAACAATTCCCTCATTGTGTCACAGACAGGGTAAATGGACTGTGCGAGTCGTCGCCCGTAGTGCGAATAGCTCAGAGGCGCCCACAGAATTACCCGCTTGGCATCGCCCGTTCATCGCTCTCCGTTTCAATCTCGGATCCTGGTGAGAGAAGGGATTCAAGCGTTGTTCGCTCGTGGGCAACAAGCTCGACATCACTCGTACTCAGATGGTCCATCGGGCTAACCTTTCCTGCAGATTCACGCTCGCCTGTGGCGCGTCCAAGCACTTCGAGATTGTGTGACCTTGCACTTCCGGTGGATCGTGGCATTTGGCAACAATTTCAATCGCAACTATGATGTGCATCTCACGGACGAAGAAATGGAACGCGGCATCAGCCACTGCCACCGCGGAGTTCATTTCTTCTGCAGAGAAGCAGTCGTCCTGACGTGCCACCCAAGGACGAAGCGAGCGGCACCACGCCTGCTACGCCGGTTCATCGGGGTCAGAGCCGCGAGTTGGTGGTTGGACCATATCGGTTTCTTGATCTCTCCTTGAGGGCCCCGGAGTCCGCAACACGCCGAGAATATAGTGGCGATATGGCCGAAATGCCCTGTCGGCTCCGCTGCCTGGTCCCACCATGACGGATGGAAGGATCTCGGTGGAAGCGGTGGCGTGTCGGGGCGGTGGGATGGTAGCGTTTTTGGCTGCGCTGTTGGGCGTCGGCACCGTGCCGATGATTGAGCGGTGTGCTGTCGGACATACGTAATTGCTTCGATGGTGAGAAGTTCCCCGAAGCCTGGCCGCGCTGTAGAGTTCCCGGCGCGCACGGTATCGATGGTGCACATCTCGACGCGGCGGGCCTTGCCGTCTGCGGCTGTCGGAAGCGTCGCGTGTGTCTCTGGCGGCCATTCTCGGCTCCGTCAGGGGCAACTCAGCAGCCCCGCTTGAACTACCAGAAAGCGCTTGTGTGAGAGTCTCAGATTTGATGGCTTGGCGTACCCTTAGCGCGCAGGTTGCGGTGCTGGGGCCGCGTGTCACACCGCCCAGCGGGGGATTAGGTGGAAGGACTCTCCGAGGCGCTGTTCTGGGTGGGTAGACGGGCGGTATGGGCAGGCGATCAACATGCCGATGCGACTGGGACGCTGCCGCCGCTGCGCGATTCTCTAGGCGCATCCGTGGGTCGGGTTGCGGTATATAGAGAGGGCAACGGGGCAGCCAAAGGCCTCACGTCAGATGAAAAAGACGCGAGTTGTGATGGACCGCCCCGACGGCCTATGTTCGACAAGGGGTTCTTTCGTCAGCAAGCTGAGATGTTGGGCCCTCCTTCTCACTAACAGGCATGCAATACTTCTCTAGCGCGTCAGCCTTGTACCTCACCTGCTTCCATTTGTGCCCGATTGAGGCGGGGTCGGATGAATACATTTCCTCATAGTGACTGCGACGATTCCGAGCCCCATGCCTACCATCCAGAAGCTGACCGGCTCCGGAGTTGCGGTCACGTCTCCGCTGTTAACCGGGTATAGGTAGCCAGCGTCGGACGTAATGCCAGGATCGTCGACTAGGTTGCCTTGCGCATCGTAGACCTGTACATTTGCAACGGTCGCCGTATTCAGGAAGTCGGCGAAAGCGGATCCATTTCCGTAATTGCCACTGCTGCTGGATTCATCGGTGCAGAGTATGCCATTGAAATACGAGCAGTAGAGACTAGCTTCGAAGCTCAACCGGTAATTCAGGCGGTGTTGCGAGAACGGCGCGGTCATGGTCACAGTGGTGGCTAAGGGGAAATCTTCCTGCGGATGGTTCGAAGCCTGCCAGACGCCGGTATTGCCGAACTGGGGGGACGCGAACCGCACGCCGACCAGAGAGTCGAAGAGCCTGAAGTCAGCGCTGCCCTCTATATCGAAGGTAAATGTGATGGTGCCGGTGGCGACGTTGGCAAGATCCAACCCGTCGGAAATTCCGGCAATTGCGAAGAGGCGTCGGCCTGTCGTGGGCAGCAGGTTCGTAAGGTAGCCTTCGCGATGTTCGGAAAGACTGACAGAAACGCCTAGTCCTGGAACCATTGCACCGTCCGTCTTCACTTGGGCAGCGGCTGCGTACGCCCAAGAGTAGTTGTGATTGTTGCTAACGCCGCTTCCAGAGGATCCGATGGAGATCAGGTCGCCGGTGGAATTGGTGGTGCAGTTGTAGAAGTCCTGGTTGCACACGGTTACGGTAATGGTCGATGCGTCAGCCGGATTGGTCGCGAGGAACAATCCTCCGACGCACCAAACTGCGGGAGCTAGCAGGCTCGCTGCGGAGCGCAGCAGACTGCTCAAAGAAGTGTCGCGCACGATATCTTCCTCCATTCTGTTCAGCTCTAACAACCGGCTTACCGACGAGTAGCTCCTGGCCTGGCGTTTCCCGCGCCGGTCCGTCCATGAGGAAACGCATCTTGCTTGAACAGGCGAACGAGCGGGGGAAAGCGGGACATTTCTTTCTCGGCCTCCGGGGTATCCATGGACCGCTAGGATCGGGCAGCCTGCGTATCTGGCAGGCGCTTACCGCGAATGGCGACTCCAGTTCGGCGGTAGTCGACGAGGGGGTGCGCGCCTCGCTGCAGCCGGATTACACACGCCCAGCGAAACCACCCGGCCTACCCCGCCATCCTCCGCCCATCCCCACCCTCATCCACCACCCACGCGTGTATGCTGAGTAACACCATGCCAAGCATCCCTCGTCGCAGCATGCTCGCCCTCCCCTGGCTCGCTGGTCGTCCCCTCGCCAACCTCGCCTCGGGCGCTGCCCCCGCACCCGCCAGGCCCAACATCCTCTTCGTCATGACCGACGACCATGCGTCCCAGGCGATCGGCTGCTACGGCAGTAAGGTGAATCAGACCCCCAACCTCGACCGGCTCGCCAAGGAAGGCATGCGCATGGACCGGGTCTTCGCCACCAACTCCATCTGCACGCCCAGCCGCGCCACCATCCTCACCGGCAAGTACAGCCACCTGAACGGCGTGCCCGTCTTCAATCGCTTCGACGGGTCCCAACCCACCGTCGCCAAGCTCCTGCAGCAGGCCGGCTACTACACGGCCATGGTCGGCAAGTGGCACCTCGGCAGCAACCCCACCGGCTTCGACTACTGGAATATCCTGCCCGGACAGGGCGTCTACAACAATCCGACCTTCTACGACAAAGACGGCTCCCAGGTGTACAAGGGCTATGCCACGGACGTCATCACAGACGTCACGATGGAGGCGCTGAAGAACCGGCCCAAGGACAAACCGTTCTTCATGATGTCCCACCACAAAGCGCCCCATCGCGAGTGGACGCCCGACGAGAAGCATAGGAAGATGTTCGCGAACCGCCACATCCCGGAGCCCGCCAATCTGCGCGACGACTACGCTGGCCGGACCGACGCCCTCCGCGAACAGCAGCAGTCGGTCTTCCGGGACCTCACGCGCTTCGATCTGAAGCTCACGCCGCCAGCCGGACTCTCCGGCACGGAGTTGCGCCAGTGGATGATGGCCAAGCCCACCGAAGTCGAAACGGTGGTGGACGGCGTGAAGCGAACCCTCGCCGGTAAGGAGTTGGACTCCTGGAAATACCAGCGCTACATGCAGGACTACCTGGCCTGCGTGCAGAGTGTGGACGACAACATGGGCCGGCTGCTGGACTCGCTGGACGCCAACGGCCTCGCGGAGAACACCGTGGTGATCTACACCAGCGATCAGGGCTTCTTCCTGGGCGAACACGGCCTGTTCGACAAGCGGTTCATGTACGAAGAGTCGCTGCGGATGCCATTCCTGGTCCGGTGGCCCGCGGGCATCCGGCCGGGCAGCACCTCGAACGCGATTGGCATCAACTCCGACTTCGCGCCCACGTTCCTGGATCTCGCCGGCCAGCCTACGCCCAGCGACATGCAGGGCCGCAGCTTCCTGCCCGTTTGGAAAGGGAAGACGCCGCGGGACTGGCGCCGCTCGATGTACTACCGCTACTACCACGATCCCGGCGATCACAACACACGTGCCCACTACGGAGTCCGCACCGACACCCACAAGCTGATCTATTTCTGGAAGAAGGACCAGTGGGAATGCTACGACTTGGTGGCGGACCCGGAGGAGATGCACAACCTCTACAACGAGCCCAAGGCCCAGAAGCTCGTGGCGCAGTTGAAGAAGGAGCTTTACCGGCTCAAGAAGGAAGTGAAGGACGACGACCAGTTCGCGAACGAGCAGCCCAAGGAATCGTCGTACGTCCAGGCGCCTCCACCCAAAAAGCAGTGACGGGCGGCTGAAGGGCTGTCAGGAAGGTGGGGCGAGCCTCCAGGATTGCGGGCCGGCTGTCGAGCCGGCCTTCTTCGTTCGGGAACGACCAGCACTCCAGAATCTTCAGGGGTGCCTCGCATGGCCCTTCGGGCCGCCAAAGCGAATGAAGCCGCGTTACGAACCCCAACCGTCAGGGAGGGGTCGCCGGCCGTTGCGAACCGCGCACGTCAGTAAGCGGGCACCGGCTCGTGGCACGTCTTTAACGGAGCCCCTGAGGACGCGCCGCCGACGATCAGCCTGCGCTTCCATCGCCACCAAAAAATGGTTTCCATTCCCCCGGCCATCGGCCGGGGCCCGCCCCAAATCTCAAGAGGACGGCTCCACCCCTACGTGATCAATTTCTATCTTTCTTCCCCTGCAATTGCTCACATCAGTTTTCTCAGTCACGCCCCTTCAAAATAATCTTCACACCCCGCAACCCACTGCACCTGAATCGCTTACCAATTCTCCCCGTCTGGAGCCCGAGCGGAAAACTTCCATCCCTCCGCTATCGTGCGCCTCAAGGAGAACACTATGGCGACACTCACCAGGTCGGAACAGGCTCGAATCAACGGAGCGCGCTCACGCGGGCCCGTCACCGCGGAGGGCAAGGCCCGCTCCGCCCGCCTGAAGAACGAGGACCTGCCCGCCTTCGAGGGACTCGTCGAGCGCCGTACCCAGGACTTCCGGCCCGTCAACTCCTTCGAAGCCTCCCTCGTTCGAGAGATCGCTGCTCTCGAGCGGAAGTACGACCGCCTCTCCGCTATCGAAACCCGGCACATCGACCTTCAGATCGCCCAGGAAACCGAGGCCCATCGCCGCCAGGCCGGCTCGCTTCGAGGAGTCACCTCTCTCGATGTCACGGCCTTCGGCATCGGCAAGCTCGTCGAGACCACCCGGATCCTCCCGTTCTATGCCATCGAACTCACCCGTCTCCAACGCGCGCGCCGCCAGGTTCTCGACACCCTCATCGCCTATCGGAAGAACTTCCGGATGTTGGATCAATCCGAAGATCCCATTGAATTACAACAACTTGACCATTGGAACGAACCCAGCCTGGAGGACTTGGAATCGTCGGCCACCGCCGCCTCCGGCCCCGCACCACTCGACCCGCCCGAAGCGCCCGAGCTGGTTGCCCCTGCGGTTGAGGGGCCCAGCGAGACGGGCGCGGAACCTGCCTCCGTCACTAACCCCGCAGTCCCAACCCGCCGACTGACGTCAGCCCTCAGGTGTTTCACCGGGTCGGAAATCTCCACACCGGGGGCGAGCAACGCACTATGTCCATTCGAACCCAATCCGCAGCCCGTCCCCGGCTCCAGGTCCACCAATCGCGCGCGTCGCATCTCGATTCCGACAATACCCATAACCAACTGAAAACAAACAATGTGTCACGTTACATCACCTATATGTCTCCGGCTGTCCCTCACGTACTTCTGCCTCCGGAGCGGAATCTGGAGCTGCGAGGCTGATCCGATGAAACGACAAGCAATTCAATCCGCTGGCGCGCTGCTGGGAGCCTGCCTGCTTCTGGCCGGCTGCGCCAATAAACGGATGCAATACCATCCCCCCGTAGCCCCACAGTTGGCCAAGGCAGACACCTGGAATACCCCGCCCACTGGGGGAGCCAAGGCCAGCCCCGCCGACGACAAGACCATTGCCCAGTGGTGGTCCACCCTCGGCGATCCGGTCCTCACGGCCCTTGAGGAGCGTGCCGTCAAAGGCAACCTCGACGTCCGCCAGGCCGAAGCCAAGATCCGCCAGGCCCGCGCTCAACGTGAAGGAGCCAAAGGGGACCTCTACCCCACGGTCACCGCTAGCGGTTCCGCCACCGGCAGCCGCACCAGCACGCGCAATGGCGGCGAACTCGGTCAGTCTTACGGCACCGGAGTCTCCGCCAGTTGGGAACCGGACTTCTTCAATAGGATTCGCGGCACCGTCGCCGCTTATACCGCCGATGTCGAGGCCACTCAGGAAGACCTGCGCAACGTCCTCGTAAGCCTGACGGCGGAAGTCGCGCTCAACTACGTGGACCTCCGCTCCTACCAGTCGCAGCTGGCCATCACCAGGGCCAACCTGGCCGCCCAGGAAGAAACCTACAAGCTGACGGTCGCCAAGTACGAGAGCGGCCTGTCCACTGAACTTGACGTGCAGCAGGCCGCCCTGTCGGTGGAGTCCACGCGAGCCGGCATCCCCACCCTGGAAACCGGGCTCCAGAAGGCAGAAAACGCGATCTCCGTCCTCGTGGGTGAACGGCCCGGCGCCGTCGATCAGGAACTCGGGGCCGTGAAGCCCGTGCCCGTGATCCTGGCCGAAGTGGCTGTGGGGCTGCCGGCCGATCTGCTCCGGCGGCGCCCCGACATCCGGAGTGCGGAGCGCCAGGTGGCGGCCCAGTCCGCCCGCGCCGGTGTGGCCGCCGCGAATCTTTACCCCACATTCAACTTATCCGGCGTCCTGTCGTTCAGCTCGCTCAACATCGTCAACCTGCTGACGCCGGCCACCCTGGCGGGCAGCCTGGCCGGTTCCGTGCAGCAGACCATCCTGAACCGCCGTCAACTCCGGGCCCAGCTCAACGTGCAGGACGTCCTGCTGGAGCAATACGAAACGTCCTATGAGAGCACCGTGCTCGGCGCCTTGCAGGACGTCGAAGATGCGCTGAAGGCCTTTGCGAACGAGCAGGTGAGAAGGAAGTCGCTGGCCGATGCGGCCGCCGCGGCCGAGCGTGCCGCGACCATGTCCCGCGATCTTTACGGCTCCGGCCTGAAGGACTTCCTCACTGTCCTGGACGCGCAGCGTTCGCTATTAAGTCTGCAGAACCAGTTGGCTCAGAGTGATGCCACCATCACCGCCAACCTGATCCGGCTCTATAAGGCATTGGGTGGTGGCTGGAGCTGAGGCGCTCCGCCAAGGGAACTGGAAGGAGATACGGCAATGACAACAACAGTCGTGGATGTGCAAACGAACCTGGGCGTGACGCCCGGCAAGCGGAGCTGGAAGCGGATGACCTGGTGGCTGGCGATTCTGCTGCTGCTGGGTTCGGGCGGGGCCCTGCTCTTTACGAGATGGCAGGCCTCGGCGGCCGAACCGGCGGTGCGCTACCGCACTGAGGAGGCTCGCATCGGCAATCTGACAGTCACGGTCACGGCTACGGGACAACTGCAGCCCACCCGGACCGTCGATGTCGGTAGTGAAGTATCGGGCATCATCGACTCCGTCCTGGTCAACTACAACGACTACGTCAAAGTGGGCCAGGTGCTGGCGAAGATCAATACCGAGAAGCTCGACGCGCAGGTACTACAGGACCGCGCCTCCCTCGAAACGGCTCGGGCCAAGGTGGAAGACGCCAAGGTCACCGTGACCGAGACCGAGGCGGAGTACAACCGCATTGTGGCGGCGCGGGAGAAATCCAAAGGCCAGCTCCCCTCACAGCACGATCTCGATACGGCGAAGGCCGCCTACGGGCGCGCCAAGGTGGCGGTCACCAGTGCGCAGGCGGCGGTCACTCAGGCTGAAGCCAGCCTCGCCGTCAATTTGACGAATGTCTCCAAAGCGGTGATCAAGTCTCCCGTGGACGGCATCGTCCTGGCACGCAACGTCGAGCCCGGCCAGACCATCGCGGCCTCGTTCTCGGTCACCACCATGTTCCAGTTGGCCGAGGACCTCACCCGCATGAAGCTCCAGGTCAACATCGATGAAGCAGACATCGGGGAAGTGAAAGAGGGCCAGAACGTCACCTTCACGGTGGACGCCTACCCTGGCCGCACCTTTCCGGGCAAGATCACGCAGTTGCGCTATCAGTCGACCACGACCAACAACGTCGTCACTTACCTGGCAGTGATCTCGGTGGACAACCGTCAGATGTTGCTGCGGCCGGGCATGACGGCCACGGCCACCATCACCGTCCAATCGTTGACCAACGCGTTGCTGGCGCCGAACGTGGCGCTGCGGTTCACTCCGGCCTCCGCCGGCGCTGGTGGGCAGGGCGATCAGCGGAGCTTCTTCCGCAAGCTGATGCCGGGTCCGCCACCCATGCCTGCCAAGACCGCCCAGACTGGCGACGACGCCAACGCCGGACCGCGCGTGTGGGTGCTGAAGGGACTGCAACCGGTCCCGGTGCCGGTGAAGACCGGCGTCACCAACGGCAAAGTGACCGAGATCCGCTCCGGGGCCATCGCGCCGGGCGTACCGCTGGTTGTGGAAGCGCTCAAGGGAGGGAAGTAACCATGGAACCGGCCCTGATGGAATTCCGCAAGGTCGAGAAGGTCTACGGTCAGGGCGACGCCTCGATGATGGCGCTGGCCGGTGTCGATTTCCGCATCGAAGAGGGCGAGTTCGTCGCGATCATGGGCCCCAGCGGCTCCGGCAAATCCACCTGCATGAACATCCTGGGCTGCCTCGACACGCCCACCGGCGGCGAGTACCTGTTCAAGGGTATCGACGTGGGCCGTCTGCCCCGCAAGCAGCGGGCGCGCCTGCGCCGTTACTACCTGGGCTTCGTCTTCCAGGGCTTCAACCTACTGGCGCGCACCTCGGCGCTGGAGAACGTGGAGCTGCCGCTGGTCTATCGCGGCACGAAGTCATCGGAACGCCGCGAGCGCGCGGGCATCGCGCTCCAGACGGTCGGGCTGAAGGGCTGGGAGGATCACACTCCGGCGCAGCTCTCCGGCGGCCAGCAGCAGCGTGTCGCCATCGCCCGGGCCATCGTGACCGAACCCGCGGTCCTGCTGGCCGACGAGCCCACCGGCAACCTGGACTCCGCCCGCAGCAAGGAGATCATGGACCTCCTCTGCCAGCTCAACCAGGAACGCGGCATCAGCATCGCCATGGTGACGCACGAGCCGGACATGGCCGAATACGCCAGCCGGACCATCTCTTTCCGCGATGGTCTGGTGGCATCCGATGTGGCCCGGCCGCCGCGGGCCGCGGCAGCTAAGTGCTCACCTTCGGAATTACGGTGACGTATGGGCGATATAGCCGTCAGCGATCAGCACTCAGCCGTCAGCCACACGGGCGCGGGCTGATTGCTGAGTGCTAATCGCTGAGAGCCTACCGCCGTTCCGTGCGCGAACTATTGAAACCATGTACTAAGTAACGAAAGGAGAATGTCATGCTCTGGGACGCAATCTTACTCGCACTGTCGGCCATCCGCCGCAATGTCATGCGCTCGTCGCTCACTGTGTTGGGCATCGTCATTGGTGTCGCCGCGGTCATCATCATGGTCACCCTGGGCAACGGTGCGACGGCCCGAGTCACCTCCGAGATATCGAGTCTTGGCGCGAACATGCTCATGGTCATGCCGGGCCAGGAGCGCCGCGGCATGGGCGGCGGCATGCGTGAAGAGGCTAAGCTTTTCGAAGCGCCCGACGTCGAGGCGCTGCGCGACGAAGTGCCGGGCGTCAGCGCCGTGGCGCCCACCGCCTCGAAGTCGATGCAGGTCATTTACGGCAACACGAACTGGTCCACCACGGTCAACGGCGTGGACAACGCCTACTTCAAAGTCCGCAACTGGACCCTGGCGAGTGGGCGCGACTTCTCGGAAGCGGAGCTCGCTTCGGGCGGAGCCGCGTGCATCCTAGGCGCCACCGTGCGGAAGCAGCTCTTCGGCGAGCAGGACCCCACGGGTGCGAATGTCCGTCTCCAGGCGATCTCCTGCCAGGTGGTGGGTGTCCTCGCGTCGAAAGGGCAATCCGGCATGGGCATGGACCAGGACGACCTGGTGCTCACGCCGCTGCGCACATTCCAACGCCGCATCTCGGGCAACCGCTACATTAGCAGTCTGCTGGTGGGTACGCGCGAAGGCTCAACCTCATCGATGGTGGTGGCGGACGTTCAGCGGCTGCTCAGGCAGCGCCGCAAGATCCAGCTGAATCAGGAAGACGACTTCATGGTGCGCGACCCGCAGGAGCTCATCAGCACGCTCACCGGGACAACGCAGCTGCTCACCATGCTGCTGGGCGCGGTCGCCGCGGTCAGCCTGCTGGTGGGCGGCATCGGCATCATGAACATCATGCTGGTGTCGGTGACGGAGAGGACGAGGGAGATTGGCGTGAGGCTGGCGATCGGGGCGTTTGAGAACGACGTGATGACGCAGTTTCTGGTCGAGGCGGTGGTGCTGTCTTCGCTGGGCGGCGCCGTGGGCCTGGCACTAGGGCTTATGGTCTCGGTGCTGGGCGCCAAGGTGCTGGAAGTGCCCTTCCAGCCAGACATGCGCATCGCCGCCATCTCGTTCATCTTCTCGGCGGTGGTGGGTGTGCTGTTCGGCTTCGTGCCCGCGCGCAAAGCCGCGCAATTGGACCCCATTGAAGCCCTGCGCCATGAGTAAGTGTCTAGCGCGTCGGATTGCGCCAGGCTTCGCCGGCATGGTCGGTCAACGGCCGCCGCGGAGCCTTCCGCCGGTGGGCTGCGTCCAGGCGCGCCGCCGCGCACTCGGCATAGCGCGACATGTCCGCCTCGGCGTAGTGGAAGGCGTGATCTTCCGTCGCCTCGTAACCCTGCTCCAGTACGGACCGGCAGAGCAGCGGGAGCTCCTGCAGCCGGATGCCGTATTGGCGGCTCATGGCCAGGTTGGTTGTGACGGTGTAGGGAGTGCGGCTGCGATCCGCGGCGACGCCTTCAAATGCGAAGACGCGGGACCCCTGAACTTCATTGAACCCAGTCAAGACGAACTGCATTTTCGGTTTCTCCAAGGAAGGCTCCTTTTCTCTCTGCCGGCAATCAGCGGTGCTGAGACCGGTGATGATTCCCGGTGGGTTTGTACTCGAGAGTCAGGCTGGCTTGCCGGGCCGCCTGCTGCACGTGATCGCGAACCTCGAAGACAAATCCGGTTGGTTGTGATTGCAGGAACGACGGGTGGGCGGAGTTCAGGTGGTCCAGCAGCGCGGCCTGGATATTCTCGGAGCACCCGATATAGAGCCACTCGCGGGCGTTTGATAGCCCGTAAACACCGGGCTGCTGCGGTGCGAACTGCTGGATCGAGGAGGCCGTGAAGGGGCGCGGCAGTGGATGATCAAAAGGCATGAAGCGCACCCGCGCGAGCGCAACAAGTCATCATCATGGCTTCCTTGTAGGCGGAGTACCCCGAGCGCCGTCCTGTTCGAGGATGCCCTTCAACCGGTTGATCAGCGCCTTGCCCTGGGTAATGTCCTCGGGCTTCGAGATGTGGCCCGGCATCTTCGGGTCGATGAACTCGCGCCGGAAGAGTTGATCCGAGGCCAGTGAGATCAGTAGCTCGATTTCGCGGGTGCTCAGTTTGACCATCTTCTGCGTCATGCGGCGTCCTGGCCACGCCCTGGCCGGACCCCGCCCTGAATGAATCTCGATTGGGTCAATTCGTCCTCGCAATCGGAAGCCGGAGCCGTCCGTTTGCGGTTACCGGGTGAGCCTAAGAAAGAGCGGCAGACGGACTGACTTAGTTCAGGCGGTCTGCGAATGAACGGAGCTGTCCATACATTAACCAGTATTAGTTAAGAAGACTTGCATGTCAAGACCGAAGGTGACACAATTGGGAACCGCTGATTCACTCAGTGCAGTTAAGTTACGGATCGGCCGGAGCAACTGTGGACGTCTCGTTATTGATCAGGCAGCGCCTGAGTGAACTGGACCTGGGCCAGAAGGACTTGGCTGTGTCCGCGCAGGTGACCGAGTCCTACATCTCCCAACTGCTGGCAAGGAAGAAGGCGCCGCCCGCCCCGGGCCGCACCGACATCTACGAGAAGCTGGAGCGGGTGCTACGCCTGCCCAACGGAGAGCTCTCCAGGCTGGCCGAGGTACAGCGCCAACTGGAGTTGAAGAAGAAGGTGGCGCAACCGCCACGGCCTCTCTTCAAGGACTGCCGCGAACTGATCCTGTGCAAGTGCGACCCGGAGAGCCGGGACGAAGTCCGCCGGATCTTCGAGAAAGAGCCGTTCGGCGAACTGGAACGCATGGTGACGCAGAAGATCCTCGATGTGGCGCAGGCCGTGGCGCGCGAGGAACTGCGCAATGAGGCGTGGCTCAGATCCTTAGCAGAGCATGATGGCCGCACTTACGAGCAGGTCCGCGTGGCCATGCTCGAGTTTCTGGATACCGACGTATTCCAGGTCTCGACGGAAAACTGTGTGCTGTGCCTCTATCCAATGATAGACTCCTGGGACATAGACTTGCGGTCGTTCGGCATGGAGGTCGTCCTCAATCGGCGGCTCGGACCAGGCGGCGTCAAGCGGTTTGAATTCGTGGAACGCTCACCCGAGCAGCCTTTGGATATAGAGCCGGGTTTCGAGCAGTTCCTCAGAGACGCATTGCTGAGTGGTGATGCCACTGAAGAGGAGATCGAGTTTTTGAGAAGGCTGAAGTTTAACGGCAGACGGCCTTCTGCTCTGTATTACTACCGTGAACTGCAGAGCCTGAGGGACCCGCTGCATTTCCCTCGCCCCCCATCCGATGGTGGCACCCCATGAACCGATGGCGCGCAGTGCGGGCGCCGTTAATGAGTATCTGCTGGATTGCAGATTGGCGGTATAAGTTCGAGAATCTCAGGAGCCTCGCTGATCCTTCACCCAGGTCCGGCGGCCTTACTGAACGTGAAGGAGAAGTTTGATGCGCATTATTCTGGTCAACCCGAGCGACGTGGCGTTTGGTGTCGGCGTGATCACCCCCCGTTGGCTCTATGTGCTGGCTGCCGCCACTCCGCGGCAATACGGCGACCCGGTCATTGTCGACGAAACGCTCGAGGCCATCAATCCTGAACAGATCCAGGCCGGCGATGTCGTAGGCATAGGAATCCACACAGCCAACGCATTGCGCGGTTTTGAAGTGGGCCGCCTGGCTCGCGAACGCGGCGCAACTGTGGTCTTCGGCGGCATCCACTCGACTCTCTATCCGGACGAAGCGAAGGAATACGGCGGCGCGCACTCCGTGGTGCAAGGCGACGGCGACGAGGCTTGGGGCGTGTTGCTGGCCGACCACGTAAACGGCAACCTGAAGCCGCTATACGACGGAGGCCGGGTGAAGTCCGGTCAATTCCTGCCGGCCCGGTGGGATCTGCTGCCGCCCAAGAGCTACATGTGGGCTTCGGTACAGACCGTTCGCGGATGCCCGAAGCACTGCTCTTTCTGCTCAGTGTGGCGGACCGATGGGCAGGCACCGCGCCAGCGTACCGGCGATGCGGTGATCGACGAAATTGTCCAACTTCGGCGCATGGGCTACCGCTTCATCGCGCTGGCCGACGACAACTTCTATCCGGTCACGCTGAACGACCTCGCACTGGCGGAGAAACAGAACAATCCGGAACGGCTGGCCGAACTGCAGAAGATGCGGTCCGACCGGTTTGAGTTCATGGAGCTGCTCTCCGGGCTGCCGGAAGACACCATCATGTTCACGCAGATCACGATGGAAGCAGCCGAGGATATCGAGTTCCTGAAGGCGATGCGCAAGGCACGCATCCGGGGCGCATTGGTAGGTGTCGAAGCAGTGACACCCGAGGGCCTGAAATCGGTCTTCAAGGACTTCAATCTCTCCGGCGATAAGCTGGTGGAACGGCTCAAGCTGTTCAAGGAGAACGGCGTCCATGTCCTGGGTTCGTTCATCTTCGGCCTATCGAGCGACCGTGCCGAGACCTTCGGTGCGACGGCGGAGTTGGCCAAGAAGGCAGAGCTGACTTTCGCCCAGTTCGTGATGATGACACCCTTCCCGGGTACCGTGGACTTCGACAAGTGGGAGAAGAGCTCCCAGGGCAAGAACGAGAAGGTTGAAGGCATCCCGATCACGCGCTACTGGCTGATTCCCGGGCATCGCCGTCCAAAGCTCTACATGCCGCACCCGAGCATGAGCTCGGAGGAGATCCGCGTGCGAACCCAGGGTGTGTGGGACAACTACTACACGCTAGGTGAGGTCTGGAAGCGGGCAAAGTGCGTGAAATCGCTAAAGGGCCGCCTGGCGTTCGTGTTCATCTCCAAGCTCTACCGGCAGATGTACGCCAATACGGGCATCGCCACCGATAGCGCTCGCCGGAAGAGCGCCAACCGCTGGGCGCGCTGGACGGCGCTGATCTGTCTCAAGCTGTTCCGTGGCAAGATGATGCCCGAGCTGGCAGTGCCTCGGCTGGCCACGCAGCAGGTGCTCACCAACATCGTTCAATAGGCTCTGTGATTCGGGTGGTTCGCTGAAGTGAACCACCCTCACCCGCTGTTGCGTTTCCGATCCGCGTAGGCCTTCACCTTGGCCCGATTCCCGCAGAGCTGCATGCTGCACCAACGCCGCGTGCCATTCTTGCTGGTGTCATGGAAGTGCAGGACGCATTGCTCGCACTTGCGAATCCGTGCGGGGTCACAATCCGATAGCAGTGCGGCGGCATGGTCCACCAGGGGCGCCAGCACATCGCGTGGGGCCTGAGGGTCGAACTGCCTGGTCCGCTCTATGTGCGAGTCCACGGCCCGGAGTTCATCGGTGCTCGGGTAGAGGGTCAGTAGCCGGTTCAGCTCGGCCAGGGTGGACGAATTGACCGGTTTTCCCTCTTCTACCTGGACCACCACTTTCCGCAGAGTCTCCCGCAGCTGAAGCAGCTCCCCAAGGACTTCGGTTCGTTCCGATGACGAACCACGGTGCGCCAACTTCTCCGCCTGCCGGGCGTTGAGTAGTCCCGCCGCGCGCAGCCATCGCACCAGCGCGGGCCAGTCGACCAGCATCTCCACCAATTCGCCGTTCATCAACGGGCGCGTGTTGAGGAAGTCGAGGAAGAGCTGGTTGCCCACGAACAGAAAGCCGTTGCGCCATTCGGACTTTGTGGCGTCCATATTTCACCTTCAGAATATCACACCTTTCATGAGTCTCTTTGGGGGTTAGTTCATCTATGAGCACATGACCACTTACCATCAAGCAACCGTGGACGGACTGGAAGTCTTCTATCGTGAGGCGGGGCCGAAAAATGCCAAGACTATCGTGCTGCTGCACGGGTTCCCGTCGTCCTCGCACATGTTCCGTGACCTGATCCCGCAGTTGGCCGATCGTTTCCATGTGATCGCACCGGACTACATCGGCTTCGGCTACAGCGCCCATCCAGGCACGGAGGAGTATCGGTATACCTTCGACAATCTGGCAAAGAACGTGGAAAAACTTCTGTTCGAGACCCTCGGCCTGAAGAAGTTCAGCATCTACGTACAGGACTACGGAGCGCCTGTCGGCTTCCGTATCGCCACGGCTCATCCCGAGGCGATCGAGGGCATCGTAGTCCAGAACGGCAACGCCTACAGCGACGGGATCAGTGATGCCTTCGCACCGGTTGCCGCATTCTGGGCCAACCGGAACGCGGAGACGGAAGAGCCTGTCAGGACCCTATTGCTGCCGGAGACCACACAGTTCCAGTACACGCATGGGGTGAGGAATCCGGAGGCGATCAGCCCGGACTCCTATCGCTTTGATCAGATGTTTCTCGACCGGCCGGGCAACGACCGTGTGCAACTCGACTTGTTTTATGACTACCAATCGAATGTGGCGTTGTATCCAAGATGGCAAGCCTACCTGCGCGACCACCAACCTCGGGTGCTGATTACGTGGGGCAAGAACGATCCGTTCTTCACGGTCGCCGGAGCGAAGGCCTACCTGAGGGACGTGCCGAAGGCCGAACTGCATCTGCTCGACACCGGCCACTTCGCGCTGGAGGAAGAGAGTGGAACTATCGCGGGCCACATCCGGCGATTCCTAAGTGAGACAGCGGCCTGACAGCCGCCCTCACTTCTCTGAGTCGGTGTGCCAGCCGGGGTTGGTCCATTGACCGTTGCGTTTCACGAAGATCTCGGTCACGCGGCCCGAAGAGAGAGATCGCTTGCCCTTGGTCTCGGTTTCGAGGATGTACTTGCTCCAGACGATGGCGACATCGCCGAAGTGCTGCACCTCAGTGCGCGGAAACTCCAGACGGATCAATTTGCCGCCAGAGGCGCGGAAGTCGGCCGACTCACGAAAGACCTCGGCCTGGTGCTTCCATTGCTCCTCGCCGGTGCTGAGCACGACCGTTTCAGCCGGTACCAGACGGGCAAGCGCCTTGGTGTCGTTGACAAGCCAGGCGCGCCAGACGGACTCGCGAACTGCCAGCAGCTCGTCGTCACCGGTTTGTCCGGCAGCGGTGAGCAGGGTCATGGTCAACAGGCCCGCGGTGATCCAGATGTTGCGTCGGGTTCGCATGGTTGGTTCCTCTTTCTGTTACGAATTCAATGCGGCCGGTCGGCCAGGTTGGTGCAGCGCCAGCAGCACGGCAGCCGCCGACGCAGAGAAGACGGAGTAGTCCAGCGGTGACTTGATGCCCATCGAGATAGTCATCGCGAGGCCGAAGATCACGAGTAGGGCGGCGCTGGCCCAGGCGGTACACCTCGGCCAGAGGCCAGCCAGCAGGGCCACGCCCAGCACGAGTTCCGCGACCGTGGCCGCCCAACCCAGGAAGGGAATCGTCGACGCGGGCATGAACGAGTTCACCTCCGCGGTGTACTTGAGGAAGTTGTCGAAGTTGCCATAGCCGACGTTCCTGCCGTAGAGACCGAAGCGCGAGGCGATGCCGGACAAGAACGCGGCGCCCAGGGCTACTCGGGTGTAGAGCAGTGCCCAGCGCTCGATGGATGGACTCACGGCCTGTCTCCCGAGTGCTGGGGCAGGTCGGCGCTCAGAGGCGCTTCGTGGTCGCAGACGAAGTAGGCGACGAACTTGGCGCGCTCCGTCCGGCTGGCGTTGGCGGAAATGGCGTGGACACCGTTGGGCGCCTCGTAGAAGCCATCGCCCTTGCGGTAGATGGTCTCCGGGCCGGAGTCGACCTGCATTCGTACGGCACCTTCGACGACGTAGCCCATCACAGCGCACGGGTGGGTGTGAGTTGGGGACGACTCGCCCGGGCCGTAGTTCACTTCGATCAGAGTGGCTTTTGCGGCGGCGCCATTCAGGTGTGGCAGGTTCCGAGCCAGGATAGGGCGGACGCGCGGTTCCGTGCCCGTGGCGGTCCACAACAGCGTCACGGCCACACAGACGGGCGTAAGGGGAAATCTCATCAGCAGCTCCTCGTGATCCCCATGCTAAGGCATAATGGATTACTCAAAAGATCCATTTATGGTATTGTCGCTGTACCAATTTAATGGCGAAGAGCATCGCAACCTTCGAACTGGTGCTACCGCCTCGTGAGCCGAAGACGCAGGCGTTCCGGTGGCTGCACGCCGCCTTGCGGGACGCGATCATCGACGGCCGGTTGCGACCCGGAGCGCGCCTGCCGGCTACACGCGATCTGGCCGTGCAGCACGGCCTATCACGCGGCACGGTGGTCTACGCCTTCGATCAACTGAAGGCGGAGGGCTACCTGGTGGGGACAGTCGGTTCAGGGACCTACGTCAGCAAGGTGTTACCGGAGCAACTGCTGCAGGCGCCCGCCGCAGCTGCCAGGACCCCGGCGACAGCGGCGAAGCAGTTCTGGCGGCTCTCGCAGTATGCGGGGCGGGTGGAGCCGTTCTCGAGCCTGGAGCCCCGCGCATCGCGCGCCTTCCGCCCGAACCTGCCGGCTCTGGATCTGTTCCCCACCACGCTTTGGGCACAGGTGGCGGCGCGGCGGCTGCGCCATGTCACCACGTTCCAACTACTGGGCTGCGATCCACTAGGTTATCCGCCGCTGCGGCAGGCGGTGGCGGCGTATCTGAGCTCCTCGCGAGGGGTGAACTGCGTGCCGGAGCAGGTGGTGATTGTCTCCGGCGCGCAGGAGGCGATCGACCTGACGGCACGGATCCTGCTGGATCCGGGGGACGGGGTGGTGATGGAGAATCCGGGTTATCCCGGTGCTCGCAATTCCTTCTCCGCGCTGGGCGCCAAAGTGATGAGCCTGGGGTTGGATGAGGAGGGCCTGCGGATCCAGAGCGCGCCGAGGCTGGGCGTGCGGCTGGCCTATGTGACTCCGGGCCATCAGTTCCCACTGGGTGTCACAATGAGCCTGCCGCGGCGGCTGCAGCTTCTCGAATGGGCGCGCGAGACGGGCGCATCAATTCTGGAAGACGATTACGACAGCGAGTACCGCTACTCGGGGCGGCCGGTGCCGGCGCTGCAGGGTTTGGACCGCCGAGGGGCCGTGTTGTTCACGGGTAGTTTCAGCAAGGTATTGTTTCCATCCTTACGGCTGGGCTACCTGGTGCTGCCGGAGGATCTGATCGACCGATTCTCCGCGGTGCTCTCGGTCACCAGCCGCCACGCGCCGCTGCTGGACCAGGCGATTCTCTGCGACTTCCTCACGGAAGGGCACTTTGGCCGCCACCTGCGCCGGATGCGCGCGATCTACGCCGGGCGCGTCGGGGCACTGTTGGAGGGTGCCAGGCGGCATCTGACCGGGCTGCTGGACGTCTCGGAGGTGGAGGCGGGCCTGCAGACAGCGGGGCGCCTGCGGCATGGAGTTACGGGCGAGGCCGCGCGGACTGCCGGGCTGCGGCATGGCGTCGAAGTGATTCCCTTGAGCGACTACCAAGCGGGCGGCGACGTGGAGGAGGGGCTACAACTGGGGTTCGCGGCGGTGGATGAGAGGGAGATACGGCGGGGCGTCGTACAACTGGCGAAGGCGCTGGAAGAGGTGCGGCGAGGCGGCTCCGCCTCGCCGCACCGGTAGTGGCTAGAAGTCCGCTCTGAGCGAGACCTGCATGTGGCGCGGATCGCCGTTGAGGCTGCGGATGGTGCCGAAGCCCGCACTGCCTACCGTCGCCGATGGAGAGCCCAGGTTGACATGGTTCAGGACGTTCGACGATTCGGCCCGGAAGGTGAAGCGGGCTCGTTCATGGACATGGAAGCTCTTCTGCAGGGCCAGGTCGACTTGCGCGAACGACGGTGCGCGCAAGATGTTGATGCCGGAGTTGCCCCACGTGTAGTCGGCGGGGCTGACGAAGGCATCGGTATTGAACCAGCGATTGATGGAGCGCTGGCTGCCGCCCAGCGAGGCGGGGCCCTTTGTGACGAGGAGATCGGCCCGGCTGGAGTCGATGTCGTCGTTCATGGTTTGGGACGAACCCACGGAGAAGGGTGCTCCGCCCTGGAGCTGAACGATTGTAGAGGTCTGCCAGCCGCCGAGGATCTGACGGGTGAGCGCATTCCAGGTGCTCGGCGTGGGCACGGTGTAAATGGCCGAGCTGACCCAGTTGTAGCCGTAGTCATTCGACAGACGGCCGTGGCCGTAGGCGAAGTTGTAGGGATCGATGCTGCCGTTGTCGCCGATGGAGTTCGACATGGTGAGGGCGGTGGTTACTGTGAGTCCGCGCCATTCGCGCTGGCGCAGACTGACTTCCAGGGCGTTGTAGCGGGCGGCGTTCATGAAGAAGATGCCGAAGCCCTCGCCAAGCAGAGGATAGGGCCGGCGGCTCTGGAGATCACCAGGGGCTGGGGTGGGATAGTTGACCCGCCAGGAGGTGGCGCCGCGGATGGAGTGGAAGCCGCTGTAGCCCACTTCGACCACGGTCGATTTCGTGGGACTGATCTGCAGGTTCATGTTGTACTTCTGGACGTAGGGATCCTTGAAGCGGGTGTCGAACTGCGCGGGACCGATGTTGACGGAGGCCAGTGTGTCGAAGATGTTCGCTGCCGGGAAGCCTTCGTTGATGTCGATGGCTTTCAGCGTGTCGCCGTTGCGCTGGACCTGGAAGCTGAACGGCGCGCCACTGGTGTTGTTCATATTCAGGGCATCGAGCACTGAGTAGTAGATGCCGTAGCCGCCGCGCAGCACCATGCGGCTGTTGATGGAGTAGGCGAAGCCGATGCGGGGCGAGAGATCGATGGAGGTGGACGTGGGCTGCACCTGGTCATGGGGCCTGTAGTCGTAGTTGCCGGGCAGGGTTCCGTTGGCCAGGCCGAGGTTGGTGGAGACCCAGTCACGGGTTGTATCGGAGATGATGATCTTGCCCGTTCTGAGATCGAAGTTGGTATTCAGATCGTTGGCCATGCTCCACTGGGGGAACCACTCGTAGCGCAGGCCGAGTGAGAGGCTGAGCTTGCGGGTGATGCGCCAGTCGTCCTGGGCGAAGGCAGCGATGCGGTTGTCGGTCATGCGCGTCTTGTCGAGGTAGTGATAGGTGGTGAGCGCGCCGGCGAGGCCGAGCAGACCGTCGGGCGTGCCGGTGCGATTGGACTCGCGCTTGGCTCCTGCGTAAGGCACGGTTTGATAGGCGTCGAAGTTGAACTTGACGCCGCCCGGCGCCCAGCCGCCGCCGACATCGTTGCGGTGATGGATGTACTCCACTCCGAACTTGAAGGCGTGGCTGCCCTTGTGCCAACTGACGTTGTCCATGAGCTGGACGGAGTTCTGCCAAACGAGGTAGGGCGTCGGAAGAGTGGTGAGAGGGCGCACGGCCTTCGTGGACGAGATGTTGCGCATGGAGACGGTGGGATAGCCGGCTTGCACTACGGCGCCCGGGATCTTGCTGAGCTCCGGGATCACGGTCTGGTTGGAGTTGAAGTTGCCGTCCGTGATGTAGTTCCAGCCACCGCGTGCTTCATTGACCACCGAGGGCGAGAAGATGTGCGTGTAAGTGGCGCCGGCATTGGTGCCATTGAGCGTCGCATGGCCGCCGATCCAGCTTTCGGGCATGTAGCCGCTGCGATCCTTCGTGAGCCACTGCTTGGAGTAGCGGAGGGTGAGCGAGTCGGCCGGGCCCAGATTCACGTCGCCTTTGAGGTTCATGGAATCGCGTTTGTCGTTATTGGTGAGGATCGCCAGGTAGTTGCTGAGGACCGTGGGGTTCTGGTCCTTGTAGTTGGGCGTGGGGAAGATGCTGATGAGTTTTGAACCAATGGGGTTGATGCGGTTCTGGGGGATCACATTATTGGGGAACGCATCGCGGATGTAGCGGCCGGTGGAGGGGTCGAGGCGTTGAGTGGCCGGATCGTAGATGCTGAAGCCGCTCTTCGAGAAATCGCCGGCGCGCTCGAGCGCGGTGGGGACAGTGTCGTACTCGATGGCGTTCTGTGGCTGGCGCAGACCCTCATAGTTGCCAAAGAGGAAGATCTTGTCCTTCTTGACCGGGCCGCTGAGACCGCCACCGAAAAGGTTCCGGCGCAGCGGCTGGCGGGCCGGGTTCGTTCCCGAGAAGTCGTAGGGGCGGGCGTCGAAGATGTCGTTGCGCAGATAGTCGTAGCCGAAGCCGTGCAGTTGATTGGTGCCGCTCTTGAGGGCCACGTTGACAATGCCGCCGGCGGCACGGCCGAACTCGGCGGCATAGCCGCTGGTCTGGACGGAGAACTCCTGGATGGCGTCGATGGGCGGTACGGCGTTCATGCCGCCGGTAAGTTCCAGATTGTTCGAGATGCCGTCGATCATGAAGTTGTTGCTGTTGACGCCGAGGGGCCCGAGTGAGATGGCCTCGCCGCCGGAGAAGTCGCCCACGCGGCCTCCGTTGAAGTGCGAAATACTCGGCGTCAGGGAAGCCAGCGTGAGGAGGTGGCGGCTCATCTGAGGCAGACTCTCCAGTTGCTGGCGGCTGACCACGGTGCTGACTTCCACGGTGTCGGTCTTGAGCAGTGGGGCGTCGCCGGTCACACTGACGGCCTGAGTGATCTCCCCGACTTCCAGGTGGAGATCGACGCGGGGACGGGCCTTGATGGTGATCTCGACGCCGGGCGTCTCGACACGACGGAAACCGCGCATCTCAGCAGCCACGGTGTATTGGCCCAGTGGCAGATTGGTCACCAGATACTCGCCGTTTTCGTTGGAGACGGTGACGCGCCGCTGGTTGGTATCCACGTTGGTGACGGTGACAACGGCGCCGGCTACTGGCGCGCTGGAGGTGTCGGTGACGGTGCCGAGGATTGTGCCCTCGGTAGCTTGTGCCCGGAGGCTGGTGGGGCTGAATGAAGCGATGAGCAGTAGTGCCAGGAGAACTGCGAACGCAAGACGAGACTTCGGGTGAGAGGGCTTGGGGGCGGCGAGGAAGCAGGCTGTGGTGTACATGGGTCCTTCCCGTTGGGGCAAGTCTATGGAAGGCCCAATGCTATCGGCGCGGTGTTTTCAGTCGGACACGGAATGTTGAATATCCGGTTACTCAGGGCCGTATCGAAAGGACTGCAGTGCGCAGCGGCCGTCGGGCCAGCAGGTAACGGCGGTGAGGCGGTCGACTTCACTGCTGCCGAGCGGTGGGACGGCTCCACCACCCAGGGCCTGCACAATCACCGGCACAGTGGCCCGGTGGCCCACCACGAGAGCGGACTTACCTGCGGGGACCTCCTGCCTGATTCGACGCATGAGGCTGGTGGTGTCCTTGGCGTCAACGATGACGGGCCGTAGATGGTGCGTGGCCGCGGTGGGCGCCGCTGTTTGCTGCGTACGCACAGCCTCAGTCACATAGATGGCGGTGAGCGGGGCATCGGTAAGGAAGCGCGCCAGGGCTTTCGCCCGCTGTTGGCCCGTCTCGTTGATGGGCGGATCATCGTTGCCGGGCGCGCGGTCGGCGTGGCGCACGACGTAAATGGTGGTCTGCGCGGAAAGGATGGATAGGAAGAGGAGGTGGACGGCCAGCAGCCAACAGACACGGAGCATCCGTCCAGTATGGGTGTTGGCCGTCAAGGATACATGACGTGAAAGTTAAGATCTGATGATTGGAGGGATTGTTACAACGACTCTTCTCCTCGTAGTTGTTGCCGGTGTAGCGATTGGCGCCGTCGATGTCGAACTGAGATGAGGAACAGGCTGCAAAGGACCTATTCTTCCCTGAGGGCGGCCATGGGTTCCAGGCCGGCGGCGCGCCGGGCCGGGCCATAGCCCGCGCACAACCCGACGATGGCGAGCACTCCGATGGAGATGCCGGTGGACACGGGGTCGTAGGGCTGCAGGCCGTAGAGCATGCTGGACGCGCCGCGGGCGGCCCATTGCGCTAGCAGAACGCCTACGCCCAGGCCAACAACAAGCAGGAGTCCCGTCTCCGCCAGGACAAGGCGGATGACACGGGCCCGATTGGCGCCCAGGGCGATGCGGAGGCCGATCTCATTGCGCCGGCGGGCGACCATGTAAGCGATGACGCCATAGAGCCCGAGCATTGCCAGGAGTCCGGCCAGGAGGGCGAAGGCGCCGGAGAGGGTGGCCATGAGGCGGTCTCGCAGGAGCGACTCCTCGAGTTGCGCCGAGAAGGTGCGGAACTCGATGCCGATGGTTGGATTGATGCCGGCCACGGCGCCTTTGACGGCGGTCATCAGGTCCAGCGGAGAGCCTTGAACACGCAGCACCATGGAGAGGCCGGAGCCGGGGTCGTCATCCTGGGCCATGGGAAAGAAGCCGATGGGCAGGAAGTCCTCGCGCAGTTCGTAGTACTTGGTGTTCTTCACGACGCCGACGATCTGGACGAGGTCCTCGGGCTTGCCGGCCGGGGCCTCCATGCGGAAGGTGCGGCCCACGACATTCGCCTTACCGAAGAACTTGCGGGCAAAGACCTCGTTGACCACGGCCACCTTGGGCCCGGAGAGGTTGTCGCGTTCGTCGAACTCGCGGCCGGCGAGCAACTGGGTGCCCATGGTGTGGAAGTAGCCGGGGCCGACGCGGTTAAAGAACGACTGCTTGCCGCTGGCGGCGGCCTGGGTGCCGTCGGGGCCGATATCGTTGTTCCAGCCGGAGCCGCTGATGGGTGTCATCATCACCTGGGCGGCTGCTTGTACGCCGGGCAGGGCAGAGAGCTTGTCAGAGAGTTCGCGGCTGAGGGCGGGCCGGCGTTCCTTGGGGTACTGGCCGCGGCTGAAGTCCAGGCCGACGGTCATGATGCCTTCCGGCTTGAAGCCGGAATCGGTGGTCATGAGATTGCGCAGGCTGCGTACGAACAGTAGCGCTCCGGTGAGCAGGACCAGGGAGAAGGCCACCTGCGTGACGACCAGGATGCGGCGGAGGCTGAAGCGTTCCGGGCCTGACGTCATACTGCGACCGCCGGCGCGGATGGCGGCAGACGGAGCCATGCTGGTGGCGCGGAGGGCCGGCAACAGGCCGAAGAGCAGGCAGGTGCCGACGGCGAGCGCGGCGGTGAAGCCCAGGACGCGCCAGTCGAGGCCGAGGTGAAGGAAGAGGGGTTCGCGCTTTGTGCTGATGAAAGCGATGAGGCCCCGGCTGAGCAACTGGGCCAACCCGGCGCCGAGGGTTGCGCCCATCAGGGCCAGCAGCAGGCTTTCCGCCAGCAACTGCCGAATCAGGCGGCCGCGCGAGGCGCCCAGGGCCAACCGGACGGCCAGTTCCCGTTCGCGGACGCTGGCGCGAGCGAGCAGCAGGTTGGCGAGGTTCGCGCAGGCGATCAACAGGACGAGTCCGGTGGTGGCCATCAGCAGCCACAATGGCTGCTCATATTGACGCCGGAGGTTGGAGACTCCGGTGCCGCCTTCCTGCGCATCCATCTTGTTCGCCAGGTATTTCTTCGCCTGTTGGGCCTTGTAGACAGGCGGCATGGTGGCCTCAGTCAATCCGGGGGACAGGGCCCGCATCTGCGCGCGCGCCTTTTCAACGGTCCAGCCGGGTTTCAGACGGCCCATCATGGAGAGCCACCAGGCGTGGCGGATGGGGATGCGTCCCTTGCCATCGTCGGACATCATGCGGTCGGCGCAGACGGGGATGGCGACGTCGTAGCGCCGGCCCATTTCGACCCCGAAGAACTCGGGTTTCGTAATGCCGATGACAGGGAAGGTGTGGCCGTCAAGACTGATGCTGCGGCCCAAGGCGCTGCGGTCGCCGCCCAGCTCGCGCTGCCAGAAGGCATAGCTAACCACGGCGCCGGGGTTGGGGCAGGTATCGGTGTCGTCCGCGCTGGTGATGGTGCGGCCGATGAGCGGATTCACGCCCAGCGTGCGGAAGAAGTCGCCGCTGACATAGAGCCCTTCGGCCCAGCGGGCTTCGCCGCCGTCGGAGAGGTTGAAGCGGGCGGCACTCCAGGCAAGAACGCTGCTGAAGGCCTGCTGGTTCTTGCGCAGGTGGTCCCACTGGGCGTAGGTGAGGCGAGCGCTCCGGGTGGAGAACCAGCCTGAGCGAGCGGATCCCTTCTGGAACTCAACGCTAACCAACTGTTCGGGGTTCTCCACAGGCAGGGTCTGCATCCGGATGGCTGCCACCAGTTCAAAGATGGCCGTGTTGGCGCCGATGCCAAGGGCTAGCGAGGCCACCGCGACGAATGTAAAGCCGGGGCTCTTTCTCAATTGCCGGAAGCCGTATGTAATGTCCTGCCGTAGCTGTTCAAGCATGATTCACCTAGCAGGTAGTTACGGTCAATCCGGGTTGCCGTTCGGAAGATGTTACATTCCCGACCAAATTACCAACGGATGGCGGCGCGAAGCTCGGCTTCCTTCACTCGGATCCCCAGGCCAGGGGTGCGGGGCACCTGCCAATGGGCGTCCTCCACCTGAAGGGGCTCTTCGAGGAATCGATTGGCCACCTCGAAGACAGACGGGTTGAATTCCAGGAGAGGAGCGTTTTCGATTGCTGCCGCGAAATGGATGGCGGCCGCGATCTGCGGGCCCAGGGCGATGCTGACGTGCGGCAGGACAGCGGCATTGCCCGCCGTGGCCAATTGGGCGATGCGCAGCCCCTCGGTGATGCCGGTGCGGCCGAGGTCGGGCTGAACGAACCGCAGGGCGGGCAGGACTGGAGCAATCTCGTAGCGGGTGCGGTAGCTTTCACCAGCGGCGAGCGGGGTGTGGATGGCCTCCGCCAAGCGGGCATGGGCTCCGGCCTCTTCTGGCATGAACGGGCATTCCAGCCACACGGCGTGGCGCCGGTCTAGCTGCCTTCCGAAAGCGTCCGCCCTGGAGCCGTCGAGCCTCCACAGCGCGTCCACGGCCAACTGTGCGGTGGCGCCCAGGGCGTCGCGCAGTTCGTCCAACAACTGGAAGAGCTCGCCCTCCGCCGCCTCGTGAAAGATCTTGAAACAACCGAAGCCCTGTGCCTGGTAGTCGCGGGCGAAGCGGCAGCGCTCGGGGAACGATCCGGAGGGTAGTCCGCTGAGGTAGGCGGGTACCTTGGGCCGGGCGGCCGATGCCGCGATGAGCGCGGATACGGAGAGTTGGCGCATCTGGCCCGCGAGATCCCACAGCGCCAGGTCCACGCCACTGATGGCGTCGAGCATGAAGCCTCCGGTCTGGCCGCGGACGCGCATTGTTCCGTAGAGGTTGTGCCAGGTCTTCGAGAGGTGCGTGGGCTCGGGCACAAACTCGGTGTCGACGAGCATGGGCGCGAGCAGGCGGTCGGCGACCGCGCAGGCTACCTGGGGTGCCAGGGGTGCTTGTGCCTCACCCCAGCCGGTGAGGCCGTTGTCGAGGGTCACCTTGATGAGCGCGGTTTCGAAGTGCCGGGAGTAGATGGCCGGGACGCTGGCGGACCAGCGGTAGTCAGAGGCTCCATTTCGCAGAACCGAGGGCGAGCCGGCGGTGCCGGTGGCCTCTTCCAGATTCCGCGGCAGACGTACGGGTATGGCTTCCACTTGGACGATTCGCGTCATTCGGCCCTCTTCTTCAGAAGTACAACGATCAGCACCAGTGCGGCGGGATGCAGGAATCCCATGATGTAGAAGACCGAGGTGTAAGAGTAACTCTCGACGAGATGCCCGGTGAGATTTGTGAAGAGCGCGCCGCCGAGTCCGGTGCCGAAGGCGATCAATCCCGAGACGGACCCGACGACGGTGCGGGGGTAGAGGTCATTCGTCATTGTCGTCAGATTGGTGCGCCAGGCCATGTGCGCGAACAGGACCACGCAGATGAGGGCGATGGCCACGGTGGAGGAGGGGACCAGCGCGACGGCGATGCTGAGGGGCATCAACAGAGAGCAAGGCAACATGACGGCGCGGCGCGCGCGCGGGGCGGCCCAACCGCGCTGGATGAGGGCTCCGGAGGCGATGCCGCCGGCGATGGAGCCGAGGTCGGCGGCGAGGTATGGCAGCCAGGCCAGCACGCCCATCTGCAGCATGGTGAAACCGCGTTGCTCCACCAGATATTTGGGCAGCCAGAAGAGATAGAACCACCAGACGGGGTCAGAGAGGAAACGCGCGCCCAACAGGGCCCAGGTCTCGCGTTGGGCCAGTAGTTGGAAGTAGCCGGTCGTGGGTACGGCGGCGGGCACAGGCTGCTGGATGAGGGCCAGTTCCTCGGGCGTGATGCGAGTGTGGCGCTCAGGGAGTTCGTAGAGAAGCAGCCAGGCTACGAGCCAAAGGAAGCCTAAAGCACCTGTGGCGACGAACCCGAAGCGCCAGCCGTATTGGGTTGCCAACCAGACCACCAAGGGCGGAGCGACCACGGCGCCGGCCGCGGCTCCGGCGTTCACAAGACCGTTGACTACGGCGCGGTCTTTGGCTGGGTACCATTCGGAGGCGACTTTGATGGACGCCATGAAGCTGCCGGATTCGCCCATGCCCAGCAGGCAGCGGAACACGGATAGGGACGCTACACCCGACGCCAGGGCGTGAGCCATGTTGCTGGCCGACCACCACGCCATGAACACGGCCATGGAGCGGCGCGTACCCCAGCGGTCGACCACCCAGCCATTGATGACGTAGGTGATGGTGTAGGCCACCAGAAACCACTGCAGGATACCCGCGTACTGGGTGGGCGAGAGGTGCAGTTCGCGCGTGAGGATGGGCGCGACGACGGAGAGCGCCTGGCGGTCGATGTAGTTGATCATCGAGGCGGCGAACAGGAGCGCGGCGATGTACCAACGCAGATGCCGGATGCGCATGGCGGGTTGGCGCCCGATCAGGCTTCCACGGGTGAGCGGACCCACTCGCGCAGGAACTCCAGTTCGTCCAGGCTCTCAGGGGTGAGGGACGAGGTGGGGTGGCGGACGAAGGTGCTGGCGATGATGCCCTGCGCCTTCAGGTTGTGTTTCATGGCCGAGACGCCGAGGCCCGGCTGGAGTTCAAACCGGATGAGCGGCAGAGCCTGCGTGAACACTCGCCAGGCTTCGTGGACGTCACCGCTTTCCATGGCGCTCCAGATGGCGACGTACTGCGCTGTCAGGTCGCTGCCGGGCATGACGCCGCGAGCGCCGCGTTGCATCTCTTCGATCATGAACTGTCCGTTCAGGCCGCCGAAGACCGTGACCGCGCCGCCGCTGGCCTTCCGTACAGCCGTGGTCTTGGGCGCCGTGGGCGGCGCTTCCACCTTGGCGTAGCAGACGTTGGGGGCCTCGGCCGCGATGCGGGCCAGCAATGCGGGCGGCATGACGACCTGCGTCATCAATGGCGCGTCCTGGACCATGACAGGGATCCGCACGGCGGAACCCACCTCGCTGTAGTAGTGCAATAACCCGTCCGCGTCGGTCTTCATGAGGTAGGGTGGCAGCACCATCAGGCCCGAGGCGCCCATGTCCTCGGCCTGCCTGCTCAGCTCCACAGCGGCGGCGGTGCCGGTGTGGCCGGAACTCACTACCAGCGGGACGCGGCCATCGACTTCGCGAACAACCGCTTGCAGGACGGCCTGGCGCTCGGCCGCGGTGAGCGCGTAGCCCTCGCTGGCGTTACCGAATAGCCCAAGGCCGTGTGCGCCGGCGGCCAACAGGTGGCGCACCAGGCTCAGTTGGCTGTCGAGATCCAACGAACCGTCGTCGCGGAACGTGGTAGCAAGGATGGGGAAAACCCCAGCAAGCGTCGGCATGGGTGCATTCTACCTCCATGCCGTGGCGGCCTGCCGATCTGAAATTTCAGACTTCAGTTTGGTGCTTTGGTTTGCCGTGAGTGTTTTAGTGCAGAGTCACTTTGCGAACAGCCAAGTTATCATTCCCGTCGGCAACCTTCACGGCGATGGTGAACTCGGTGCCGGCGGGCTTGTCCACCTGCAGGTCGTAGTCGTGCGACGGCGAGTCCGTCATCTGCGTGGTGGGGCGGGCGGCCACCCATTCACTGCCGTTCACCGAGTACTCCGCCCACTGCAGCGTGCTGAGGGCATCGACGGCCTTGAATTGGATGCGCAGGTGACTCCCGTCGATTCGCGCGGCAAGACCTTCGATCTGCGGCGGCGTGTTGTCGATGACAAACTCCTGGCTCTCCATCTGCGTCGAGAGACCCTGGCCGGGATAGTTGTCCACTTTGTCGGAGGCCGTCACGCGCAGCAGGTAGCGACCGTCGGCGAGGCCCGTGGAATCCCAGTTGAGGCGCGCATCCTTCACATCGTCCTTGAGCAGTTTCCACTCCCTCTCCTGCGTGCCGCGGATCTCCACCTTGTACTCCAACGTGTCGCCGTTGGCGTCATGGGCGCGCCATCGGGCACCCATTGTCCCTTTTTCGAAGCTCAGCGTGGCCGCACCAGTGCCCGTGTCCGTTGCCGAGGATGCAGCAGGCCGACGCGATTGCCCGATCGGAGGCAAGGCCAGAGAACTCGACGCCGACAGTGATGACGACGAGGTGGGGAACTTGTAGTTCGCCGGGACCACTTCGAGAGACTCCAGTACGGGCGCGACGTTCTTGGCCTGGTACGCGGCTTCGACGAGCTTCAATACCGGCGATCGCCCATCCGGCGAAGCCGTCAGCGTCGCACGCCAGCCCAGAAACCGGGCGGGTGGCGCCGTCACACGGCCGCCCTTCGTCTCATCGACGACCGCCCAAGGGCTCCAGTTCTTCTCGGCGCGGTCCAGGTTTCCGCTGTGCGCTTCCAGTTTGATTCCGCCGCCGTTCAACTCCGACTCGCTCCGCAGGCGCCCCCAATAGGTGAAGCCGGCGGCGTCGAAGAGATCGCTCTCGATGCTGCCGGTCTTCTCGATGGTGGGTCCCAGTTGGTAGACCTTGGCCGGATTGGCCGTGACGGCGACGATCGAACCGGCCGGGCCGGCCACCATGGCCGTCACCTGTTGAGGTTCGCCGTCCACGAGGCGTGTGAACGTGAAGTCCGTGTCGATTCTGTAGATGCGGCCCATGTTGCCCGTGCCGGCGAGCAGATGCCCGCTCTTGTCGAACGCCAGGGCATAGACTGTCAGCAACGAATTCGACCAGATGCGACGGGGCTCGCCATCCGCGGCGATGCGATAGATCTCTCCGTTGCCCGGGGCCGACGCCACGCCGATGCTGGGAGGGGCTACCGCTTGGGGGCGGGCTCCGCCGCCGACCTGAACCTGTAGAGTGCCGCCGGCGGCGGGGGCCGCGGCAGGTGGAGGCGGGGCAGGCGCTGGAGTGGCAGGCGTCACCGCCGGCGTCAAAGTGCGTGCGCCCGAAGCCGCCGCATAGATGGCACCATCCGGGCCAGCGATCACGGCAGTGACTTCGCGCTTGGCCGTCTGGTATAGCACAAAGCCCGTGCCATCGGCGCCCACGCGCAACACCAGGCCGCCGGGCTCAGTACCCGCGATCAGGTTCCCCTTGCTGTCCTTGGCTAGCGAGCGTACATGCGTCTCGCCGGCATCGAAGAAGACTGTTGCTTTGCCGTCCGCAGCGATCTTCTGGATCTGGCCGGGGTTGCCGGTCGCCGCGAAGAACCCGCCGCCGTCGGCCGGCACCAGCGCCCAGACATAACCGGCTTTCAGCGTTGAGAAGAGCGACACCTTGCCGTCACTCTCGATGCGATAGACCTTTGCCTCCGGCGAGACCGCGGCATAGACTTCATTCTTCGAGCCCAGCGCCAGCGCATAGACCGCGCCACCTTCGAGCGTGGCCAGCGTGCGGCCCTTGCCCTGGGCGTCAATAGCGAGCACCTTGCCATCGGCTCCGCCCGCGAAGAGTTCGCCCTTGCCGTTGGCCACCGCACACCAAAGGTGTGGGACGGCCGCATCGAAGAGTTCCTTCCACGTCGGAGCCAGACTCAGGCGGCCCTCACTGGAAAGCGCCAGCCCCTTGAGCGTGCCTTTCTCGAACTCGGCCGAATCGTTCTGTGTCCACGTCTTCGTCTCGACGGCAAACGCGGAGACAGCGGCCAGGGCCGCGGGCAGAATCCAAAATCTGATCTTCATTGGTTCTCTTGAGGCTTTCTACTTCACGGTGAACTGCAGGGCGGCGTTCCCGCTGACGACCTGGTTGAGGAGAATCGATTCCACCAGGTGCGCGGTCTCCGCGGACGCCGCCATCGGGCGTCCATAGCGGCCCGACTGCATCACATTCAGGACCGAGGTGGGCACGTCCACCAAGGCGCGGTCATCGGCATAGACAGTCGGCCGTGGATCCACCAGGGAGACGTACAGCCGGTCGTTCGACCGCTCCTGGTTGATCAGCGAGATGGTCTGCGTCAGGTCCAGCGTGCGGTTCGACATGCCGGCAATCAACTGGGTTCGATTCAACGTGTCCGAGTCGCTCAACAGCAGCCGGTGCATGCCAGGAGTAATGCTTTCAGGCACCTTCACGCGGAACTCGCGCAGCACGCGCTCGCCACGCCATGGTTGTAGCGCCACCTTGCCCGTCAGTTCGCCGCCCGGCACAACCTCGGAGCTGTCGAGCCATGCACTCTCCACGGTGGTGATGCGGCGCTCGGCCTGCATATCCACCACTACCTGAACCCGCTTGACCTTCGGGATCTCGTGGGGGTTGGCGAACAGCCGGCCGAATTTCTCGGCCCACCACGAACCGAGCTGCATCGGCGCGGGCATGGGCGAGTCGCCCGACACCACAGTCGTGCTGGCCTCGATGGGCTGCTGGCCGTCAATCTCCACCTTGCCTTGCAGGCGGAAGGTGGCCTCATCGGCGGCGGCGGAGTTGATGTCGTTCAGCGTGTTGAACGTCGTCAGCATCATCAGGAAAGGTGTCCACTTGGGGTGAACGAAGGCGTCGAAATGGTACTTCTTCTCGATGGGCGGAGCTCCGGGCACGGGTTGGACACGCACGGTGAGGTCCACCGGAATCGTGTTGGCTGACTCACCCAGCTCACCCATGATGCCGGAGTGGCGATCCTGCCGGAGCGCACCGGCAATCTCCGTCGCGTTGGCGAATTTGTTCGGCTGGAAGGCCGAGCTCAGCACCATGAGCACCTCGCCCCGGCTCATCGGCATGCTGAGCGGACCCAGGTTGAAGAAACTGTGCCCGAAGCCCAACACCCGCTTGCCGTCGTTATAGGTCACGGTACCCAGGCCGGTGATACTCATATCGCCCGACACCAGTACGCCGGCGATGGCCTCACCCGGCTGCAGCGCGTCTTTCCAGCCTGGGGCAGGTTTGGACGAATTGAGCGCGCCGGCGGCTCCACCTTGCACGGCGGTGATGCCCATCTGGTCGAAGTATGGCTTGAACTCGCGTAGAGTTGCCTCATTGAAGCCGGAGAACGTCAGCGGAGTGTCGATGGGAACAAGGCGGGCCGACGGATCGAGCAGCGATGCCGGCGGAGTCAGTTCGGCCCGCGCGCTTGGTTGCTGCGGTGCCTTGGGGTTGGCCGGCCTGGTCGCGTCAATTGCATTGATCTCCAACATTTGCTCGATGGGCGTGATGCCACAGATGGCATCCGGCGAGAATACGCTGATGCGTAGCGCAATGGCCCCCACCAGCTTTCCGTCGATGTACACCGGGCTGCCGCTCATGCCGCCGGCGACGTTGGTCTTCGCCGCCTTGCCGCCTAGCTTGGCCAGAATGACGTCCTGTCGGGGGCCCCACGCGTTCTTCCAGGGACCGATGATCTCGACGGGTACGGCCTCCGGCACTGAGCCCTGAAACACAGTCCAGGCAACGCCTTGCATGCCCGCCTTGACGTCGGCGGCACGCATGATCGCCACCGGGCCGGCCTTGGGCCGTTCCATGTAGGTTTTGGGCAAGGTGGGCACCTCGCCATACGGAGAATGAGCGGACACGGCTCGGACGGGCGGCGCGTTCTGCGCACAAACCGGGAAAACCAGTGACACGGCGCACAGGATCGCCGCGCAGCTCTGCTTCATGTGGGTTGAGTCCCTTTCCAGCCGATGTCGGATAGTTTCATTATCCGTTACATTAGACGTTCTCTGTGGACGGTCCGGGCTGGCGGTTCTTCGGGTGGAAAGTACCAGGCGGTTGCGGACCAAAGGCCTGGGCGCTGACGGCAAGTCCCCGAGCCGGGTCGTCGCAAACGTCGGTCTCAGGTTGTTATGGCATCCGGCTTGCCCCACGTGGACCGCTTTCCGCCAGGAGGATGGTACTTGCGGTACTGGTCAGGCTTCCCAGGGTAGCGATCTCGAACTCGAACGATTTTTGATCGGTACGTGCAACGATTGGTGACCGCGGATCACTGGTACTGCGACAGTCCCGTACAGACGGGGACGCTGAATGCCACTGGGCGCGGCACTTCGTATCTGGGCTCAAAGACGAAGCAATCCGGCTCCACCTGGTTAACCCCACAACGAGAATTGGCCCGCAGATCAGATTTGCGGACCCAAGGAGTATGTGCCATGCCTCAGAAGACAATCGAACCGTTTCCCGCCGTCAAAGCGGCCCGCGCGATTTCGAAGGGTCAGGAAGACCCAGGGTTCCAGCCGGTGCAGGAGTATCTGCAGCGTTTCGGGTACCTGCGGGCCAACTCGTTCCAGACCAACCGGCTTGACGACGCGACGGCGGAAGCGTTAGCGCAATTCCAGCAGATGCACGGCCTTGCCAAGACCGGCGCGTTCGACGAGCAGACCCGTGCGGCCATGGCCACGCACCGGTGCGGCATGCCGGATCTGACCTCCGGGGTGGCGTTCAGCATTCGCTGTTCCTGGCCGAATCCGAACCTCACATTCGCCTTCGAGGACGGCACGAACGACATCGGCGGGGCCGGCGAGTTCCAGGCCGTCCGCAACGCGCTGGCCACTTGGGCTGCCGCGGCGCCGCTGACCTTCACGGAGGTGGCGCGGCATCAAAACCCCGACGTCGCTGTTGACTGGCGGCCGGCCAACGACCCCGATCACTCAATGGTGGGGGGTGTGCTCGCTCATGCCGACTTTCCTCCGGGCTGCAGTATCATCACAGACGGCTTGCCCAAGCCTCTCCACTTCGACGATTCCGAAAACCAGTGGGTGGTCGGGGCGGTCAGCGGTGGCTTCGATGTCGAGACGGTTGCGTTGCACGAGTTTGGCCACATCCTGGGCTTGCAACACTCGAACGTCGCCGGATCGGTGATGTTCCCCACGGTTTCGTCGAACTTCACAAAGCGGGCGTTGACCGCGGACGACCTCGGAGGGATCCACCAGCTCTATCCCGCGGGTATTCCGGCACCCGGCACCTATACGATTCGCCAGAAGAGCAACAACCGATTCCTGGACGCGCACGAGATCGCGGACAAAGACTTCCGTCTGGTCACGCGCCCCGCCCAGAACAACAACACGCAACGCTGGGAACTGGCGTCCGTGGGCGCCGTCTATGCCATCCGTCAGAAGAACAGCGGCCGGTTCCTGGACGCGCACGACAGTGCCGACCACGATTTCCGCCTGGTCACCCGGACGGCGCAGAACAATGCCAGTCAGCGATGGGTAGTGGTGCCGGCGGGCGATGGCAGCTTCACGATCCGAGAACTTGCCAATCTCCGGTTTGTGGACGCTCACGAAATCGAAGGCGAAGACTTCCGCCTGGTGACGCGCCCAGCCCAAAACAACAACACGCAACGCTGGCTGCTTGGCAACGTGGGCACGAACCTGTTCACCATCCAGCAGAAGAGCAATAACCGCTTCGTGGACGCCCACGAGGTGGCGGCGAACGACTTCTCGGTTGTCACCCGGCCAGCCCAGAACAACGACACCCAGCGCTGGATCTTCGGTCAGGTGGGTGCCGTCTACACGATTCGCCAGAAGAATAACGGGCGGTTCGTGGACGCCCACGAAGTCGCCGCGAACGACTTCTCGGTGGTCACTCGCCCAGCTCAGAACAACGACACGCAACGCTGGGTGGTAATGTTGGCCGGCGATGGGAGCTTCACGATCCAGCAGTTGAGTGGGGGCCGCTTCGTGGACGCCCATGATTCGGCCGCGAATGACTTCTCGGTGGTCACGCGCACTGCCCAGAACAACGACAGCCAACGCTGGCTCTTCGATAAGGTCTAGGGCGGCGCGAAGAGTCGCTGCCATACGGCTGGTCGCCAGGAGGCGGCGGCACCATGCCGCCTCCTGCTATCTCATCGAAGGCCCGGTCATGCGCTTGGCGCGCACCAGATGAACGAACCCTCTTGTGTCCAGCTTGGGTGTCGAGGCGGTGAGGGCTTGGTGCCTGCGCAACTGTGATCAAATGACCACCATGGCAACGCACCGGAGACGCTTCCTCCAATACGGAGCTGCGCCCTTTCTCTATCCCCTCACAGGTGGTCCTGCGTCGGCGGCACCCACCAAGGGCAGCGACGGATATTTTCCTCCATCCGATGCCGACGGTAGATGGCGCACGCTTTCAGGTGCCGATAGGGTCCGCAAGACGGCCGGCATGGACCTCGACCGGCTCGACCAAGCTTTCCGATACACCGCCACCACCAGCCAGCACGGCGGGCTGCTGGTGGTTCGGCACGGATGGCTTCTCTACGAGCGCTACTTCGGACGCGCCGCCCGAGACGTCACGCCGAACATGTACTCCATCGGCAAGACCGTTACCAGCCTCTGCTGCGGCATCATGCTCGACGAGCACCGGAACCGCCTTCCTAAAGGCCTCGACCAGGCAGTCTTCGCCGAGCCCTATTTGCCCGAGGCGTTCCCACTGGCGGACGCGCGGCAGTCCGGCATCAAGCTCGGCCATCTGTTGACCATGACCTCCGGCATGCGCGAGGGGAACTCCGGCATTGTGCGTGGAGAGTTCGTCAAGCTGGACGCTCAGCCTCCAGCCGTGCGGCTCGATCAGGACCAGGCAGCGCTGAGGGCGCCCATGTGGACCGACGCCGGCGGCGGCTACAGCTACACTTCCCAGGGCGTGCATGTCGCCTCCATCCTGCTGCGCCACATCACCGGCATGGAGCTGCAGGCCCACTTCGAACAGAAGATCGCAAAGCCCGTAGGCTTCGGCGGCTGGGGCTACGCCATGGACACCGCCGCAGGCCGTCTGCCACACACGCCTGGCGGAGCGGGCGTAGCTTTGCGTGCTACCGACGCCCTGCGCTACGGCTATCTCATGCTGCGCGAGGGCAACTGGATGGGCAAGCAGCTTGTCCCCCGTGAGTACATGAGCTTGTGCCGGCGGCCGTCACCCTACAATCCTCACTCCCCCTACAGCCTGCAATTCGAGGTGAACGCCGACGGCCACGTGTTTGGCGCGCCCAGCGACACGTTCTTCAAGTCCGGCGCGGGCGGCTTCTGCCTCTACGTTGTCCCGTCGCTAGATCTCATCGTCTACAAACTGGCCTCCGTGACCAGGCCCGGCGCCGCCAGCCCTGCTCCCTACGATCTCGGGTTCGGGGGTACCGCCGGCAAGTCCGATGAGTCGCGCGACAAGTGGGCGCCACCCCCTGCCGACCAGTTTCACGACGGACCCATCAACGGCGATGCCGGAACGCGGCGGACGCTGGAGATGGTGATTGCCGCCATCGTTGGCTGATCCAGCAGGCAACCCGGATGTGCTCAATGAAATGGATGCTCCTGCTGGCGATGCTGCCCTGCTCCATCGCCGCGCAATATACGCTCTACACCTGCATGGTGACGTCGAAGGGCTATGTGGTTGGCGCCAAGCTGCCGCCCAGCGGCATCTTCCGAAAGCCGCCGTCGGGCCAATGGAGGCATGCCGGATACAACCACCCGTTCCTCACCGCACTGGACTTCGATCCGCGTGACCCTTCCGTGCTCTATGTGGCGGCCGGCAACGGCCTGCTGCGGGTGTCCGGGCAGGGCGAACGCTGGAAGATCCTCACCGGCAGCGATGTGACCGAATTGATGGATGTCTCCGTCGACCGCAATGCGCCCGCCGATGTCTACTTCGCCCACACGCGAGGCATCGGCGTCACTCACGATGGTGGCCAGACGTGGAGCGACGCCAGCACCGGCCTGCACCGTAAGTACACCATGGCCATCCGCGTCGACAGGCAACGCAAGGGCGTCCTGCTGGCGGGCAATGAGGAAGGCATCTTCCGTAGTCAGGATGGCGGGCAGTCGTGGAAGCTTGCAGGAGCCGCGGGCTACCAGGTGCTGCACATCGAACAATCGCCGCACGACGCGTGCCGCTGGCTCGCCTCCACGCAGGGCGGCGGGCTCTTCGTCTCCGCAGACTGCGGCGTCACTTTTGAGAGCAACGGCAGTCTGGCCGTGGGCCGGAACATCTCCGACATCGCTTACGACCCCGCCGAGCACAATCGCATCGCCGTTGCCGGATGGGGCCTAGGCGTCATGCTGTCCGAAGACGGCGGCAAGACCTGGCACGGCCGCAATGCCGGGCTGCCTACCGACAGGGTCTGGAGCGTTGTTTTCGATCCGTCGGCGCCGGGCCGCCTCTACGCCGGGGTGCATGAAGAAGCGCTTTACGTGTCGCCGGACTACGGGCGCACATGGGCCAGGGACGGGCTCGACGGCAGCCGCGTCTTTCGCATGCGCTTTGTGCCGGAGGTCCCGCAGCCATGATCCGCTTCTCCGCACTCCTGTTGCTCTGCCTGCAGTTGCAGGCGGCCGAACCACCGTTCGGCGAGCGTGCGCAGGAAGTCATCGGCGCGTTCGCACATCCGAAGAGCCCAGCGCCCCTTAGCTACTCCAACATCGCCGCCAAGCTCAAGCTCCATGAGGATCCGGCGCTGTGTTCACGCCGCCTGGAGGAGCTCCTGGCCGAAGGCCCAACGGGCGATATGTTCTGGATGTTTCCGGTCACGGCCATCGCCTACTTGGACCAAGGCCAGTTGTCCGAGTCCACGCGGCTGGCCATGCGCCGGTCGTTGAAGAGCTACATGCCCTATCGCGGCGACACGGAGAATCACTGGCTGCTCTACTACACCTGCCTCTACCTCATGGCCCAGCAGTGGCCGGAACTCACAGGTGACCAGTGGTTCACCGGCAAGTCTTCCCAGGAGAACATGCACGAAGCGGCCGGCTGGATTGAGTCCTGGGTCAAGCTCACCACCACGCGCGGCCAGGGCGAGTACGATAGCCCACACTACATGGGCGTCTACCTGCTCCCGATGTCCTACCTCGCAGAGTGGGCCCACGACCCGGCCATGAAGCAGCGCGCGTCCATGATGCTCGACTACCTCATCGCCGACTTTGCGGTCGAAAGCCTCGACGGCGTCTACGTCGGAGCCCACTCCCGTGTCTACGACAACGGCGCGGTGGAGAAGTGGAACAACGTCTCCAGCGACTTCGGCTGGCTCTGGTTTGGCCAGGGCTACGCCCTGCCATCGCCCAGCAGCTTTCTCCTCTTCTATACGCTGGCCAGTGCCTACGAACCACCGGCGATCCTCCAGCAGATCGCGACCGACCGGAGCCAGCCCTACACACACTACGAACGCAAGCGCACCAGGAACCGATGGCGCTTTTACGACGAACTGCACGGGCCGGTCTACAAGACCACATACATGCGGCGTGAGTATGCGGTCAGCTCCGACCAGGGCGGCACGCTGCAGCCCATCCAGGAACACTCCTGGGACGTCACCTGGCACGTGCCCGATCCACGCGGAGTTCAGAATACCCTCTTTTCGCTCCATCCTTACTCGTCGCTGCGGGAACTGCAGACGTACTTCACCTTCCCTCCGGATCAGGGCGTCGCCGAGGTGGTCAGTTCCAAGAAGAGCTACGATTCGCCGGACAAGCTTGTGGGCGGCTCCGCCCATGAGCAGATTTTCCAGGATCAGGACTCCGTCATCGTCCTCTACGACATTCCGCCCGGCACACGATTTCCGCACATCAACGGATTCTTCTCCAAGGATCTGGCCGAGGTGCGGGAAGACCCCTCCGGCTGGATCTTCGCGCGCGGCGGCGATGCACTGATTGCCTGCCGCCCCTTGCAGCCCTACACGTGGAAGCCGATCGAGGGCGGTGGCCGCCGGCTGTTCAGCCCTCATCTCAAGAACGGCATGGTTGTGCAGGTGGCCGCCCGCTCGGAGTTCAAGGACATGGACGCGTTCCGCCAGGCGATCCTCGCCCTGCCTATGGAGTACAAGCTGGGCGCGGTTCCGACCGTACGCTTTCGTTCCTTACGTGGCAAGACTCTCGACTGTGCATACGGCCAGGCACCGCGCATCGACGGCGCTCCACTGGACTACAGCCGGTGGCCGCTCTTCGGCGGGCCGTATGTGGAAGCCGCGGTCGACTCGGAGCAATTGCTGCTCAAGCATGGAATCATGCGCCGTAAGCTGGACTTCCGCACTCTGACCGTCCAATGAATCGCGAGGTCAGTCAAGGTGGAAGACCTCCTCCATCTCGGCCCACCACGATCCTTCCTTCCGGCCGGGCAGAGGGCTCTGCATGGGCATCATGAGTGCCCACCATCTCTGCGTGGCCGGGTCGGCGGCCATTCTGGCCATGTCCGCTTCGAAGTCCTTGCCGTAGTACTCGAAGTAGCTGTAAAGCATGCCGTCCCGCAGGTAGATGGAGTAGTTACGGATGTTGCACTGCCGGATCATCTCGAGGACCTCCGGCCAGACGGCGGCGTGGTGCTCTCTGTACTGCTGTTCAGCCTCCGGCTTCAATCCAATCACCATTCCGTAGCGTGTCATCGCGCTCCTTTTCGCCATCAATAGACATCGGCCAGGTCGAACTCGTCGAGCCGGAGAGGGTAGACCCCGTGACTGCGCACCAACTGGACCACGTAGTCGTAACTCTCGCCGGGTACGTTGGAGGGCACCGAGTGATCCGACTGGAAGATGAAGCCGCCACCCTTGGCCGCATTGAGTTTGGTGAGTACCGCGGCCCGCAACGCCTCCCTGCTGCCGGCCGCCCACAATTGCACGTCCATGTTGCCGCAGAAGCCAATACCGTGACCGTACCTGCGCCGCAGCTCCACCACGTCGAGCCCCGCCTTTGCCTCCAGTGGATTGTAAGCGTCCACCCCAATCTCAATGAAGTCCTCGAAGATCCGGCTGACGTTACCGCAGCCGTGATAGATGACCGGCAGGCCATGGCTGTGGCATTCGTCGATCATCGCCTTGACGCCCGGTTTGAAGTGCTGCCGCCAGAACGCCGGCGAGAACAGCATGCCCTTCTTGTAAGCGACGTCGCCCCAGATCACGATGCCCGCCAGTCTCCCCTGGGCAGCCTGGATCTGTGCCCGCAGCAGGCCCAGATTGAACTCGTGCAGGCGCTCAACAAACCGCGCAATGGCATCCGGGTACAACCCCATCCAGAGCATGACGTTCTCCGACCCGATGATGCGCCACAACATCTCGTGCGCTTCGCAGACTGAGCCGAAAACCGGGAAGTCTTCGTAGATCGCGGCGATACGATCGACGAAAGGAGCGATGTCGCGCGCGAAGCCGTCGCCCACGCCGTTGATCTGATCATCACCTTGGCGGAGATAGCGCCGTTCATCAAACGCGTCGTCGAACTGGAACGACGCCATCTCCTCAATGGTGCTGGTCTCAAAGGCGAGGAACGCGGGCATCGCCTGGTCGAATTTCTTCCGGATCGTTGCGCCGAATCCGGTGCGGACGGTCACCTCGGTCGCGTCGTCGTTCAGGATCTCGAACGGCCGGATGTGCGGGTCCATATTCGGGCTCACCACTTGCCAGTCGAGATCGTAGTAGCGGTAGATGTCGGTGCCCGCGGACAGTCCGAGTTCCTCTCGCCAACGCTGTAGGAAGCCGCCCCAGAAGAAGTCGCTCACCGGGACGCGGTCGGGCTCCTGATGCCGCAGGGCCTTGTTCATCCGGTCGAGCTTCAATAGACAGTTCTCAGTTTGATGCATCACCCACCCCACCCTATCGAGCTGGGATGGTGCCCGCGTCGCCATCGAGTTCGAGCTTGACGATGGTGTCCACCGCGCCTCGTTGCCCGGCCGGCACGCTGACACGAATGCTCGCGGCGGTCTGTTTCACGTCCGCCTGGCCTGTGCCGGAGAGGATGCTGTGCCGCACGATCTTCAGCGGAATGGCGGGGAGCTCGATGCTGTCGGAGGGCCAGCGCAGGATGTGCAGGTAGATGGAATTCCCCTTGTGTGTGCTGCCGCCCCACCAACTACCTTCGGCCAGCGCGAAGCCCTCGGCGTGGGCCGGACGCCTCTTCTCGTCGGGCGCAATGAAGGGGCCTCCGCGGGTGGCGTAGATGCTCTCGCCGTACCTCTTCAGGAATGTGCCCATCTCACGCAGCCGCGCTGCATGGGACGGCTCAATGAGTCCGTCCGGCCTCGGCCCAACGTTGAAGAGGAGGTTGCCGTCTCCGATGGCGCAACACACCAAACCGCGCAGGCACTCCTCCGTGGAGCGCAGAGTGTCGTCCGGCTTATAGGCCCACTGCCGGCCCACGGTGGCGCAAGTCTCCCAGGGCCGCTTGTTCTGGAATAGGCCGATGCGCTGCTCCGGTGTGTCGTTGTCGGCGGGCAGACCGGCGCGGTTGTTGATGACCAGTTCCGGCTCCAGTTGGCGCATCATCCGCAACAGGCGCGGAGCATCCCAATCCTCAGCCTTGCCGCCGAGTCCGTCGAAGAACCACATCCTCGTCGGGCCATAGCCCGTGAGCAACTCGCGGACCTGCCCGTGCAGATATTCGATGTACTTTGCATGAGCCGGCCCATTGCGGTAGTCGGGATGGTGCCAGTCGGGCTGCGAATAGTAGACGCCCCAGTCGAGGCCGCCACGCCGGCAGGCATCGGAGAGCATGCGGACGATGTCCTTCCCATAAGGGCAGCGCGGGCTGGTGACTCTGTAGTCGGTGAGCTTTGTGTCGAAGTTGCAGAAGCCATCGTGGTGTTTCGTCGTGAACACTAGGTACTTCATGCCCGCGTCCCTGGCCAGTTGGACCCACTCGTCCGCGTTGAATTTGACGGGGTTGAACTTGCGGTACAGGTTGTCGTAGACCTCCACGGGGACATCGCCAGTTTTGGTCTCCGGACGGCCGCGTCGCTCACCGCCTCGGGACCAGCCGATCTCCGTGCCCACGATGCTCACCGGGCCCCAATGGATGAACATCCCAAAGCGGTGGTCTTTCCAGCGCTCGATCGCTGCCGATGGGGCGCCAGGGTCTCCAGCAGGGGTCCCACTTTGAGACGAGAATGAACTGGGAACTGCCAGGGGTAGAGCGCAGAACGTTCGACGTTGCATCATTGAACTCGCATCTCCGGCGAGCGCTCAGATGTTGATTCTTGACGGGTCTGGCAATATAAGCCTGTGGATGAGCGCCCGAGCGCGACGAGCTTATCCAAGCCGCAACGGGCAGTCAAGCTGCCATCCCTGCCATCCCTGAGGGCCACTCGTGGCTGGTCAGCGGGCGTTGCCACTTCGGTACCTGGCGATGCGGCCCTTGGGGCCCACGGCCCAGCCTGTTGAGCCGTCCCGGGTGAAGGTCAAAGCGTTGAAGGCACCTTCGTCGAACTTCGTCCAGGTTCGGCCGTCGTCCCGTGAGATGTCGGAGCCGGAAGTGCCTGTTGCGACCCACACCCGCGCCTTCGGCAGATACTTCACGGCCGAGCGGAAACCGGCCGGGCCGTTCGCGGAGGGTTTCCAGGTCTTGCCGCCGTCGGTCGAGAAGGCGGCGGTCTGCCTGGCTTCCTTATCCTTCGAATAGTCGCCTCCCACCACGACGCCGTGGTCGTCGTCACGGAAGGCCACCGAGAATATGCCGGCCCCTGGTGCGTCGTTGCGAATGGGCGCGGCGGCTACTTTCCAGCCGCGGCCGGAGTTACGGGAACGAAAGACCCGTGCAGCACCAGGACCGCCCGTGACATACCAGGCGTCGCGGCGGCCGCTGACGAAGACGCACGTATTGCTGGCTGCAAAGGCGCCTTCACCCGGCAGAGCCGGGGGTGTCGTGAGGCGATTCCAGTGGAGGCCGCCGTCCTCAGTGAAGAGAAGTTCCGCGCTGCCGTCCACAGGGTCGCCCAGGATTAGGCCCGTGTGGCCATCCCAGAAGGCGATGCTGTCGAAGAAGCCTTTGGCGTTGGATTGAGTGAGCTGGAGGGTCCAATGGGCGCCAGCGTCTTCGGTCTTGTAGATGCGAGACAACGGGCCGGGGCCAGCGCTCATGAGGTAGGCGATGTTCTCATTGACCGGCCAGATGCCGCGGAAATCGAGCTTCTCGGCGCCTGGCACCTGCCCGGCGGTCCAGTGTTCTCCACCATCTACGGTACGGAGAAAGGTTCCGTTGGCGCCGCTGGCCCAGACGATGTGATCGCTAATCGCCCGGACGCCACGTAAGGATGCCGTGGTGGGGCTGGTTTGCGGGACCCAGGACTGAGCGTTGAGAGTCAAAAAGGAAAGAGCGACGGCCAGCGATAGCAGAGCGGGATTCATTGTACTTCCAGTAGTGTAGCGGCCCTGCTCCCCCAAACGCCGCGCAATGCGAGAGAATGGCTCACATCGCGATGACCACTCCCTTGTCCCGCACGATCGTCACGGCCTTGTTGCTGGCCGGCAGCGCTCTGGCTGAGAAACCGCTTCTCGAAAAGGACGACATCTTTCCGCTCGACGTGAAGCACAACCATGCGTCGAGCATTCTCTATCTACCGAATGGCGATCTGTTTGTGTGCTGGTACCGAGGCTCGGGCGAGCGGCAGGCCGATGACGTACAGATCATGGGGGCACGGAAGAGGAGGGGTGCAAAAGCATGGTCGGCGCCCTTTGTGCTGGCTGACGAGCCGGGCTTTCCGGACACCAATCCGACATTGTTTCTCGATCGAGACAAGCGGTTGTGGCTGTTCTGGCAAACGATCGTGGCGAACACGTGGGAATCGGCGATTACGAGCTACCGTGTATCGTCGAACTACAACGGTGACGGCGTGCCGAAGTGGGACCGGGCCGACATCATGCTGCTGAAGCCGAACCATCTCGTCGAACGAGTGCAGGAGTTCGGGTCACGCTACACGGCGGGCCGGGA